>CALKXD010000007.1 GCA_938003855.1 uncultured Granulosicoccaceae bacterium | reverse complement strand
ATGCAGACAGTTCTGAAAGCCGCCTTTTTAATTAGGCCAACAGAGTCTGGTTATACAGCAGCTAGCTGTGACGTACTGCAGGAAAATTGATGCCTGCAGCCGCCATTATGAGGTCTTACATTAGTTCGATATCGAGCGCGTAGTGTTCGATGTCGGCATTTTCAAGCGCGGTGAAGTGACTATTGGCGCGGGGGGCAATGCAGTCAAAATAAAAACGGCACACAGTAAGTTTGGCGCTGACAAAATCGTTATCATCCACGTTAGCTGTTGCTAACACCGAGCGCGCCAGAGCCCAGCAACCGGTGGTATAACCCATCAACATCAGGTAGTCATTGGCAACCGCCGCGTTCACTGCCGGGTTCTCCTGCTGCAGTATTTTCTGACTGGCTGCCGCGACCAGATCGATGGCGTTTTTCAGTGCCTTGCCTGCCCGTTTACCATGCGCATCTGTCGCCTGCTCAAGCGCTGATAGAGTCGCCCGCATATCGACCAGGAGCTCTTCGATACCCTGCCCACCGTCGTATTGCGTCTTGCGACCCAGCAGATCGTTTGCCTGGATGCCGGTAGTGCCTTCATAGATCGGTGTGATTCTTACATCCCGCAGATATTGCGCTGCACCGGTTTCCTCGATAAAGCCCATACCACCATGCACCTGCACACCCAGCGAGCAGACATCGACACCGATCTCGGTTGACCAGCCCTTGACGATGGGAGTCAGCAATGCACCTCTCCGGTCAAATCTGGCGCGAACGTCCTCGTCGCTATGATGCGACGCAAAGTCAAAGGCCGCCGCACAATCGTAGGCAATCACCCGTGCCGCCTCAACCTGCGAACGCATTGTCATCAGCATACGGCGCACATCCGGGTGATTGATGATACCCGGCTGCGATTCTTTATCGCCGAGAAGCACCGGCCCCTGCTTGCGGTCTTTGGCAAACGCGGTAGCACGCTGATAAGCCATTTCGCCCAGCGCATAGCCTTCAATGCCGACTGCCAGCCGCGCTTCATTCATCATGGTGAACATATACATCAGGCCACGGTTTTCCTCACCCACCAGATAGCCGACCGCACCGCCATCATCGCCGAACGACATCACGCAGGTCGGGCTCGCATGAATACCCAGTTTGTGCTCGATCGAAACACACCGGGCATCATTGCGCTGACCCGGGGTACCATCACTGTTGAGTAGGTATTTCGGGCACACAAACAACGATATGCCTTTAACACCGGCCGGCGCATCGGGAGTACGAGCCAGTACCAGATGGATGGTGTTTTCAGTCATATCGTGATCACCGTAGGTGATGTAGATTTTCTGACCGGTGATAAGGTAGTGATCACCGCGAGGTTCAGCACGCGACCGGACAGCGGCTAGATCGGAACCGGCTTGAGGCTCGGTTAAATTCATCGTGCCGGTCCACTGTCCGCTGATCATTTTCTCAAGGTATGTCTGCTTTAGCTCATCCGAGGCGTGCGAAGCAATTGCATGCACTGCGCCCTGAGTTAGCAGCGGGCACAGACCGAACGCCATGTTTGAGCTGTGCCACATCTCCTGCACCGCCGCAGCCAGCGCGCCGGGCATGCCCTGCCCGCCATATTCCGGATCAAACGCCAGACTGTTCCAGCCGGCCTCGGAGAATTGTGTATAGGCGTCTTTCCAACCGGCGACAGTGGTAACTCCCTCGGCGGTCCACGTTGCCCCTTCGAGATCGCCGGGGTGATTAAGCGGCGCTAATACATCGGCGGCAAACTTGCCGGCCTCCTCCAGAATCGCGGAGACGATATCGGGGGTGGCCTCTTCATAACCCGGCAGTCGGGCGATGTCTTCCATCCCGACAACATGATCGAGCACAAAGCGCATATCCTTAACGGGAGCTGTGTAAGACAAAATTTGTTCTCCGGATGAGTCAGGCTTCAGTAGCACCGCTAGTGCCACTACCGCCATTATAGCAAGTGCAATGCAAGTTTGATCCTGCGCCGGGCTCAGTGCAGCACCAGGCGCAAAAACGCAGAGATTATGTCGACGACTTGCGCGTAGTCGCCGGGACACAGAGCGCACCGCAGCAGGAATTGTGCAGCGGGGTGGGAATCAGGCGTCTAGCACACTGCCGGCAGCGTAGCGTTGAAACGCCTGAAGGTGCCTGTGGTGCCACAATGATTTGTTGCACCGCCTGCGAAAACCAAGCTTACGCGGCAGAATATCCGGCAATCCCACCGCGTGACGCTCTAGTTTTCTGCGAGTGCGGCGTCCAACTCGGGTACGGCATCAAACAGGTCCGCAACCAGACCGTAGTCGGCTACCTGGAAGATCGGCGCTTCCTCGTCCTTGTTGATGGCAACAATCACCTTGCTGTCTTTCATACCGGCCAGATGCTGAATTGCACCGGAGATACCAACCGCAATGTAGAGATCAGGAGCGACCACTTTGCCGGTTTGTCCCACCTGATAGTCGTTCGGCACAAAGCCCGCATCAACCGCAGCACGGGATGCTCCGACCGCCGCGTTGAGCTTTTCGGCGACGGACTCAAGCATGGCGAAGTTTTCACCGTTCTGCATGCCGCGTCCACCTGAAACAACAATGCTCGCGCTGGTGAGTTCCGGTCGGTCGGACTTAGTCAGTTCCGCGCCGGTCCAGCTGACTTTGTCACTGGCAGCAACGGCTGCGACAGTCTCAACAGCCGCTGTTCCGCCCTCCGCGGCGACTGCCTCAAACGCGGTGGTACGCACGGTGATCATCTTGCAGGCGTCGATGCTCTGCACGGTCATCATAGCGTTACCGGCGTATATCGGACGCACAAAGGTGTCTGCACTGACCACGGCTGTGATATCCGAAATCCCGGCCACGTCGAGCTTAGCGGCGGCACGGGGCATGATATTTTTACCGCTGGCGGTATTCGCAAACAGGACGTGCGAGTAGTCAGTCGCCAGAGCAACGATCAGCGGTGTCATGTTCTCGGCCAGTTGGTTTGCGTAGGCCGGGTCATCACAGACCAGTACCTTCGCAACGCCTGCCACCTTAGCAGCCTGCTCGCCAACCGCAGCGCACCCGGCGCCTGCGACCAGCACAACGATTTCTTCGCCAATCGCCTGGGCGGCAGCCACCACATTCAGAGTAGCCGGTTTCAGTTCACTGTTGTCGTGATCTGCAATTACTAATGTTGTCATGATAGTTCCTGAGTATTCTGTTGGCTTAGATGACTTTGGCTTCATTTTTAAGCTTGTCGACTAACTCGGCAACCGAACCGACAATCTCACCGGCTTTACGGGTTGGTGGCTCTTCTACCTTAACGGTGACCAGTCTCGGCGCAATATCCACTTCAAGTTCTTCGGGTGTAAGCACATCCAGCGGTTTCTTCTTCGCTTTCATGATGTTTGGCAGTTTGGCGTATCGCGGTTCATTCAGGCGCAGGTCGGTGGTAATCAGCGCAGGCATAGAAACCTGAATAGACTCCAGACCACCATCTACTTCGCGGGTAACCTTCATGCTGTCGCCGTCGATGTCGACTTCGGAGGCAAACGTTGCCTGTGGCCAATCCATTAACGCGGCAAACATCTGCCCGGTTTGATTGCTGTCGTCGTCGATTGCCTGCTTACCCACGATTACCAGCCCGGGCTCTTCACGTGCGGCAATAGCAGCGAGCAGCTTGGCAATTGCTAATGGCTGCAGCTCGGCATCGGTTTCTACCAGAATACCGCGATCCGCCCCCATTGCCAGCGCGGTACGGATGGTTTCCTGCGACTGCTTGACCCCCATCGATACAGCAATTACCTCATCAGCCTTACCGGCCTCCTTAATGCGCAGCGCTTCCTCAACGGCAATCTCGTCAAACGGGTTCATCGACATCTTGACGTTGGCAAGGTCGATACCCGTACCGTCCGCGTTGACGCGCGCTTTGACGTTGTAGTCGAGCACTCGTTTCACAGCGACCAGTATCTTCATGTGTCTACTTCCTCAGTTAAGTGTTGATGAATTTTTTGCCAATGTAGTCGAATGCGCCGGGTTCCGCCGTAGTAACAGCGACACACCTTGGGTGGCTGACGACTACCGCAATTGTATCTGACCACCGACGTGCGCGGTAATCTACGGTTCGCCGGACCGGCCTGCCAGCGCAGACTGACCGTAGCTGTGTATCCCTATACAGGCGGCCAACGTGCAAGCTGCCTGAACTGATATTCACGCAACTCGGGGCCGCGCACTTCGCTGCACAATGTGGGCTCGGTTGCGACCCTTTTCAAGTGCTTTTTCGATCAGCGTATTCCGCATGTGCGACGGGTTTGCCGGCCCGGCCGGAGCGCAACGGAATACCGGTGTTACAGTTCAACCTGTAGACTCGCGGCGCTGGCGATCACTATCGCTCGAGTATTGCAGTCACCCCCATGCCACCCGCCGTGCAGACAGAGATAAGCCCACGGCCGCCAGCATTTTCATCGATGATCTTTGCCAGTGTCCCCATGATTCTTGCACCGGTTGCCGCAAACGGATGACCAACCGCAAGACTACTGCCTTTTATGTTCATCTTGCTTCGATCAATGCTCCCCATTGCCGCGGTGCGATCCAGACGATCCCTGCAATATTCGTCGGATTCCCAGGCCGCCAGTGTACAGAGCACCTGTGCCGCAAACGCTTCGTGAATTTCATAAAAGTCGAAATCCTGAAGGGTTAAGTCTGCCCGTTTTAACATGTCACTGACGGCCACGGCCGGTGCCATCAACAGGCCTTCACCGCCGACAAAATCGACCGCAGCTGTCTGGCTATGCGTCAGATAGGCCAGAATCGGCAAACCACGCTCACGTGCCCATTGTTCGCTGGCCAGTAACACACTGGAAGCGCCATCAGTCAGCGGTGTGCTGTTACCCGCTGTCAGTGTGCCGCGCTCGGATTTATCGTAGGCGTGGCGCAACGTCTGCAGTTTTTCCATTGACGTATCCGGGCGCATATTGTTATCGCGCAGCACCTGCTCGCACGGGGTGACCAGATCATCGAAAAATCCGGCATCGTAGGCGGCCGCCGCCTTGTGATGGCTTTCCATGGCCAACTGATCCTGTGCCTCCCGACTGATCCCCCAATGCTGTGCCATCATTTCGCAGTGCTGCCCCATGGAAAGCAATGTGCGCGGCTCATTAACCGAAGGCGGCAACGGTTTTAACTCACCCGGGCCAAAGCCCTTAAGTAATTTTAAACGGGCCATCATAGACCGGGCCCGACCCAGCTGCACCATACGCCGTGAGAACTTGCGGCCAAACACAATCGGCACATCACTGACGGTATCCGCACCGGCCGCAATCGCGCACTCAATCTGACCCGTGGCAATTTTAGCTGATGACGTTATAGCCGCCTGCAAACTGGTACCACAGGCCTGCTGCATGGTGAGCGCCGGTGTCAACGGCGACAACGGCGTGCTCAGCACAGACTCACGGGCCAGGTTCCAGTCTCTCGAATGGGTGATCACCGCACCGGCGACCACTTCATCAATTTTCTCACCAGCCAGATCAAACCGGGTAACCAGACCGTTAAGTGCCGTTGATAACATGTCTTGATTGGACAATGCACTGTAGGCGGAGTTGGATCGACAAAATGGTATTCGCACGCCGCCGACAACAGCGACAGGTCTGAGAGTATTTGTCATAGAGAATTCCTGTAATTCTGTTATGTCTGCATCAAGCGCGCAGCTGCACCACGATTGACGTTAATAGTTGCAACAGCCTGATAAGTCAGACCGGAGATCATCTTTTCTATATCTCAAACGATATATCCTGTGTTTGCCCTGAGCTTCACCACAGTACGCCATCGGCGGCAGATCTGTTAGACCGGAATCACCCGGCCTTTCCTGTCGCCCTATCCGGTATTCAAACACGACTTATAATTCAGATAGTATTGTGTTCTGTCACACCGCATAGACTCAAAGCACTGCCCCCGGGAAATCACTGTGACTCAGGCCGCAGCGCTGGCTGAATTGCCGCCCGCACCCTATAGGTCATCCCCGCGCTTTAGATAGTTCATCGGTCCGCCATGAAACGGCGCGAAGCCGGTGCCAAAAATGATACCTGCATCGAGTAGGTCATCATCTTCCACAATGCCGTCTGCGCTACACGCTTTGCATTCATCGAGGAATGGTTTCAGCAGGCGTTTTGCGCGCTGATCAATCTGATCGTCAGCCTCGATAGCTTCCTTCTCAGGTTTGCCATTGACCCACTTATAGAAACCACTGCCGGATTTTTTGCCCAGCTCGCCCTGCTCGATCATCGCACTGAGGCGCTCGACAGCTTTATCAACTGCATCACCACCGAGCTTCTTCACAACGCTGAGTCCGACATCAAGTCCGACCGTATCGGCCAATTCAATGGGACCCATAGGCATCCCGAATTGCAGCGCTGCCGCATCAATCGCTTCTTTCTTTTCGCCTTCATCGTACATATGCATCGCCTCGAGCATATAGGGAGCAAGTACCCGATTCACCAAAAAGCCCGGGCTGCTTTTTACCGGCAACGGAAACCGCTTTATCTGTCCGCAAAAGGCATTGCCTTTCGATACCATCGCGGCATCAGTACCCTCGCCATGAACCACTTCAACCAGCGGCATTTTTGCTACAGGGTTAAAAAAGTGCAGACCGATCAAGCGGCCCGGTCGTCGCAACCCGGATGATAATGTTTCAAGTGGAATTGCCGAGGTATTCGTGGCCAGTACCGCGTGATCCTGCATCTGCGGTTCGAGTGTTGCATAGAGCGCTTGCTTGGCCTCGACGTTTTCGTATATCGCCTCAATCACCACATCGGCGCGAGCAACGCCCTTGCCTTCGACATCAGCAATAAACCGCGCCATGGTGGCATCTGCGGCGTGCTTACTGCGGGTTTTCTTTTTAAACAACTTTTTGGCGCGGGCAACAGCAGGCTCGATATATTTCATCTCACGATCCTGCACGGTAACTTCCATACCCTGCAACGCACACCAGGCAGCGATATCGCCGCCCATCACACCGGCACCAATCACGTGCACACGGCGACAGCTGAATTCGTTATTTTTTCCGAGGCCTTTAATACGCTCCATCAGGTGAAATACACGCTGCAGTCCACGTGATGTCGGCCCGACCATTAACTCCCCGATCGTGTTGGCTTCTGCATTGAACATCGCAGCCCGATCTGCACCGTGCTGCTTCCAGTTTTCGATCAGCCTGAAAGGCGCGGGATAATGCACCGGGTTTGCCTTCGCAGCGGTGCGTTTATGCATAATCTCGGCGAGTTTGTTTCTGGCCGGACCCAGGTTAGTGACTCGCGCTACAAATGATTTCCCTTTAAATTTGCGCTTCTGCAACACGGCACGGCGCGCCGCCCAGTGCAGATTGCCGTGCTTGTCTACCACTTCATCGACCATACCCAGAGCGCGCGCTGGCCGTGCCCGATAGAGGCGCCCGGTCAGCATGGCTGTCATCGCTTTCATGCCGCCTACCCGTTCAGGTAAACGCACCGTGCCACCAAGCCCGGGAATAATACCAAGCTGCACTTCCGGCAGACCCACCCGGGTGTCCGGCACATCCAGCACCATGATGTATTTGCAGCATAGCGCTAACTCGTAACCGCCCCCTAGACAGAAGCCTTTTATCGCCGCCACCGTCGGCACAGGCAATTGCTCGAGCTTGGTAAAAACCGCATGGCCAAGGCGTACCTGGCGGGTAACCGTTTCAGCATCACTGAACGCTTCAAACTCGCGTATGTCAGCACCGGCAATAAACCCGGTATCTTTCGCAGAGTCGATCACCAGACCACGTGGCTGCCGGGCGTAGAGCTCGTCGAGAATCTGGTCGAGCTCGGTAATAACGGCCGCTCCGAGCGTATTGGTCGACTCATCAGCGCGATCAATTGAAAGCCAGGCGATATCATCAGCGTCCCGCTTGAGCATCCAATGTGCGTAGTTACTTGCTTGCATAGTTCGTTAACCTTTCGCCCGACAGGCGATAAAATACCCTTGTCACTTACGTTAGCGATTAAGGAGTGACCTCCCATGGCGCAAAGATAGCAAGTATCCGCGTGCTCGCGTGGTGTCTAGCGCAACAGCAATATTCGGCCGCTGGATTCGCGCCGCTGTGCCACGATACCAAACGACAAAAAACAGCCACCCCCACAACCGTCGTCAGTAGCCAACGTCTGGTGCAGCCATAAAAATTTTCGGGCCACGGGTTCCCCGAGGTGTTGCAAAACCCGTCACTATTGAGAGCCCCTCACTGAATTAACCAGCCCGCCTTGCGGCGGATTGATCCGGCCACTGACCGCCTGGCGCACTAACGTCGCACGCTCACCGCAACCGGATACTACAGTCTAGAACACGACGCTGGTGCCAAAGTATACTTTTCTGTCACCACCGCCATCACCCAGACCATAGGCGATATCCAGTTTCAGGTCGGTATTCACAAATGATCGTATTTTCCAGCGAAGCCCGCCACCGACACCACCGCGTATATCAGACATTCTCCAGGGATCATCGTTCTTTACCGCAGCAAAATCCATAATCATCGCCCAGCGCAAACCCGGCTTTTTCTTAAACGAGCGCAGGTACTCTACATTTGCCACAGCCATTCGCTCGCCTTGCAGGACGTCGCTGGAGAACCCCCGCAATGTGCTGCTGCCACCAATATGAAAGGACGGCTCGCCAAATGCCCCGCGATTTGCCGCGCCTACCCGCAATTGCACATTGATGTTCTCATAGACATCACTGACCAACGGAAAGTACAGGCGATAGTAGGCTGACAATCGCACGTAGGAGAAGTCACTCAGAAAACCGTTTTTCGCTACAGCGATCACCGCTCCGTAATGCGAACCGCGCCGCCGATACTCATCAAGCTGCAATTGGTTATTACTAATCTTGACTCGCAATTCTGCGTTTGTGCCGGACACCAGTGTGCCAAAGGAACCGTCCTTCAGCTGATAATCCCTGTCAGTGTAGGAAGCGCCAACATCGACTCGCCAGCCTTGCAGCGAAGTACTCGACTGCAGGTATTTCGACATCCCGATATTCAGCGCGTGCTCGCGCCGTTTGACGACACCCACCGCCACCGCGTTTTCAAAGGAATCTTCAGTTCTGCTGACTCCGGAAATACTCACTGAAGCGCCTAGATCCGTATTTAGAAACTGCGGTATTTCATAGCGGGCGGATACGCGGTTGCCAGCATTGCCTTTACCATCTTCTTCCAACTCCCGACGGGCTGATAATTTAAACTTGTGATTCAACCCTCTGACGTTATCAAAGCGCAACTGCCCACCGAGCTGAACCTCGCCATCTGCATTGCGAGAAATTCGCGGCAACGGCAGGATGTAATGCCGCTCGGTGACATTGAACCCGACGGCTTTGGTGTCCTCATCGAACGACACATCGACGGACTGAAACAACCCGGTGTTCATGATCGCCTGGCGGCTGTTGGACAGGTCTTCCGCACTGCACCTCTGACCGACACGCAGGTCGATCCGCTGCTCGAGAGTACGGTTGAGGGTAACGTGGTTGCCGGTAAACGAAATCGCGCTGATAATGCCATCGCAAACGGGCATGGCCCGGCCTGAGAGCGGTACGCATAACAATGCGCAGGCAGCTGCAACCTTCCAGCCGACCGCACTGTACTGCGCGCTGTTGTAACTGTATTTCAATGATTTGTTCGATGTTTTACTGAGTCAATAGTCTCAGCGCATGAAGAATTGAGCCAGTGACAAATCAGACACTCGATTCCACCTCCCGAACACACAAATATTCACAGTGTCCCGGGCGTCAGCATGGCAGGTTCGGGTCGCCAGCCGGATTCTGTGCGTTTAGTGTCGCAACCCCCTGATCCGTGCATCGGACAACGACGAGCGGGCAAGCACTGTTGCGCTATCGGCTGACGCTGAAGCCGGCTACTGCGGCACGATATCCTTTATCTGCACATCAACCTCGGCGCTCTCAGCGGTGCTTATGTCCGCCATCTCGCCGAATATGTCACCAGGTTCGGCAATCGCATTACCGCTGCGCGATAACCGGGCCCCGACGACAACACGCTCGAAGCCACTTAGTTTCATTGCAGGAAGCATCGCGTCCTGGTCACTCAACGTGACACTGAAAGGTATATCAGCGAGCGTCCGTCGTGCCACGGCCAGCGGCATCGGCGGGCCATTGGCGGCTTTCGCATAGACAAACACGGTAGTGTCGGCTGCCAGATCTGCGGCAATGCCGTCCGGCAGAGTCACATTGACTGTCAGTGCCAGAGGTTGCTCGGCCGGGGCTTTAGTCGCCGGCGACTCGTCGACTGCCGCACCGGTTGCCTGGTCTGCGGCCGCCAACACGCCACGCTCGACTTTGAGTAGCCGGGCTACTTCGAGTTGCGATTGCTGATCGTCCTGCAACAGCGGCACTAACGACTCCCAGGTGGAGATAGCAGCTTTTGAATCACGGCGCTCGCTTTGCGCCATACCCAATAACCACAATCCCTGCGGATTGTTCGGCTGCATTGCTAATGCGCGCTGCAGCAACGGCTCGGGCTCACCAGCCATACTGCCGCCCTGACTCATGGCAATTGCATCTGCCAGCCGGATCATAACTTCAGGTTCCTGATCGTTTAGCGAATAGGATTTGCGAATGGCCTCGACCGCTTCGGGGAAGTCACCTGCGGTCATGTGCGCGCGCCCCAACATAAACCATCCGACAGCATCGTCCGGTTGCTGCTGCAGTCGCTCTTCGATACGGGCAATAACGTCTTGTATATCGGGCGCTTCCCGCGCAGCCGGCTGTGCGGTCTGCTGAACCGGCGCTTTTGCCTGTCGATTTGCAGGGTCAATGGCCTCCGGTGTACCAATGGTTAGGTAAACATAGCCTGCCATCACCGGAATCAGCACGGCAACCGGCCAGGTCATCCAGTGTCCACCGGATTTCGCGGCTGGCTGCTCACTGGCTTGAATACCTTCGATATCGACCGCCAGATCGCGCTCCAGCCTCGAGCGCTCTTGTCGAAACTCCGGATCCGGCAACTCGCCATCGGCAAGGCGCTTTTCCAGTTCGACCAATTGCTCACGCGCAATCGCTATATTGAATTCGCGCCGGTCAATGCTTTCGGACGCCGTTCGCCGCCGTTGCAGTGATGGCAGTAACAACGCCAGTACAATCACTACCAACAACGCAATACACAGAAAAAAGACAGACAAGGTAGGTTCCGTTAGTTGGTTTTATCGTCGGAGTCGCGCTTTTCATCGAGCAGATCTCGAGCTTGCCCAAGCGAGGCTTCGTCGATCTCGATAACCGTTTTTTTGGTGCGGCGCGAGATCATCACGATCATCACCATACCGCCAAGGAAAAAGATCAGTGGTCCGAGCCACAACACGAGGGTTTTGGCTGACAGCAACGGCCGGTACAAAATAAACTCGCCATAGCGCTCAACCATGAAATCGGTAATGTCACTCTTGCTGTCGCCGCTTTCGATCATGGCAAAAATCTCTCGCCGCAGATCTTGCGCCAACTCGGCATTGGAGTCGGCAATGTTCTGATTCTGACACACCAGACATCGAAGTTCGGCGGCCAGCTCTTTGAACATTTCCTGCTTTGCAGGATCGTCAAACTCGTGCTCGGCATAGACACTCTGTGCCTGCACCTGGACGGCAGCGAAGATCAACACCACCGCAACAATCAGTCTAATCATCAGCCGGCCTCCGCTCTCAGCTCCGCGACCAGCGGCAGAATAGTATTACTGATATCGTTTGGTGACACAGGCCCTACATGCTTGTGCCGAATGACGCCTTTTTTATCGATCAAGAACGTCTCCGGCGCACCATAAAAACCCCAGTCGATGCCAATTCGCCCGTCGGCATCAACGGCGGTGGTGAGGTAAGGGTCTCCCAGGTCTTTCAGCCATTTTATCGCTTCGGCGTCGTCGTCTTTGTAGTTGAGGCCAACGATATCCACCAGCCCGCTTCCGGCCAGCTGCACCAGCACCGGATGCTCCACCCGGCAGGCAACACACCAGGTCCCCCAGATATTAAACAGCCAGACCTTGCCGGCCATATCTGAAGGCGAGAACGATTTTGCCGGCCCGGCCAGTGTTGGCAGACTGAATTCAGGCGCTGGTTTGCCGATCAGAGGCGACGGCACATAGCGCGGATCACGATTCAGACCGGAATACAGAAAGCCGCCAATCAGCACAAACACCAGCAACGGCAGAGCAAATCTCATGACTTCGCCGCTCCGGCCACTGCTGCATCATCTGCAGCCGTATGCTTGACCTTCACTTTGCGATAGCGTCGATCAGTAACCGCCAGCACGCCGCCGATACCCATCATAAAGGCCCCAAGCCATATCCAGCGCACAAACGGCTTGTAGTAGATGCGCATACTCCAGGCACCTTGCTGATCGAGCTGCTCTCCCAGGGCAAAGAACAAGTCACGCGTAAAGCCTGCATCAATAGCGGCTTCGGTCATAATGCCCATCTGACTGTTGCCTTCGTAGGCACGTTTTTGTGCCGCCAGGCGGGCGACGTCGGCATCATCGAGCTGCACATCCAGCACGCCTTCGTCAGCGACATAGTTGGGGCCCTGCACTCTCGAAACACCGTCAAAAGTGAAGCGGTATCCGGCAATCTCTTCGGTTTCGCCCGGGGCGAGTCGCAGGTCTTTTTCGATGCTGTAGAGAGAAGTCAGACTAACGCCGATACTGAACACAGCAATACCGATGTGCGCAAGCGTCATACCCCAGAAACCAGCCGGTATCGTTAGCAGCGCAAACACCTTGTTGTTGCGGTGACGAATACGCTCCCACACGCCTTGCATGGTGGTGAGTGTCACCCAGATCGAGATGGCAATGCCGACGGCTGCTGCGAGCTTGAACTCGCCCATCGCAAACGGCAGCGCCAGACCACAGATGATACTGATCAGGGCAGCCCAGCGCACCCGCATGAGAATCTGCATCACGCTGTCTCGCTTCCAGCGACTCAGCGCACCGACACCGACCATCAGGCCAACCGCACCAAACAGTGGCAGGAAAATGGCGTTAAAGTAAGGAGCGCCGACGGACAGTTTGGCAATCCCCATAGTGTCGAGCACCAGCGGGTAGAGCGTGCCGAGCAGCACGCTGGCGCAAATGACCACCATCACGACATTATTAAACAGCAGCCCGGACTCACGAGACTCGATGGCAAACTCGCTGTTACTGCGCAATGCAGGCGCTCGCCAGGCATACAGCAGCAACGAAGACCCAACCACAACAATCAGAAAGCCAAGGATAAATACACCGCGCTCAGGATCGTTGGCAAACGCATGCACCGAGGTCAGCACACCGGATCTCACCAGAAAGGTGCCCAGCAAGCTCAGTGAAAAGGCACTGACGGCGAGCAACACTGTCCAGGCCTTAAAAGCCCCGCGCTTCTCGGTGGCGGCAAGTGAATGAATCAACGCGGTTCCCACCAGCCATGGCATGAATGACGCGTTTTCTACCGGATCCCAAAACCACCATCCGCCCCAGCCGAGTTCGTAGTACGCCCACCAGCTGCCAAGCGCAATACCGATTGTCAGAAAAGCCCACGCAATGTTAGTCCAAGGTCGCATCCAGCGCGCCCAGGCCATATCGAGCCGGCCACCGATCAACGCGGCAATGGCAAAAGCAAAGGCCACCGAAAATCCTACATAGCCCATGTAGAGCATGGGCGGATGAATAGCCAGACCGAAGTCCTGCAACAACGGGTTTAACGACTGACCGTCCAGTGGCGCCGGCAGCAAACGGTCGAAGGGATTCGAGGTGTACAGCATAAACAATAAAAAACCCACGCTGATCATGCCCATCACAGACAGAACCCGGGCGATCATTTGCAATGGCACACCACGACTGAAAATACTGACGGCCGCTCCCCACACACACAGGATCAACAGCCACAATAGCAGTGACCCCTCATGGCCACCCCACACACCGGAGATCCGATAGATCAATGGCAGCGACAAATTAGACGTAGATGCCACATACTTAACGGAGAAATCGTTAATCAGAAACGAGTAGGTCAGCACGCCATACGAAAACAGCACCAGCAGCGCCTGTAACCGGGTTGCCGGACGGGCCAGTGCCATCCATGCGTGCGAACCGGTGAAGCTGCCAACCAGCGGCACTATAGCAATGACCAGCCCGACACACAGCGACAGGATTAGCGAGAAGTGTCCAATCTCGGGGATCATTGCATGTTTACCGTGTTCTGGCCGTGCTTCCTGGCTGCGGTTTTTTCAAGCGCATCGGCAACTTCCGGTGGCATGTAGTTTTCGTCGTGTTTGGCTAATACTTTGGTGGCAATGAAGATACCGTTATCGTCCAGTTTGCCGACCGAGACTGTCCCCTGACCTTCGCGAAACAGATCAGGAAGTATACCGGTGTAGCGAACCGGCACGGTTTCGCCATTGTCGGTCAGGTCAAATTGAACCGTCAGCCCGTCACTTTGTCGCACCACGCTGTTTGCTGACACCAACCCGCCTATTTTAAATTCGGCGCCCTCAGGGACTTCTCCGGCGATCACCTCCGACGGTGAATAAAACAGCTGAATATTAGAGTTAAACGCCTTCAATAAAAGCGCAACGGCTCCACCCACACCGATCACCATCAGTGAGATCAGTATCAGGCGTTGCTTGCGTACCGGATTCACACTGACTCCCCTGTTCCCGCTTGCTGGTTTTTTTGTGTATTGACTGCATGCTGTCGCCTGACCGCCGCGATAGCTTTGCGTCGGCGCGAGAAAGTGGACAGCTGGATGGTCACCATGACAATAAACGTTAGCCCGAACGATGGCCAGACGTAGGCGGCATAGCCCCCCATTGCTAGAAATTCAGTCACAGACGATTCTCCCGAAAACGGTCTTTTACCCAGTTATTGTTTGCCTCGCGTTCAAGAATCACGCTGCGCGCTCTGGACAACATATTGGTAAAATAGAAAAACGTAAATCCCAGAGCCATCATCAGCAGCGGCACCAGCATACTGATGTGAATGGACGGGGTATCAAATTTGGTGATTGACGCCGGTTGATGCAGGGTGTTCCACCACTCGACCGAGTAATGAATAATGGGGATGTTAACTACCCCCACCAGCGCCAGTATGGCCGCCGCCCTCGCCGCGCTTCCGCGGTTATCAATCGACGCCCGCAGAGCCATATAACCTATGTACAAAAACAGCAGAATCAACTCTGATGTAAGTCGTGCATCCCACTCCCACCAGGTCCCCCACATAGGCTTACCCCACAGCGACCCGGTAGCCAGCGCCAAAAAAGTAAAGGCCGCCCCCATTGGAGCTGACACCTCGGCGATGATGTCGGCCAGTTTCATTTTCCAGATAAGAAAAAGCGCGCTGCAGAACGCCATCACCATGTACACGAACATTGACATCCACGCTGACGGCACGTGCACATAGATGATCCGGTAGCTTTCACCTTGCTCATAGTCTGTGGGTGCTACAAACAAGCCGCGATAAACACCAAGCGTCAGAAGAATGGCACCCAGTACACCAAACAACGGGCCGAGGATTTCCGCCAGCCGGTAAAAATTTTTTGATGCAGCAAGTCGATGAAACCATTGGAACACGCGCTCAATTCTCCGGCGGCTGTCTGTTATTGTCAGTTTTGTATCTGGGTGTAGACCGCATTATTCCGTACTAATTCGCAAGGCAGCGGCAATAGCCGGCGGAGCCAGTACCAATGCAAGCAAAAACAGTGCTCCGAGCAGGTATAACTGCGCGTCTACGGCGAAACCCGAGGCTGCAGCGATCACACTGCTGCTGCCAAATATTAATACGGGGATAAACAGCGGAAGGACCAGCAGCGCCAGCAATACTCCGCCGCGCTGTAACCCCACCGTCAATGCAGCACCAATCGCGCCGACCAGACTCAACGTCAGCGTACCGACCAGCAGCGAAACCAGCAACACCGGAATTGCCACTACCTGCAGTTGCATGACGACAGCCAGCAATGGCGACAGCAGCAACAACGGCAATCCGGTCACCAGCCAGTGTGCCAGCACCTTGGCCAGCACCAACACCGACAATGGCTGCGGTGATAGCAGCAACTGCTCGAGGCTACCGTCGTCAAAATCACTGCGAAATAATCCGTCCAGTGCCAGCAATGTTGCCAGCAACGCCGCCACCCACAGCACACCCGGGGCAATGTCACGCAGCAAACCGGGATCAGGTCCGATACCGAGCGGAAACAGCGTCACCACAATGACAAAAAACACTAACGGGTTCAGCCAATCTGCGCGCCGTCGAAACGCCAGAAGCATATCGCGCTTGAGCAGCGCCCAGAACGCCCCCCCCATCAGAGTCCGATCTTCAGGGAACGCACGTCGCAGCCGTCCAGGCTCAACGGCTGATGGGTCGTGTAAATCACTGATCCGCCCTGCTTTGCATGCTCGACAATCAGCGCCTCGACCAGAGCACGACCGTGCACATCCAGCGAGGTCAGTGGTTCATCCAGCACCCACAAGGCGGTGTGGCTGGTCAGCAGCCGTGCCAGTGTGACGCGCCGACGCTGCCCGGCGGACAGCGACCGACAGGAGAGTTCGGCTTTGTCGCTCAGGCCGACACGTTCGATAATGGCATCGATATCGATACTGTCAGACCCCCGCAGTGCGGCGCCGGCGATTAAATTTTCTCGCGGCGACAGGTCGCTTTTTATCGCCTCGCTGTGGCCGGAGTAAATCATTTCGGAGAAATACTGCGCACGCGCTCCCGGCAAGGCACTACCGCGCCAGGAGATCGTGCCTTGTTCGAGCGGCAGCAGCGTGCACAACGCACGAAGCAAGGTGGTTTTACCCGAGCCGTTATCGCCATGCAGCTGCAGCACCTCGCCACTGCGCAACTCGAAGCCGAGACCGGCGAACACGCAGTGCTCGCCGCGAAAGACAGCCAGATCCTGTGCCAACAGCATGGCATCACTCATATGGGAGCACTAAGGCAATTGTAGAGACAGTCCGGCAAAACGGTCCTGTGGCCGGGAGCTGGTAACTCACAATTGTGGCAGTGGATCATGACTTGGTGACTTTGATGGTCCGGCCCTGTTATCCAGAGACTGAAGAAGACGGGTATGGAGATCCTGCAGTGATACCTCATTGCCGGCACTTGAGTACACTGCTGCATCAAGTGAATGCAGGCTTGAGCTGAGTTCGGCATCGTACAACCTCTTGCCGATTTCTGCCAGATTCAGCGGTGGATTGTCAGGCCATTTGAACGCAGACCAGGTCATCAGCGACTGCCGAAAAGCGCTGGCAGAGCCACTGCGACTGAGAATTTTCAGATCTTTCAGAGCCTGGCGCTGCTGCTTACTGTAGCGCCCGGCGGGTTCAACGGTCTGGTTGAGCACAGGTTTGCGGCGCCTCGTCAAAATCCAGCAAAGCGCAGTGATCAGCCATCCTGTTGCCAGCGCCACAGCGATCCACATCCAGCCATTGTGGCGATCCGGCAGCAAACTAAGCGTCCCGGTTACCGGTTTAACCGGTGCTTCCTGCTCAGGCTCAGTGAGCTCTGCCGACTCTGGCAACAGGGCCTGTCCGCTCTCGTTCGCAACCTCTGGACTCTGTGCCACCGGCAGTGGCGGCTGTACCGCCGCTACCGCACCCTCTGCCGCCGCCACCGCAATCGATTGCGCCTCAAACACCGCTTCACGTTCGACGTTTGCGGTGGTATCCCACCACTTTATTTTTATCTCTGGTAGTTCTACCTGGCCGGCGCGCTGCGGAATTATCGACCACTTCTCCCCCCGCTGGCTGATCAGGCCATCGTATTTCGGCTGTGACAACAGTTCGGGTACGTCGGGATAGATTTTCAAGCCCTCAACATCGGCAAGGTCTATTTCAGGTAATTGCGTCGACGTTGTACCCTTTGCTGCCAGCTGTAGCGTGAGTGTCAGCGGATCCCCGACACGCGCTTTGCTTATATCTGTTGACCATTTGTGCCTCAACTCAAGCTGCTCAGCCGGCAACCACCAGGCGGCAGTGCTTTGCGGCGGCTTTGGCCGGACGTCAATCGACACAGGCTTGGTTCGAATCGATATTCGCCGTGTCGGTGTATTTCGCAGAATAAGGTTGCCGCCGTAACTGGGATCTTTCACGCTGCCGGCAATCATCAACCGCGGCAGTTCAAGGGTGCCGCTCTTTTGCGGAAACAACGCATAGCGCCACGTATGCACGCGATACTCCACACCATCGCGGGTTTCCAGCCGCTGCTTGCCAACCGGCAGCGGTTCAATTTGCACATTGGCCATGGCGGGTATCACCGGATCCGCTGTGGCCAGCTTGCCATCGTCAAATATATGCAGAGACAGCACTACCTGCGACTGGACATACGGCGAATCATCACTGAGTGTCACCTCGGCAAATACATTATCACGCGGCACTGTCCCGGCTGTCCCTCGCTCTACCACCTCGACGATGATGGGCTGACTGACTTGACCATCGGCTTCAAATGCGGGGATCTCGGTTTTGCCCAGATGCTTCGGCAATAGCTCGAAGCGCAGGGTAAATTTAGACTGAAGCCCTCCGTTGCCGAGGATCTGGCTGTTCGATGAGCGCGAGTCAACGATATCAAAGCGACGGTTAAGTGCAGACGTGTCCGGCAGTGATTTGAGGTTCTCCCCTTCGATGTACAACAGGACTGATTCACCGTCGATGACTGTTTTTCGTTCAACGGTTGCAGTCAGTGAAGCCGACCAGACCTGCCCTGGAATCAGACAAAACAGCATCGCCAACAACAGCACCTGCAATGGCGTTACGACAACACCGCCGGTGTTTATGGTGAACATTGCGTTTCTGAATCTCTCTACCATGGCTCTGGCATATCCTGTACTTCGGCGTGCTGGATCATGTGATTTAAACGAATTTTATTACGCAGCAGTTGTGACGGATCATCGGGGATTCGTCGCAGCCATTGCTCCGCCGCCTGGTCGTCTTCACTGACCTCGTCGCCAGCCAGAGCGGCAACGCTGCCATCAGCAGATTCAGTTTCAGGCTGCCCTTGCGATGGTTTGGATTCGGTATCCTGCTGCTGCTCGCTGTCGGAGTCTGATTGCTGGTCCTGCGCTGACGCCTCCGACTCACTGTCATTCGATTGTGACTCATCAGGTTGCGACCCGGGTGGCTGGCCGTCTTGCGGCGACGGCGGAGTGGCTGCCAGTTCACCGCCTCGATCGCTGTTGTCGTTGTCGCTATTTCCGCTGCTGTCACTGTTACTGTCTTGCGAATTATCACCGGAGTTATCCGGTGACGGCTGCCCCGACTCGCTCTGCTGCTGATCACCCTCGTTGTCGGAGGACTGATCCGATGATTGCGGTTGCTGCTGCGATTGCTGGTCGTCGATCAGTTTGCGGACAATTTCCAGATTATGAGCAGCATCGGGATAGTCGGCGTTGCGCTCCACTAACTGTTCAAGCTTTTCCAGCGCAACCGGATACTGCCCGGCCCTGGCCGCCGTTGTGCCCTGATTATAGAGCGCAGAATCACTGTCGGCTGCGGCGAACGCTTCCAGCGCGTCTTCATAGTTACCGGCACGATAATGACTCAGACCCCGCCACTGAGGATCTTTAAAAACCTGCGCCGCCTCCACTGCCTGACCTTCCTCGAGAAGCTTCTGCCCCCGTTGATCCGCGCGCAGCCACAAGCTGTTTAACTCGAATGCCAGAGCCAACGGCATTGGCATCAGCGTCAGCACCCCTGTCAGTAAAGACGCAACCCAAACATCCCGACTCACAAACAGCCCCTCCGAAACAACAGTGCTGTCAGTGGTGTTAGCAGCAATAATATCCATGGGCCCCGCTCCAGCCAGACTTCCGTCTGACGTTGCTCAGTATCGCTGACATCAGTACTTATGTCAGGCTGCAGTGCTGCTTGCGCCTGCGAGTAGAGGCGGGAAATATCGGTGTCGCCGGTGGTCAACCCGGTAAAAACGCCACCGCCGACCGACGCCAGTCGCTGCAGTGGCGGGGTGTCGAGTTTTACCACCACGATATTGCCATTGCGATCTTTCACAAAGCCGCCATCCGGTTTCGGTATCGGTGCACCTTCTGCACTACCCACACCAACGACTGATAGATTATAGCCTGCCTCGACAATGGCGGCGGCGGCGCTTTCGGACTCTGCATTAACTGCGCTGTCAGTGAACAACCAGATACTGCCATCACGGCTGTCAGCGCTTTCCAGAAGCTGCTGCGCCATTTGCAACGCGAGCGCTGTACGACTGCCCTGAGCGGGAATAATATTGGTTGCCAGTGACGGCAGCATGGAGCGGATAGTTTGCACATCATCAGTCAACGGCGAGACAATATAGGGCACAGCCGCAAACACCACTAACGCGGTTTGTGTATCACCGGACCGATCTAGAATATCGCTGAGCTTTTGTCGGACACGCGCTATTCGTGAGGGCTGAATATCAGAGGCATTCATCGACAGAGACAGATCAACCACCAGCACTCTCTCGGACAAACCGCGAAAAACCGGTGCCCGTTGCTGCTCCCAACTCGGTCCGGCCAAAGCAATAACAGCGGCCAGCCACAGCGCACCGATGACCCACACCGGTGAACGCGACACCGGCGCATCAGCATCGTCGACCAGATTGGCCAGCAGTGCCGGATCAACCACGCGCCGCCATTGATTATCCTGCTGTACAGAGCGATGCATTTGCCACAGCAGCCACACCAGCGGCAGCAGAGCAAGCAGACACAACGGGCGCACAAAGTGAAAGCTCTCGATCACGGGCGCGCCCTCTGCCACACCAGACACGCACTCAGCAGCAGTGCGAACGCCAGCGGCCACATATAGAGTTCTTTCAGAGGACGAAGCTGCACCCCATCGATCTCGGTGGTTTCAAGCTCGTTGATGAGATCGTAGATTTTCACCATTTCATCGGTATTGCGGGCCCGGAAGTACTCTCCGCCGGTGAGCGCGGATATTTCTCTCAGCGATTCTTCATCGAGTGATTTAGACGGGTTGATAACCTCGGTACCAAACACGCTGCGTACTGTTACGCGCTCAGCGCCAACGCCGATGGTATGTATGCGAATACCGTTTTCTGCAGCCACACGAGCCGCGTCGACCGGCTCCACCGCACCGGCGGTATTTGCACCGTCGGTAAGCAGCACAAATACCCGTGACTCCGCCGGGCGCTGACGCAGGCGTTTGACAGCAAGACCTATAGAATCGCCGATCGCCGTGGACGATCCAATAAGACCGACAACAGACTCGGTCAGAAAATGCTGCACAGTATCGAGATCGTAGGTCAGTGGTGTCTGCACCTGGGCGTTGTCACCAAACAGTATCAAACCAACCCGATCCCCTTCACGCTTGGCAATAAACTCAGCGGCGACAATTTTAGCAGCATCAAGCCGCTCGACAGACCGGCCTTCTATTTGAAAATCGCGCTCCCGCATGCTGCCGGAAATATCCAGACCCAGCATCAGATCGCGCCCTGAAAGAGGCACCTCGGAGGCCTCGCCCAACCATTGCGGACGCATAGCAGCAACAATCAATGCCAGCCACATGACGCAGGCGATAAATAGCTTAAGCGATGCAGACGAGCGCTCCTTTGGCACTGCAGACAACTGACTGAGATCTTCAAAAAACGGCACGCGCAATGCCACCTGGCGACGCACTGGCAGCGCCGGCAGCAATACCCGAACCAGCCACGGTAATGGCAACAGAGCCACCATCCACCACCACTCAAAAGCGAACACTGGATTGTTCCTGTTTCGGTGATTTGGCGTTTGCCGCGCCCGATTTCCGATAGCGCATCAGTGCCTCAGAGACTTCGGGCACTGGCACAGCTGACCCGTCCGGCGCCGGTGCAACCGGTTGCTCAACCGATTTTATTTCCGGCTTTTTCTCGGTGCTTACTGAACCGGCAACCGCTGTGCGAACAATAGCCTGTGCCAGACGGGACTCACCAGACAGTTCCTGCGCGCCATTACTTTGCGCAACCGCCGATGTCACCGTCGGAGTCAACTCTGCACGGTTAATGGTTTGGTACATCAACTTCAACAAGCGCGTCACCTGATCAGCCGACACTCTGCCCGGCGCCATGTACGGATGGCGTGTTAACAAGCGGCCCACACCGGCGCTGTATTCGTCAGTCCGGCCAATGCTGTCGAGCCTTTCCAGCCAATGACTGTCGGTAAGGTGCGCCACTGTCGCACGAGGATGAACCGCCAGCGCGACCCGTCGCATCAACGTGGAGCATTCCGTCAGAACCGCGCTGCAGTCGCCGGGTGTCTGCAGTTTGCGCTCGGCAAGCTGATCCAGCACCTGTCTTGCACTTTTACGCCAGTGCGGTTGCCGGCGATCGTGCAGCCACCAACTCAGCGCACTGACGGCCACCACGATCACCAACGCCAGCAACCACCAGCCTGGAGCGGGCGGCCACCAGCCTGGATCAAGCGGGGCATGCGCGTCACGCAGTTGCGCCAGTAACTCCTGCTCTGTCGGGTTCACGCCACACTACCCGGCAGGCTACGCATGATCCGGCCCGCCACCTGCGCCAGATTGTCGGTAACCGCACATCGATGAAAAGCGTTTCCCCGTCCGGAAAACTGCTGCTTCAACGCCCCGGAGCGCTGGTTGAACATCTCAGCGTAGCGCTGTCGCACTTGCACCGACGAGCTGTCAAAGCTGCTGCGCCTTAATCCATTACTAATGGAATAGTGACCGGGGGGCGGCAATCCAGCTTCGAGCGGATCAAAAACCTGACACGCGGCCACATGATTATGCAGTAGTAACTGATGGGCTGCGGCGGATTGATCCGGCTGATAATCAGCGAAATCAGAACACAGGCAAATTGAACTGCCAGTGTGCGCGGTACGTTTCAAACGCTGTAACACGTCATCGAGTGTAAATTCAGAGCTCCCCTCTGACGCCTGCGGGGCGGTATAAACACGGTGTCGGGTCTGCTCGTGTGCACTGACAATTTCGTTCAGCAGGCGCGTCACTCCTTTCGACCCGCCAGCGGGTTTAATTTCGCGCAAGCGCTGATCGCAAAACACCAGTCCGCCAACCCGGTCTCTCTGCGACGCTGCCGCCCACGCGGTCATCGCCGCAAGTCGGGCAGCCAGCACTGATTTGAACGCCACCTGCGTCGCGAAGAACATGGTCGGGCGCAAATCCAGCACAATGTGAAACGGTCGCTCGCGCTCTTCGTTATAGATTTTTGTGTGCGGTTTGCCGCTGCGAGCGGTGACTTTCCAGTCGATCATTCGCACATCGTCACCCGGGTTGTACTCCCGAACCTCGGAAAAATCGAGCCCGCGACCTAACGCCCGGGATGTGCTGCCACCGGTCTGGCTTGCCACTGAACGTCGCCCCGGCGGCCGCTTCACAGCCGCTACCGAGCGGCGCAATGAAACCAGTTGCGATAAGGTGACACGGGTGACATCGTCACGGTTTCCACCGGTGGTGGTATTTTCAGGCGTGCTGCGAGCGGTGAACATTGGCGTCAGGGTACGGCTGTGCTCGCCAGCAATTGATCAATCACGGTATCCACCGTCACGCCTTCAGCCTCAGCTTCGTAACTGAGCAGAATACGGTGGCGCAGGGTATCGTGGATAACCGCCTGTATATCTGCCGGAGAGACATAGTCCTGACCAGTCAGCCAGGCGTGCGCTCTGGCACAGGCATCAAGCGCAATGGTGCCACGCGGTGATGCACCATAAGCAATCCACTGAGTCATTGAGTCTGAGCCATGCCCCGCAGCAGACCCACGGGTGCGGGTGACCAGGCGCACCAGGTAGTCTTCGACGGGCTCGGCTATATAAACCTGTGCAATCTCGCGCCGCGCGGCAATGATATCTTCGATAGTCAATTGCTCTGCGGGCCTGGCCGCCTGTAAACGCTGTGCGGACGGATCATTTTCCGCTCTGACGAGGCGCAGGATGTCTATCTCACGACTGGCATCAGGGTAGTCGATCACCACATGCATCAAAAAACGGTCAAGCTGAGCCTCCGGCAAACTGTAAGTGCCTTCCTGCTCGATCGGGTTTTGCGTTGCCATCACCAGAAAAAGCTCAGACAAGGGGTAGGTTTTCTGCCCAACCGATATCTGCCGCTCCGCCATCGCCTCGAGCAGTGCCGACTGTACTTTGGCCGGTGCACGATTGATCTCGTCTGCCAGAACTATCTGGTTAAACAGCGGCCCGTTCTGAAACTGAAACTCACCGGTCGCCGGTAGATAGATCTCGGTTCCGGTGATGTCGGCCGGTAACAGGTCAGGGGTAAATTGAATACGCTGGTAGTCTCCCGCAACGTGCCGGGCCAACTCTTTAATGGCACGGGTTTTAGCAAGCCCCGGTGCACCCTCGACCAGCAGATGCCCATCTGCCAATAGAGAGATCAACAAGCGATCAACCAGTTTTTCCTGCCCGATGATAGAGGCACGCAGCTGTTTCTGTACCACTGCAATTTTATCAAATACGCTCATATCAACTTTTTACTGGGCCCTTTACACATAACATTTGTACCGACATCATTTTTATCCACGGAGTTCCAGACACCCTGCTAAATAGTTGCGTACTCTGGCGTTTGCAAGAGCATTTGTTATACGGTGCGGGCAGGCAAAACTGCCAACCACTCGATCACCCACGGAAAAACCGTCCATGCGAGACCCGAACACCCCTGCCGGGCAACGAGCCGTGCTCATCACCGGCTGCTCGAGCGGCATAGGCCTGACCGCCGCCAATGCGCTGCACGCCCGGGGCTTTCAGGTTTTTGCAACTGCCAGAAGGTTATCGGACGTCAAGCTTCTGAGAAGCAGCGGCTTGCAAGCGCTTTTACTCGACCTGACCGACCCCGTAAGTATAGAGAAGGCGCTGGCCGATGTGTTACAAGCTACTGATGGTAAACTTTACGGTTTGTTCAATAACGGTGGCTTCGGGCAAGGTGGCGCAGTAGAAGACCTGCCAACCACAGCTCTCAGGGCGCAGTTTGAAACGCTGGTGTTTGGCTGGCACGAATTGACCCGTCAGGTGATACCAGTCATGCGCGCACAGGGCCACGGCCGGATAATTCAAAACAGTTCTGTCCTCGGATTCGCTGCAATGCCACACCGCGGTGCTTACAACGCCGCTAAATTTGCTATCGAAGGTTTGTCGGACACCTTGCGGCTGGAGTTGCGCGGCTCGGGTATTTTTGTATCAATAATCCAACCGGGCCCGATCAGTACAAAATTTCGCGAGAACGGCCTGCAGAAATTTCATCAGTACATCGATGCTGACAACAGCGTACACGCTGAGCACTATCAGCGGACCATCTCGAGACTGGCAAAAAGCGGCGATAACAGCCGTTTCACTCTCGGCCCGGAAGCGGTCGTGGAAAAACTCCTGCACGCACTGCAACATCCAAAGCCTCGCGCCCGCTATCGCGTTACCACACCGACAATCGCATTCGCAATTGCAAAGCGACTACTGCCTGCGTCGGCACTTGATCGTATACTGGCTTCCATTCACTAAGGGCACTGCTCACCCGGTAACCGTGCGTGCGGCCCCTCCCCTTTCATTGCACACTGACACTCTGGATCCATGGCAAAAGTAATATTGATCAGCGGTTCGGTATTTGGCACCGCCACTCTGACCGCGGATGAAATTGAAGACCAACTGCAGAACGCCGGTCACGAGGTTGTTCGACCTGATCCGGTCTCGATTGATCCCTTACTCGACGAGACTATGGAATGGCTGATTGTCTGCACGTCTTCGACTGGCAACGGCGACCTCCCCGATGACATGTTGCCCGTCTACACAGCGCTGTTAAACGACTACCCGCGCATCACACATTTAAAATTTGCCGTAGTCGCCCTGGGTGACAGCTCCTACGAGAATTTTTGCGGTGGCGGCCTGGCTGTCGACGATGCACTGGCCGACCTGGGGGCGACCCGCATGGCCGACCCTTTGAAGATTGACGCCATTGAGGTCAGCGAGCCTGAAAAGATCGCCCCCGGGCATGTGCTGAAGATCATCACCGACGCAAACCAGTAACCGCAACCGGTCGATAGCGGTTACCCACCACTTTAGCTTTATTTAATCTATAGTGCGCCCCTGGCACCTGAACCCACAGAGACCCGACAATGGACAATACAGAAAACGTAAAAGAGTTTGGCGGCTTACTGAAACGCTTCAGTCATACCTCAGAAAGCTGTCACTGCGACATGACTTTTTCGGTGTACCTGCCACCTCAGGCTGAGCAGGCACCGGTACCGGCTTTGTACTACTTATCTGGCCTCACCTGCACCGATGACAATGTCCGCACCAAAGCCGGTGCCCAACGCTATGCAGCCGAGCACGGCATCGCGCTGATCATGCCGGACACCAGCCCACGGGGCGATGATGTCGCCGACGAAGCTGATCGCTACGATCTTGGCAAAGGTGCCGGGTTTTACGTCAACGCCACTCAACAGCCCTGGGCGGCGCATTACCAAATGTACGATTACATCAACACCGAATTACCCCGACTGGTCGAAGCCAACCTGCCGGTAATAGCAGGACGGCGCTCAATCACGGGGCACTCAATGGGCGGGCATGGCGCACTGATATCCGCACTGAAACAACCCGGGGTTTTCCGTTCTGTGTCGGCGTTTTCACCAATCTGCAATCCGGTGAATTGCGCCTGGGGCGAAGGCTGCTTCGGTGCCTACCTCGGAGACGACCGCGATCAATGGCAACACTGGGACGCCAGTGCTCTGATTGCCGCGGGGGCCAGTTGCCCTCCGATGCTGGTCGACCAGGGCACCGCCGATTCATTTCTGCCAGACCAATTGAATACGCAAACGCTGATCGATACCTGCAAGACCCACAATGTTGCGGCAGACATCCGCCTGCAGGACGGCTACGACCACAGCTACCACTTCATCGCCAGCTTTATCGGCGAGCACATTGCCTTCCACGCAAAGCACTTGAAAACCTAGCAGACCTGCACAATTTCTCCCTGCGCGCCATCGGCGAGCATGACACAGGAAATTTCTAACATAGTCTGTATGCCAAAGTGTTCGCTGTCACGTTAGTGTCAGCGAATACCGACTATCGGCGCGGCAGAAATTCTGCAGCTCAAGCGATTTCCTGCCAACCGGTAACCGTTTACTACGCAGGCGGCACCTTTGTTTACATATGAGCACCCGTATTCATCCTAACGTACATAGTTAATTTTCGCTCACACCAGATGTTCAATCACGACACTGGCCACAGCACGTTTTAGTAATTGTGGACCGGTGTGTGGCAATTTCAGCAGTAACCAGTGATAAAGCTGCCAGCTACCTTTTGTCTGACGCCCAAATCCTATCGAGGTAACCTTGAAAATTTCCAACCGACTGTTTTCCGCCAGCGCAGTAGTGCTGTTATCCGCACTGTCGCAACACGCATTCGCCGCTCTACCCGCCTGCAGTTCCGCCAGCTTTGATTCCGACGGAGATGGCTTCGGCTGGGAGAACAACCAATCCTGCAAGGTCACCGATAGCAGCACCGGCAACAATGGCCTGGCGACCTGCGTATCAGCGTCGAGCGACCCCGACGGCGATGGCTACGGCTGGGAAAACGGCCAGTCGTGCCAGGTAGGCATTCTGCTGGAAGACGAACCCACGGGTGACACCGGCACGGTATCCTGCGCCAACACATCAAGCGACCCCGACGGCGACGGCTACGGCTGGGAAAACAACGCCTCATGCGTGATCGACTCCACTACAGCAACCGAAGGTGGCAATACCGCCGGCAGTGGCTCATCCGACGGCGGTGACAACCTCGATGGCAGCGGTTCATCGGATGGCGGTGAAACCGGCGGCAACGGTGGCTCCAGCGACGGCGGTGATTTCTCGGTGAATAACCCCGGTGGACTGATCAGAAGCTCCTCACTACTGCCCGTAACACAGCGCCCGTCAGATACCTGCTTGACCCGCGATGACACCCTTAACCGAAACTACCACGGCGCTATTCTTACCGGCGACTTCATACTTGCCACCAATGCGTGGAATGCCGGTGCCGCCGGCAGCTTTGACTGGGAACAGTGCATTTACGCCGATGAGAACGGCGTGGCCGCCGGCTGGAACTACAATTGGGGCTCAGGCGGCGGCTCGGGAGACTACTTCGTGCGCTCCTATCCCGAACTCATCTACGGCGTCAAATCACAGGGCGAAATCAGTGCACCACAGTCTGTAACCGGCCTCCCTGTACGTGTCGATGAAATGCCTTTCATCAGCATCGACTACAGCTTCGGCAGCTCTCAATACGGCACTCCCAGAACCGTCAATGCGTCCAACAATCCGCGCTACCCGAACGGCTCCATTATCAGCGGCGAGCGAAACATCGCAATTGAGTCCTTCCTGCATCCGTCAGACGCCTCCGGCAACTGCCCGGCCAGCGTGGTACAGCGAGGCAACGGCGCGTCGAACCACGTCTATGAGATTATGGTTTGGCTGGACTCAGGTGCCGAGCGATTGCCAGCCGGCCCCAGCGACTTTGTTACTTCTGTCGTGCTGGATGGTGCCGGTTACAACGTCTACACCAAAAACTCCGACCGGAAGTACGTGGCGTTTGTCGCGCAGAATCCGCAAAGCAGCGGCACCGTCAACTGGACCACCTTTGTCGAATGGTCAAAGCTCTATGCACATCGGGTGCAGCAGGAATTTGGTGCTAACACTAACTCCGTGCAAATACAAAACGACTGGTGTGTCGCAAACATTCTGATCGGCACTGAAATATTCTGGGGCGCCGGAGATTTCAATATCTATAACTGGCAGATCAACCAGTACTAGGCAACACCCGGCAATAACAATCGCCACGCAGCACCGTTATTTTAAGACGGGTCTTGCTAGTCGTGCAGCAGATAGTGCGGCGAATTAGATCAGGCCCTTTGTAGCATGGCCGCTCCCGGGTCCCCCCGGGAGCGTACCTGGATGCACGACGTGCAGCAGGTTTTGTCCCTATCGATGAGCATCGCCGGACAATAAGCATCGCCGGATTCAGCCGGCACGGGCGCTCTCGGCTGCGCACATCAACCACACAGCGGGACCTTCATCGGGCCACGCCTTAACGGGCCTACACCAGCGCCCCGCCCCCCGTCAGTGACAAAAAAATACCACTGGTTAGTTGACCTTTCACGTCATGACGCATAAATTTCCAGTATGTTTTTGATGGCCGCTTCAGCCGTATCCACCACCATCCGGATCATGTTATGAAATCGAATATCTCAGCACTTGTGCCAGCAGCGATTTTGTTGTTTGCGGTGCTCCAGTCCCCCGCTTACAGTGCGCTTCCCACCTGCAGCAACGCGAATTCAGATGCCGATGGAGACGGTTACGGCTGGGAGAATGACACGTCCTGCCGCGTCGCCAGCAGCGGTGACCGGCCAATCTGCAAGTCAGCCGATTCCGATCCGGACAAAGACGGCTACGGCTGGGAGAACGGTAAAACCTGCCGGGTATCTACTCTTCCTGATCCCAAAAAGATCTACTGCACAGACCCCGCCTCAGACCCGGACGGTGACGGCTACGGCTGGGAAAACAGCCAGTCCTGCATTGTCAATGAAAACGATGATCCGCGCGTCAGCCATCCGCAATGCACATCCGCATTGTCCGATCCCGACGGCGACGGGTTCGGGTGGGAAAATGATAAAACCTGCCTCGTACAGGTCAGCAGCAACGTAGTTGCACTCAGCCCTTCCGGCAATATAGATACCGCCACACCAACCTTCAGTTGGTCAGGCATCGACAACGCCGACGAATACAAAATCGTCGTTCGCGACAGCGAGGGCAACGGTTACAGCCGTCGCGTGGACCCGGTGACCGCGAGTTGCCAGACCGGCACGGGCCTGTGCTCTTTTATGCCTGATCTCGGCTACTACGACAACGATCTGACCTGGCATATTGAGCCAACCGTCAACGGCCAATCCGCTGCGCACTCCAACCGTTTATCGATCACCACGCCATTGTCGGCCAACATGCAGCCCATCAAGTCCAACCAGACCTCCTGCGAGGCATGGGCTTCCGTCGCCTACGATAACTTTGTGGTGCTGAACAACTCATGGAACTCGCGCACTATGTCACAAAGCACCTGGTCGCAAACCATCAATGTTGATCAGGATCTCCAGGGCGTCACTCGCCCCTCCTGGAACTACAACCGGCTTGGCCGGTACGACGGCGACGAAATTGAAGTCAAGGCCTACCCCGAAGTCCTGTATGGCAGCAAACTGGGCACCCATGTGTCCGGCAGCAAGGCTGAAACCGGTCTGCCGGAACTTGTCCGCAATCTGCCTGAGTTTGTCATCGACTATGCCTACACGGAAACCGGCAATGCCGAGCGCAATGTAGCGCTGGAATCATTCTTCCACGACTCCTGCAACATCGCCGGTCCTTGCGACGAAGTTGATAATCGCGCCTATGAAATGATGATCTGGGTCAACAACCCGACTATCAGAACCCCGGGTAAACTGGCCCTGACCGGCGTATTGATCGACAACCAATACTGGAATGTCTACATCAAACCCGACAGCAACAAACACTATATCGCGTTCACCGCTCAAACTCCGCAGACCTCAGGTACCCTGAACTGGAACCGGTTCGTCGACTGGACCCGGGACTGGACGACCAGCAATTCGGACGCCCTGCAGATCGACGCCCTGTCAGCTGACTTCTGTATGGGCGCCATAGAACTCGGGACCGAGATGTGGTGGGGCAGCGGGTCCTTTACCTTAAACAAATTTGATATCAGTTTTTAGTGAGACCACCGCCCGTGGCCGACGCCATCAGGCGTGGAAGAACACTATCGGCTAACGACAACCTCTGTGGTATGGCACACCGGCCTGTCACCTCACCGAGACAAGCCGACGCACTGTTTCACATTTTCCTCGCGTGGCGGTAAGGAACCATTCAGACTGACAGGGTACAATCCTCCCACAGACATTCTAGTTGCCTTGACAATTAAATCTTAAATCCCGTCAATTTCGACTTTGAGCGTCAGTGGTTGTGCCACCCGCTTTCCCTGCGGGGATACCCGATTACTTGTCACAGGAATCCTTATGAACACACGCAAGATGCTCAGTAAATTTCTTTTGCCACTGGCAGCCCTGGGCGGCCTGACTCTGCTGTCACCGGTACAGGCGGATGTACCGAGAGTTGCCGTCGAAGGCCATCAGGGCGGCACTCTGGCGATTCAGGGTCCAACACAATTTCGTGGCTCGGCCAGCGATAGCGAAGGCCTCAAATATATCTACGCCACTATTCAGAATCGCGCTGACAACACCTTTCTTACCCCGACGGGTCAGTACTCCACTCAGCCGACCCAGTTGCCGGTGGATTTTACGTTGTACAAGCCTCAGACAGTCTGGCGTACAGCCAGCTACAACCTGCCGAACGGAAACTATATATTTCGCATCCGCGTTGAGGACGCCCGCAAGGCCCGCTCCGAAATAGTCGAGGTGCCGTTCAGCGTCAGCGCCGCAGGTACGCAGAAAGCCACTCCAGCTACGGCTGCGAATCAACCACCGGGCATCGCTATACAGTTTCCGAAAAACGGGGCAGTCATGCAGGGATCAGCTTCCTTTCGCGGGATAGCAAATGATGATCAGGCCGTGGTCAATGTGGTGGCGACCATCATGAATTCAGCCAGTGGGCAGTTTCTCGGGGCCAACGGTCAGTTTAGCAATGCCGGACAGCTGAACATGCAAACGCAACAAGGTCAGCGCGTGCAGTGGGCCAGCCCTAACATTGCGCTGCCACCGGGTAACTATTTGTTTTCCGTCAAGGGCATCGACAACAACGGCGTTGAGAGCCGCTGGTCGCAGGTCAAATTCAGCATCGCCGGACAGGCACGTACAACGACCGCAACTCAACCGGCAGCCGCAGCTGCACCGACAGGCAAAGCCGCCAATGGCATGAGCTTTTGCAGTAACGCTGGCAAAGATGCAGACGGTGATGGATTCGGCTGGGAAAACAACACCTCATGCGTAGTCGCAGGCTCACGGGCCGACACTCACCCTAACTGCGCATCATCATCGTCTGACCCGGATGGCGACGGCTACGGCTGGGAGAACGAGCGCTCCTGTATTGTTGTGGTGCACTGCGCCTCGGCCAGCTCCGACCCCGATGGCGACGGTTTCGGCTGGGAAAACAACAAAAGCTGCATCGTACTGAAGAAAGCAGCCAACTCACGCCATCCAGCGTGCACATCAGCCGGCTCTGATCCTGACGGCGACGGCTATGGCTGGGAAAACAACAAGACCTGTCTGGTCGCGAAGTAATCCCACCCGCATGGCTGGTGGACTGATGGAGCAAGGCTTGCATCACCCCCACCATGCACCTGCACAAACGCAGCGGGTTTTATCCCGCTGCACTTTACCTAACTGCAATTCGCTCAATGCGCGCCAGGCTCTATGCTATCCGGCCATACTCCCCTGGTCGCCTTGTGGGCTTGCTCAACTCTAAAATTCAGCCCTTCGCGATTCGCGCGGCAAAGCACGCGGCGCTGGTTAAAATATCAGTCGCCGTGCTGGTTTTCCTGGGTCTGGCGTCCTGCGCTACCTTCCCTATCGCGTCAACCGAAAACGTGTGCTCTATCTTCAGAGCAAAGCAAAGCTGGCACAGCACGGCTGTAAATATGCAGGAAAAATGGGGTATTCCATTGCATGTGCCGATGGCAATCATGTATCAGGAAAGCAAATTTCGACGCAAAGCCAAGCCCGCCAGAAAGACGATCCTTGGCTTTATTCCCTGGAAACGCAGAAGCACGGCATACGGCTACGCGCAAGCGGTCGATGGCACCTGGCGCAACTACATTGAGGAAACCAGAAGTCAAGGTGCACGCCGCACTAATTTCCGCGATGCGCTGGATTTCATGGGTTGGTACCTAAGTAAGTCCGCAAGCCTTAACAACATCCGAATCGACGACACTTACAACCAGTACCTTGCCTACCACGAGGGCTGGACAGGCTATAAACGCAAAAGCTTCGAACAGAAAAAATGGCTGACGCGAGTTGCCGGTGAAGTGGACGCGCTGGCGCTACGGTATCAGACTCAATACCAGGGCTGCGCCGACCAACTGAATCAGGGATTCTGGCAACGGCTGCTACCAGGCTAAGGCTCCTAACCCGGGAACAAAATCACCGATGGCACGCAGAGATGGCGCGTTGCGGTGTCGGGCACGGCTCACGGATGTCAAGCAGCGGGATTCGCTATGAGCGATTGGCCACTGACTCAGGGCCATCCAGACCGCTAGACGCGCACGCCGTCTCCGGTACCACGGCTCAGATCGCCGGAAATATAATACGCCACCAGTGCACCTGCCAGCGCACCGAACAGATGCCCCTCCCAGGACACACCACTCGCCGTTGGCAGGATGCCCGCCAGCAATGTTGATCCATAGGTGACAGCCACGCCGATCGCAATCAGCGCCGATAACAGTCGCTTTTCAAAGAATCCGGCACAGACCAGAAACCCGACCAGCCCGAAAACCAGCACACTCGCACCAATGTGAATGGCGGTGCGCCCCATCAACCACAAAGCAATACCAGCCAACACGCTAATAAAAACCACAATATCGATACTATTAGCGCGGGAACCGGCCAGCAGCAGCAAAAGGATCACAAGCGGAACGGTGTTGCCGGTGATGTGCTGCCAGTCAGCATGCAGAAAAGGCAAGGTCACAATACCAACAAGACCTTTAGCCGAGCGCGGAATCAACCCGAAATTTTCCAGCGGCAGAAATCGGTCAGCCACAAACACCAGCCAGATCAGGCCGACAAACAGCGCAATGCCTTTTATGTCAGCGCTCAAAGAATGGATATGCTCGGTGCCGGACAACGGTCGTCTGTTCATCATTGCTTCTTTACCTGTGACTACCTTTAAATATACACCGTCGTCGAGCCGGTGTTTTTTCCGAATGAAAACAAATGCACCAGGCGCGCAGACAGCCGCCGAAATTCCCTTCTAACTCACGATGATTTCGACCGGAACCGCGCACTGCAAAAATTCAGTTACCTGTTGGCCACGCTTTTTGTCTAAAATCGGCCGATGAAGACGCTATTTGACCTCGCACAAAAACTCGACCGCAAAAAACTCACCAGCCGCCAGTTGGTTGAGCATTGCCTGACCAATATCGATGCAGCCGACGGAGAAGGTGATAAAGCCTTTATCTCCGTGTTCCGGGAGCGCGCACTGGCCGAAGCCGATGCCGCAGACCGGGCGCGCAACGAGTCGCGGCACAGCTCGCCATTCTGCGGCATTCCGATATCCATCAAAGACTTGTTCGACGTCGGTGGGCAAGTCACCACGGCCGGCTCACATGTGCTCGACGAGCAGGACCCCGCCAGCCACGACGCGACTATCGTGCAGCGATTGCGCAATGCCGGTTTTATCATTATCGGTAAAACCAACATGACAGAGTTCGCCTACTCGGGACTAGGCATCAACCCGCACTACGGCACGCCGGCCAGCCCGTTCGATCGGGACACCCGCCTGATCCCCGGCGGGTCAAGTTCAGGCGCTGCCGTGTCTGTCAGCGACAACATGGCCGCCGCCGCTATCGGCACCGACACCGGCGGCTCCACCCGAATCCCCGCCGCTCTCTGCGGACTGGTGGGGTTCAAGCCAACGGCTGAACGTGTGCCGCTCGCTGGCTGCACACCGCTGTCGTCTTCGCTCGATTCAATCGGCCCGATTGCCAATACCGTCACTTGTTGTGCACTGCTGGACGCTGTTATGTCCGGCAGTGCCTCGGTCGAAGTTGCCGAGTACCCTCAGGTTGGTATCCGTCTGGGAGTGCTGGACGGGTTTGTCATGGAGGGGGTTGATCCCGAGGTTGAGAACAGCTTCCATCAAACGCTGGAACGCCTGGGGAAACGCGGCATCCTCACCAAAACCATTCACCTGCCCGAACTTGAAAATTACAACGCACATATCAACAAAGGCAGCCTGATCGGCGGCGAAGCTCTGGCCTGGCACCGACCGTTTATCGACAGCCGCAAAGAGCACTATGACCCGTGGGTACATCAGCGCATTGAGTCAAGCTTGTCTTTCACTGCGTCTGACTACGTTGAAACCGTCGAGCGTCGGCGCTTGTGCCAGCGCGCTACCGCAGAACGTACACTAGGCCTTGACGCCATCGTTATGCCAACCGTACCGCTATTGCCTATGCCTATATCAACACTGGTCAATGATGCAGAAGAATCGCGGCGCTGCAATTTACTCTATCTGCGCAATACCTCCACCGCCAATGTACTGAACGCGCCAGCCATCAGTATCCCCTGCCACAAGCCGGACTCAGCGCCGGTCGGCTTCATGCTTATCGGTCAGTCGGGCGAAGATAAAAAACTTCTAGCCATAGCACAGAGTCTGGAGCCGATCATCCGACGACACTAGGCACAGACCCTTTCAGATAACCGGACATGTCGTGTCATCGCGGCTTGATGCTATCTACCCGGATCAATAAACGCGCTGTTAGCATCAGTACTTACTCACTGCCTGGTTAGCCGACGCCTTAACTTATGGCCGACTTGACCTGAAATAACAACCGTTTAATACTGATCGACCTCAGTACACACTAAGCCCGAAGCAGACACAGCACCGGTAGCCGGAAAAAACAAGTCATGAAAACTGTAAATTTCACCGCCATGAAAGACGGGACAAAAGATGACTACGAATTCCTGCGTGATCAGGAGCATGCCTTTGTCGCCATGACAGCCGACCGACTGCTGCGCGAACTCGCCTCACAGGCGCACGATACTATCGGCGGCTATAAAATCACCCGGCTCGAACATGCACTGCAAAGCGCTGCCCGCGCCGAACGTGAAGGCGCAGACACCGACTGGGTGGTGGCGACGCTGCTGCACGATATCGGCGACGGCCTGGCGCCACAAAACCACGACCGTATGGCCGCCGAAATAATCCGCCCGTTTGTGCGTGAAGAAGTCACCTGGGTTGTCGAGCACCACGGTGCCTTCCAGATGGTCTACTACGCACATCACTACGACGGCTGGAATCAGTACGAGCGCGAAAAATACAACCAGCATCCCTACTATCAGACCTGCATTGATTTCTGCGAGCGCTGGGATCAATCATCGTTTGACCCGGACTACGACACACCGCCGCTGGAGCACTTTGAATCAAGAGTCAGAGAAGTATTTGCACGCCCGCCATATGACGCGGAAACAATCAAGGCAGACACCGTCCAAGGTTTACCGGCATTGACTGCCAGCGCTTAGAGCAGCCGTCTTCAATCCCGGTGGCCCTCACAGTAAGAACCAGCGCACAGCCCGACGCTGTGCAGTGTGGCCGGTAAACGATCCCCACACTATCGATGGTCACACCACTTTACTGTCCTGTTCACCTGCCGACATTCTACACACAACCATTTCCGTCTTAACGCTCCTACTGTGGGCCAATTGGTATCATGACGCATCTAGTCAGCATTTTTTTGAAAGGCCTCGCCATGGGTGCCGCCAATGTGATTCCCGGTGTATCCGGTGGCACGATTGCACTCATTACCGGTATTTACGAACGCTTGATCAATGCCATCAAGTCGTTTGATCCGACGGCGCTGAAGCTGCTGCTGACTCGGCAATGGCGTGCTTTCTGGACAGCCGTCGACGGTACATTTCTCAGCGCTTTGTTCGCGGGTATCGCGGTCAGTATCGTGTCACTGGCAAAGTTGCTCGAGTACCTTCTGGAGCAGCACAACACACTTACGATGGCATTTTTCTTCGGCCTGATTCTGGTGTCGGTCTATTTTGTCGGCAAAACTGTCAGACAGTGGTCAGCTTCGAGTTGGGTTATGCTTTTTATTGGTACTGCCATCGCAATCGGCATCGCGTTGCTGGCTCCCGCCTCAGAGAATGCCGCTGGTTTCTATGTGTTTTTGTGCGGTATTGTCGCTATCTGCAGCATGATACTACCGGGGCTGTCCGGCTCATTCGTACTGATTATCATGGGTAACTATGCGTTAATTCTTGCCGCCATCAGCAGCGCCAATCTGCAGATACTGATTCCACTGGCGCTGGGTTGTGTCTTCGGAATGATCGTCTTCTCGCATCTGCTGGCATGGATATTCAAGCACTATCACGATCAGACCATCGCGCTGATGACAGGCTTTATCACCGGGTCACTGGTCGTTATCTGGCCCTGGAAAAATGCCGTGATCGAAATGCTATCCAGAGAAGGAAAACCACCGAAGGAAATCATCACAGGCTATGAGTGGTTTTTTCCAGCCGTGACCGAGTCTACAAGCCTGTTTGCGCTGTTGCTGATTATTGCCGGTGGCCTGACAATCTACCTGATGGAGAAATTCTCCAACAACGACTCTAAGCACTAGAGATATCCGCCAGGTACTATAACCCCGGGCAACTGATTCATCCTGGCTCCTGACAGGATGCTACAGTCCGTCGTGCACCACACGAAAACCAACACCACTGTCGCGGTATTCGAAGACCTCGTTGCCGCGATAGCTTGAACGCGCGTAATCCGCTTCGTTATACCAGGAACCACCACGTAACACTCGCCGCTCACAGCCCGGTTGATCCACCGCTGCGGCATCGCTGCCGCGTCCGAAGTAGCTATCGGTCCAGCAGTCCTGCACCCACTCCCAGACGTTACCGTGTACATCATAGAGCCCGAACGGGTTGGGTGGGAAACTACCAACAGGCGCTGTGCGTTTATCATCCCACTGGGTTCCGCAGCCGACACAATTGGCCAGGTTAGTTAGTTCCTCGCCGGTACTGAACGGGGTCACCGTTCCGCCACGCGCTGCGTACTCCCACTCGGCTTCGGTTGGCAGCCGGTAATTTTTAGTGGTCTTTTCACTCAACCATTCGGTGTAGGAAATCGCATCGGCCCAACTCACATTGGTAACCGGACTCTTGCCGTCGGTTTCGGCAAATTGCGGCGCCGGTCGATCAGTGTCTGCGGCAAACACCCGGTATTGCTCCATGGTGACTTCATACTTCGACATACTAAACGCAGACACACTGACCTCGCGCACCGGTTTCTCGTCGTCAGCACCCGACTCACTGCCCATTACGAATTTTCCGGCAGGAATAGCCACCACCATCGGTGCAAAAAAACGGACATCGTCCGCGCTTTCGAGCTTGGAACTAGCGGCATCCGATGATTCATCATACTTTGCCGACTTTGGCTCTGTCGCACTGACCACCTGCTGATCGTCCACCGCTGGCAACCCAGGCTCATCGGCTGCCGCAGCAGGCGCAGTGGCGGCCGGAGTATCTGCCGCTGTCACGGCAGGTTCGGCAGGTGGTTCAGCCGCGGGTGATGATTCGGTGTCTGCCTGTTCGGCCGCCTTTGTGGTATCGGTGTCGCGTGTCACGTCAGAGCCTGCTGCCACTTTCGCCTTGACGATATCGGCCTGCAGCTTTGTTCTGCCAGTGGCTTTCGAATCCAGGTCGACAGCATCGCCCAGATAGCGTTCGGCTAATTCGGTATTGCCGGATTTCAGAGCGCGCCGACTCAAAGTTAAATAGATTTTGGCGACGTAGCGCTCGCCGTTTACCGAGTAATCGTGGTAAGGCTGCAGAATTTTCAGCTGCTGGATTTTTTCCAGTGCATTGCGTCCGGCAGGTCTTTTCAGACGACGCTCTTTCAGGTCGGCGGTGATGCCGTCCGCCAGTGCTTTTTGCTCCGGCGAGTAGGTGCGGGTGCTGACTTCTGTATCTTCAGCTTGCTGAGCTTCGGGTGACGGTGATGCGACCTCCGCCTCCAACGGCAGCACCGTCACGGTCTCGATCAGTGGGGCGGACGCCGCCGGGGTCTCGTCGAGGCAAACTTCTGTGCCAACACCACAATCCAATTGCGCAACTGCCCGCTCAACCGCAACCAAACCGGAAACGCAGGCCAGCGGTAGAAGACAGAATTTCCTGATGTAACTCATTCGGTACAGTAACTCTTGGCTATCAAAGGAATTAATTCACGAGCTAACGGCAAAAATTTCTACACCATGCCGTATAAGTATAGTTTAGCGTGCAGCCGTTGCCGGAGCGAGAATTAACCACCTGCGCTGGCGTGGCGAGTGATAACCTTCAGCGCGGCCTGCGTGTCCTCGGCGGGACTGAATCTCGATTGCTAGCCCGACACCTGAGGGCCGGGTTTCGGTGTCACCGGCTTGGGCTTCACTTTGACACCGAGACGCTCGAGTTCACGCTGCAGAGCCCGCACATCCCAACCACCGGCGACGTATCCCGGTACGGTGATCGTGACCGAGTTGACCCACACCCGCATAACTCCGCGATGGTCGATACCGCGGACGGTCATAGCCCGCTGATAGCGATGCCTGACCAGCTCCGGTCGGTGACCCGAACCATAATGGCGAACAAGAAGCGACTGGTGGCTTTGAATCCATGGCACCCGGTCAAAATTGGATAGCAGCGCGCGAGTCGGTGCCGGCAGCGTTTCGGTGATCGTCAGTACCGATACACTATTTGCTGCTTGTGCGTTTAACGCCAACAATGACAGCAACGCGGCAAGCGCTAATCCGGCTATTCTATGAAAATTAATACTCATTGCTCCTCTCCGGTAATTTGCCGCACACCCGTGACTAGAACCTGCTCGGCAAAAGTGGCGAGCCGTGCACTACGTGCAATGCTGTACTCGCGGAGGTTTCCTTTGTTGTGCTCACGAAATTGCAGTAACTGATAGCGGTCTGCAATGACGGGGAGTGTTCGATTGATAAGCCGTTTGCGCGCATTACCGCGCTGATCAGCAGAGGCGTCCGGTGCAATCATCGCATCAACCAGACCACCGGCAGTGTAGGGTTCGTTGTTCAGCAAACACAGCAGGCAAATGATCATTGTTTCAGATTCATTCAAAATGGCGCGATGCTTTTTTTCTTCTGTATGATTGCTCACCGCTGCCACACCGCAGGTCTCGTACAGATAGCTTTCGACGGCAGTCCACAAGGTCAGCATCAACGCCATCTTGCCGATCTCACCCGCACCTTCAAAGGTCGGTATTTGCATCGGCTGATCAGCCGATGCCGGCGAAACCTGCTGCCAGTCAGCATTAACGCCCAGATCTGTCCCTATGCCGCGAACCGGAGTTTGCAGCGGAACCAGATCGGGCTTGGGGTCATTCACAACCCCGGCTGCTGTTTCCATGCCTGTACGTATGTTTTTGGGCATCTGTCTCCAGATCAGTTCAACACTATTGCTGTTGACATGGAGTTTATCGATCAGTTCTCAAGCAGCAAGCCGGTAAAATTTACCCTGTGTCAGCATTGACCGGAGCAAAACACCTGAATCAGCGTCCTGCCCCGGCCTCTGCTACCAGTAAAGGTAAGCTTTTACAAAAACTTAGGGCAGTGTCAACGCGGTGAACAACGGGTTATTGTTCCGTTGTACCAGTACTGCTACAGATTTACCGGACGGTGCTTGCTTTACCGCCTCGGACAACTCTTTCGCTGATGCAATCGTCACCTGGTTGAACGACACAATGACATCACCGCGGCTGATCCCGGCCAATGCAGCAACGCCTGCCGGATCAACTTCCGTCACCAGTACCCCGCCGTCAATATCGCCGGCCTCGGCCCGCGCCTCATCGGTCAGCTCCACCACCGCGATACCCAGTCGAGAGTCATTGCCCTGCTCGACTGCACTAGTGCGAACAATCTCGCGGTCTTCCGCCAACTCCGCTATCGTCACCGTCAGTGTCACCGACTCACCGTTGCGCATCACATTGACTTCCACGGGCTGACCCACCGGCGTAACACCCACCAGCGGTGGCAGGTGAGACGACTGGCCGATGCTCTGACCGTCAAAGCTGAGGATCACATCACCGGACTTAAAACCGGCTTTTTCAGCCGGGCTGTTTTCCGTCACGCGTGCCACCAGCGCCCCCTGGGGACGGTCAAGCCCAAAAGACTCGGCCAGAGATTTATCAACATTCTGGATCATCACACCAAGCCATCCGCGACTGACATACCCGGTGTCTTTCAATTGCGACACGACGGTTTTAACGACATCGGACGGAATCGCAAACGACAGTCCCATATAGCCGCCAGAGCGTGAAAAAATCTGTGAATTCACACCAATCACCTCGCCCTCGACGTTAAATAACGGCCCGCCCGAATTACCGGGATTTACAGCAACATCGGTCTGGATAAACGGCACATAGTTTTCATCCGGCAAGCTTCGCGACAACGCTGAAACAATGCCCTGAGTGGCTGTGTATTCAAAGCCAAACGGGGATCCGATTGCCAGCACCCACTGGCCGACATTCAACGCACTGGAATCGCCGAGTTCAAGTACGGGTAATCCGGTCGCTTTAACTTTCAAAAGGGCCAGATCAGTGCGTTTATCTGCACCGACCAATGTTGCATCGTACTGGCGTCGATCCGGCAGCGCGACGGTAATCGCGGCTGCGCCATCGACCACATGAGCATTGGTCACCACATAGCCATCCTGCGACAGAATAAAACCTGACCCCGACCCGACACCGCGACGACCAGGGGGTTGCGCCTCAGGTCCACGTGGCATCCCTTCAAAATACTTGCGGAAAAACTCCGGTACCTGCTGTGGATCCATTTGTTGCCGGTCCGGTTGCGCCGATGTCTGCTCCTGCTGGGCCGAAACGGTTATCTTCACCACCGCTTTGCCATGTTCTTTCACCAGCGATTCAAAGTCGGGCAGCACCAGGGCTGCGGCATTGCCCGCCATCGCCATCACCACCACAACCGATGCTGCAAACCCGGATAACAGGGTTCGTGCAGACCGCTGCACATTTGTAGATCCGGGAGAGACATCCCCCGCCTTCATTGCTGATTTCATTTGCCATTCTCCAAAGCTTTTAGAAACAATCCGGCCGACAGTGTTGACTCTGCCAATCCGCACCTCGACTGCAACAATAGAGACACTTGCGCGAGTTAAAAATCGGGTATTTTTTACCAGGGTAGGATTTACCCTGCAGGTTCTGGCCTGTGTAAGCAAAGAACAGGCGCAGTATCCTGCGTCTTCACAGTGCGTTTGCGCTGCCGGTGTACAACCGGACAACGGCAAATCGAGACGCCCGCTACAACACCGTTTATACTGCGCGCATGACCATTGAAACTACTTTTACCCTGCTGGGCACTGGTTCATCCGGCGGCGTTCCACGCATTGGTAACGATTGGGGCGCTTGCGACCCGACCAACCCGAAAAACCGCCGCCGTCGCTGTGCCATGCTGGTCGAGCAGCGTATCGCAGAATCAATGACATCAATTCTTATTGATACCGGCCCGGATATGCGCGAGCAATTGCTGTCGGCCAATGTCGAGCATCTCGATGCCGTGCTGCTCACACACGCACATGCCGATCATATATTCGGCATGGACGATCTCAGGCAACTGGCAATCCGCCACCGTGAGCGTGTCAATGTCTATATGGACACGCCAACCTCTGACACGGTGATGCAGGCGTTTGGATACTGTTATAAGCAGGAACCCGGCACCAGTTACCCAACCATATGCATTGAGCATCGCATCACTCCGGCAGAACAATTCTGCATTACCGGTTCAGGCGGTGATATTCAGGTGCGCCCTTTTGTCGTCAACCACGGAGACATCAACGCATTGGGTTTCCGCTTTGGCAACCTGGCCTATCTGCCCGATGTTAAAACCGTCGATCTCAGCGACAGCATTGACGCACTGACTGGTCTTGATGTGTTAATTCTCGATGCCCTTCGACACACACCACACCCGACACACATGAACGTCGAGGAAGCGCTGGCTTTTATCGAGCGGGTAAAGCCCAGGCGAGCGATCCTCACCAACATGCACAACTCTATAGACCACGACGATATCGTCAGTCAGTTACCCCCCACGGTGGAAGCAGCCTACGATGGATTAACCGTGACAGTCTCCAGCTAACCGACTGGTCTCCACCACAATACAACCGGCAGAGAAAGCGCCCCATGAGTGATGCAGATGACCCGCAGTACTTTTCCGGCCAGTGTCTTTGCGGCGCGGCAAAATATCAGGCGCAAGCAATCGGCACCAGGATTGGCCACTGTCATTGCAGCATGTGTCGTAAGTTTCACGGTGCCGCCTTTGCTACTTTCGCCGAGGCGGCAAGTGATCAGTTCACCTGGCTGCAAGGCGAAGACAACCTGCAATCCTATACCGCCAGCAATGGCAGCACGCGCCGTTTTTGTGCAACTTGCGGTTCCAGCATGACATTCGAGCCGGCCGACAATCCCGATAACCTGATCGAGTTCGCTCTAGGAACACTCGACAGCGGCCCATCGATCACCGCGGATGCCCACCTCTATACTGACAACTGCGTCAATTGGCATACGATCAACGATCACCTGCCCCGTCATCCACAGGGCAGATAAGCCCCTACCAGCCGTAGTCGTGCGTCAGCTCTTCGTCGGGCTTGATTGACTTAAGGGTTACCACTTCCGTGTCGGTCAATGCGCAATTCGGATTGCTGTCGTGATTAATGTATTTAAAATCATTGCTCACTTCCAGTCCCCGGGTATCCGTGAGCCAGAGCACATAGATACCATCTTTGCGAGTCGGCTTTCCTTCGAGCTTACCGAGCGTGATATCGGCCTTTATTTTTTTCTTCGCAAACATACCCTTACCATGCAAAGGACTTTTCGCAACATAGACAAGATCGTAGGGGACTTCCTTGCTTTTAGCCGCAACCTTCTTTTTGGCAGGTGCTTTCTTTTTGCCGGTGGGTTTCTTTTTGGATCGACCGGTCGAAGATGCACCTTTCCCGGTGGCCGTTTTTTTTGCAAGGGGCTTTTTTGCCATAACTGTGCTTCGCTAAAAAGACGCCATGGTACAGATCAGGGGTTGACCGTCAAGTGACTGTTACTGCATTCCACTTGAGACAGCGGTCCAGGCAACGCCGTGACTGCTACTGCAAAGGCGCGTTATGGTACGCCAACTCTACCTAAACGCCCCTGCCATAGGCCTTGCCCGCCGTCTATAAGCCGGCCGACCAGACAGCAGCTAGCACTGACCGGCCTGGCGCCGATAAACACGTTGCTCAGTGACCACAAGATCCAGAGGAACATCCCAGTTCTGCGGTTGCAATTTCGGCTCGCGCTGCGACTCATGCGCGACCCCTAACATAACAGGTTTAGACGCTGCGCCTGGCTGCGGCGCCAGTCTATGAGCAAACGTCCGGTCGTAATAACCGCCACCCTGTCCGATACGGTTGCAGAAGGCATCAAATACCACCAACGGGGCCAGAACCAGATCGAGCGCAAGCGGGTCTATCCAATCTGTAGACGCAGGCTCAAGCAATCCAAAGCCTTTTTTTTCAAGTGGCTGTCCAGGCCGCCATGGTGCGAACAACATTTTCTCGCCGCAAAGTACCGGTAAATACCATTGCTGTTTGTTGTCACAAGCGGCCATCAGCATGGCCAGATCAATCTCGCCGCGAATGGCTATGTAGGCGGCAATATGAGTTGCCTCACGAAACTCTGCCAATGCCGCAACCCGGGAACTTAACGCCTCGGCGTTAGCTTCTAAAACCGACTCAGTCAGGGCGGCGCGGGCGCAGCGATGCTTGTGGCGCAGATCGTCGATGTCAGTATTCATGCAATTTATGGTAGCGTTGATAAGTCAGAGCTATAGTAGAACTATTCATCGCCACTCTGCGAGCGCAATCGCGGCACGACAATACTGGTCACAAGATCAATCGGCAGCAAGGCCGGTGACTCGTCGCCTAGCTCCCGACCACGATCAGCATAGATAAACAGTCGATGGTTAAAATACTTATGGCGGCTGTTGGCGTAAACCTCGTCAACATACTTCTGCAAATTTTTTTCACTGGCTGAACGCGCTACTTCATAGCTTTTATCGGCATAGCCCGTGACCAGCACGGTGGCGACAAGCAGATAGACAGAGCTCGCCACAACCACACCTACCCACACGCGGCGCAGCAGCGACGGACAACGGAAAAACACCAGCAGCAGGACCATTGCCACCACCAGAAAGCGCTCACCTAGATTTACCACACCAAAGCTGTTCTGCCCAGCCACCAGGAATCCGCCAAAAAGCAGTACCAGGGTAATAATCACCGACAGTCGACGCACCGGGTCACCCGCGTAGTCCGGCCAGTCACGCTGCCTCAACTGCCGCCACAACAGAGTGCATACCCACCCTGCAACAATGACCACGACCAGGAAATTAATGGCAAAGCCAATACTGTAAAGCCAGTGTGCACCAGCCAGTAGACTCTCTCCGTCTGGTTGAATAAAATTATGAAACGGCCCTTGCTTGGCCACCGTGTAGGCTTTGTACTGAACCCACTTGATCAGCGGCAGAACCTCTCCGCCCGCCAGACCGTCTGCCACCTTCACCACAATGTACCAACCCAACAACAGCAGCGATGGCACCAATGCCACCAGGTAGCGCCATCGATCTTTTACCCCGAGGCAGCGAACCAGCACAACAGACACAAAGGCCGCAAAAACCGCAGCGTGGGAAAAGAATATCAGCAGCGAAAACGGTAGCACCGAACGCACAGACAGATCGGTCTGTGGCCTGATCATGTACCAGGTAAAAAACAGTAAACCGAACTGAAAATTTATATAGCCGTTCCAGAATCCCGCACCGAGCGTTATCGTCAGTGTCAGGATCAGATTAATAGATCCTCCATCAGTAAACCGGCTAGGCCGCGTGACACTCCACCATAGCCAGCAGGCAAACACCAGATAGGCACCAAGCCACAGCTTGCCGGCAAGCACCGGTGAGACAACCAGATTGAGTAGACCGATCGCCAGTTGACTAAGAGAATTAGGTACCGGGTGAGACACCAGGCTGAAGGTATCAGTTATCGCAGCGTTGCCACCGGCCAGCAATTGCCCCACCAGATAACCTTGATACATCCACTCAGGGTAGTCATGCAGAATTGGATAGGGCTGCATCCAAAGAAGACAACAGGCGACCGCTGTGACCAGCACCAGTGACAAGATATGTAACTGTTTTTGCATGAATTGCACTTCGTCAACCGTTCTGGATGCTTGCTGACAGCCAGCCGCACAAGCTGTTTGACACCGACATCGGGTTTAAGCGATCGGGGGTACTATTGGACTTCACCAAAAAAATACACACACCCCGACAGAATTTAACGGCAACCGGGCCGGTTCCTATTATCTCTTTGTTGCAGACCACAAGAAAAAACAATGATCATCACAGAAGAATTCTCAAATGCGGCCTGCCCGGCTAAACCAATCGGAGCAACACCCGTTAACCGTTAAGGCGACACAAATTCCAGAAGTGGAAGAGAGCGGCTACTTTGGCGGCAACGGTACACAACGAGACAACCCCCGGCAACTGTCACGTTTGCATGGGTGGTGAAGAGACGGAAACGATCAGCGTGGTCAAAGACCTGCTGCCGTACGCGCTCGAGTGCAATATTGAGTACTTCTGGCAAGTAATCAACGCCTTGCAGGCACGCAACCGTTTGCTGGGTGACTACACCTTTGTCTTCACTCGCAGTGTCACCGAACTGCCTGGCAAGTTTGATCACTCACCCAATGTTGTGGTGTTTGTTATGGGAGACGAGTGGGCACGAGTGCCGATCTACGCAAATCGTGTTCACGCCATTTTCAAAGCGCCCGGGCAACAGATGACACTGGCTTTGCATAAGCGCTGGCTGCTTTTCAACCTAATGGCGCGTGTGCAGCACTTTCGACAGCACCTCAAACGCTATCCGCATCATCACAAAGATCGCACCCGGAATATTTTCGCCATTCCCTATGGCTACTACCGGTTGCCGAAACGCGTCTCTGTCACACCAATCGCGCAACGTCGCATCGACGTATCATTCACCGGCAGTGTCGATCACAAAAAAGTACTGGGCGGCCTGATCAAAACCAACAAGGTGCTTTCCCGTGAGCGCATGGTAGCGACCGTCGATGATTGGAAAAAAGATAAAAGCTACGTCGCCGATGTGAAGCTCTCAACGTATTTTCCGAAGGCTAACGATAAACCGGAATTTGAAAGCTACCCTCGCATTTTGATGGATACAAAGATCTGTTTGTCACCACGTGGTACGCACCTGGAAACCTACCGACTCTGCGAAGGCATGTACTACGGCTGCATTGTGATTGCCGAACAACAGCCAGATCACTGGTTTGCGAAAAACTCGCCCGCTATCATTGTCGATGACTGGCATCAGCTACCAGACCTGCTCGATCAATTGCTGGAAAACCCTGATGATATGGCACGCCGGCAACAGCAATCACTGGACTACTGGGACGCCACACTTGCTCCGCAACGGATCGCCGATTATCTATACACCACACTGCTTACACTGAACCCGGCACTTGCTAATGACGCCGATACGCTGATCAATATCGACCACGCCGCCTGATCTCGCTGACGCCGGATGCTCAGTGGTCGGGCTGATCCTCAGGCTGTAGACTCAGCAATAATGCACCGTCTTCGACCTGTGCGCCTGTTGCGGCCAGAATTTCATCTATAACACCATCACGCGGTGCCAGCAGCGTGTGCTCCATCTTCATCGCTTCCATCACCATCAGTGCATCACCGTGTTTCACGCGGTCACCCGGTGCCACATTGACAACGTTCACCTGCCCCGGCATCGGTGCAAACAGATGGTCACCGCCGGCTTTTTCAGCGGCTTGCCGCAGCAACGGGTCAGGCACAATAAAGTGCCAGGAAGTTTCAGCAAATACACTGACATTGACACCATCAACCGCAGTAAAAAAACGCCGACTGCTTCCATCTATGTCTATCTTGCCACTGGCGACATCCCGAACACAGACCCGGTGCGTTGCATCACCGCAGGTCACGTCAAATGTTGTCGCATCGATGGTAGCCACGGTCACTTCAACTGGCTGATCGGTGCCGTCGGCAGTCAGTACGACAGTTCGCTGTAGCGGTTGCCATAAAGCAAAACCGCTCAGTGGAGGTTTGCCGGTAGCAAACAAACCTTCTGCTGCGATTGCCGCGACCGCAAGTGTTTCCGTTGCCGGATCTTTGCCTGCGGTTAACTGATCCGCATGCCGCTCTATTAATCCGGTGTCCACCTTACCTTGGACAAAATCACTGTTTGTGCACAAGGCCTGTAGAAAGTTTACATTCGTCACCGAGCCTGCAGCATGGGTACCATTGAGTGCGCGGTGCAGTTGGTTCAACGCCATCGTCCGGCTTTGTCCATGAGCAATCACCTTGGCAATCATCGGATCATAAAACGGTGTGATAGTATCGCCCTGCCGGATGCCCGTATCAATGCGTGCCTCTGACGGAAACTGCAGATGATGCAAGGTGCCGGTTGCCGGTAAAAAACCTTTGCCGACATCCTCCGCGTACAAACGTGCTTCAAACGCCCAGCCATTTATAGAGAGCTCGGACTGCGTTAGCGGCAGTGGTGCTCCAGCGGCCACGTGCAATTGCCATGCAACCAGGTCCTGACCGGTGATCGCCTCGGTGACCGGATGCTCGACCTGTAGTCGCGTATTCATTTCCATAAACCAGAAAGAATCAGGCTGCAGTCCACCAGAGCCGTCAACAATAAACTCAACCGTGCCTGCACCGGAATAATTTATCGCCTTACAGGCTTTCACTGCGGCCTCTCCCATGGCGCAGCGCATCTCCTCGGTCATGCCTGGTGCCGGGGCTTCTTCAATCACTTTCTGGTGCCTGCGTTGCAGCGAGCAATCACGTTCAAACAAATGCACTACGTTGCCATAGTCATCACCGAACACTTGTATTTCTATATGACGCGGTGCGGTAACAAACTTCTCGATCAGGCAGGCACTGTCGCCAAAGCTTGACTCAGCCTCCCGTTGCGCGCCTTGCAGGGCGGCGGCGAATTCGTCAGCGCTGTTGACCAGACGCATGCCTTTACCACCGCCACCAGCGCGGGCTTTTATCAAGACCGGAAAGCCGGTGCGTTCAGCCACCGCCAATAGAAACTCCGGGTCCCGATTGCCACCATGGTAGCCAGGCACCACAGGAACACCGGCCTCTTCCATCAGATTTTTCGCCGCATCCTTAAGACCCATTGCCCGAATCGCATCCGCTGACGGGCCGATAAATCGCAACCCAGCCGCCACCACCTGACTAACAAAATCCGGATTTTCAGATAAAAAACCGTATCCCGGATGAACGGCCTCGGCACCGGTATCGAGTGCAGCCTGTATGATTCGGTCACCGCGCAGATAGCTGTCGGAAACCGGAGCCGGGCCAATCAGGACGGCTTCGTCAGCGCTGGCAACATGCATGGAGGTCGCATCAGCCTCTGAGTACACCGCCACCGTCGACACACCGAGTGACCGGGCTGTTCGCATTATGCGGCAGGCTATCTCACCACGGTTTGCTATTAGTATTTTTTTAAACACTAGTGATCCACTCTACATACGAAACACGCCAAAACGTGTTTCCTGTATTGGTGCATTAAGACTTGCCGCAAGGCTCAACGCCAGAACATCGCGCGATTTGCGTGGGTCAACGATACCGTCATCCCACAGCCGTGCAGATGCATACAAAGGGTGCGCCTGAGTTTCGAACATATCGATGGTCGGTTGCTTGAAAGCCTGTTCTTCCTGCACCGACCATTGCCCACCCTTGCGCTCTATAGAATCTCTCCTGACCGTAGCGAGCACACCTGCCGCCTGCTCACCGCCCATCACAGAGATACGCGAGTTTGGCCAGGTCCATAGAAATCGCGGACTGTAGGCCCGTCCTGCCATTCCGTAGTTGCCGGCACCGAAAGAGCCACCGACGATCAGCGTTATCTTTGGGACTTTGGTTGACGCCACGGCAGTGACTAATTTAGCGCCGTGACGCGCAATACCCTCACTTTCATAGCGCTGGCCAACCATAAATCCGGTAATATTCTGCAGAAACACCAGCGGAATTCTGCGTTGTGAACACAGCTCAATGAAGTGCGCTCCTTTCACCGCCGCCTCAGAAAACAGCACCCCGTTGTTTGCCACAATGCCGACCGGCATTCCGTGCACATGAGCAAAGCCACACACCAGCGTAGTACCGTAACGCGTTTTAAATTCATCGAATCGCGACCCGTCTACCAGCCGCGCTATCACTTCGCGAATATCATAGGGCGTTTTCAAATCTGCCGGCACCACACCGGTGATTTCATCGGGGTCGTAGAGCGGTTCTTCACTGGGCTGCAATACAACAGACTGTGGCTTGCAGCGGTTTAAATTTGCCACCGCAAGCCTGGCCAGTGCCAGTGCATGGGCGTCGTCATCGGCCAGGGAATCGGCAACACCGGACAGACGCGTATGGACATCTCCACCGCCTAGATCCTCTGCGGAAACAACCTCACCAGTGGCGGCTTTCACCAACGGCGGGCCCGCTAGAAATATGGTGCCCTGCTCTTTCACAATAATGGTGACATCTGACATCGCAGGAACATAGGCACCACCCGCTGTGCACGATCCCATCACAACGGCAATCTGTGCAATGCCCTCAGCGGACATATTGGCCTGGTTAAAGAAGATCCGTCCAAAATGATCGCGGTCGGGGAAAACTTCATCCTGATTCGGCAGATTGGCACCGCCGCTGTCGACAAGGTAAATACACGGCAAACGGTTTTGCTGTGCTATTTCCTGCGCTCTGAGGTGTTTTTTCACAGTGAGCGGATAATAGGTGCCGCCCTTCACTGTGGCATCATTGCAGACAATCATCACATCCTGCCCGCTGACCGTCCCGATACCGGCGATAACCCCTGCACAGGGCGCCGCATCGTCGTACATATCATGAGCAGCTGTTGCACCGATTTCCAGAAAAGCGGAACCGGCATCAAGGAGATGCGCTACCCGCTCCCGCGGCAACATTTTGCCACGCGACAAGTGGCGCTGGCGGGAACTCTCACCGCCACCGGCAGCAGCGTGAGCAGCCGCCTGCTGCACCACAGACAACGCATCAGCATGTGCCTGTTGATTTTTTTTGAAGGCATCGGCGCTGGTGCTCAACGCCGACTTGATAACACTCAACGGGTCACCCGCATCAACTCCCGTCCACAGAGCATGCGGCGAATTTCACTGGTACCCGCGCCAATTTCCATTAGCTTGGCATCACGCATAATGCGACTTAACGGTGAATCGTTCATGTAGCCCGCGCCGCCCATCGCCTGCACCGCCTGCACCGCCTGCTCCATGGCTTTTTCACTGGCAATCAAAACACAGCCCGCCGCATCCTGTCGCGTGACTTCGTTACGATCACAGGCGCCTGCGACCGCATACACATAGGCACGCGATGAGTTCATCACGGTATACATATCAGCGATCTTAGCCTGCATAAGCTGAAAGTTACCAATGGGTTGGTCAAACTGCTTGCGCTCATGCATGTACGGCATTATGTGATCTAGACAAGCGTGCATGATACCAACGCCAATGCCGGACAGCACTACTCGTTCATAATCCAGTCCCGACATCAGCACATGGACGCCTTTGCCTTCGAGGCCCAGTATATTTTCATCGGGCACTTCACAGTTATCGAATATTAATTCTGCGGTGTTGGAGCCACGCATGCCGAGCTTGTCAAAGTGCGCCGAGGTACTGAACCCCTTAAACCCTTTTTCTATAATAAACGCCGTGATACCTCTTGATCCGGCATCCGGGTCAGTCTTCGCATAGACCACCAGGGTGTCTGCATCCGGTCCGTTAGTGATCCAGTATTTGCTGCCGTTGAGAACGTGGTAACCGTTTTTTCTGTCTGCTTTCAGCTTCATGGAAACCACGTCAGAACCCGCCCCTGATTCTGACATCGCCAGCGCACCCACATGCTCGCCACTGACCAGCTTCGGCAGATATCTGGCCTTTTGCTCATTGCTGCCATTGATATGAATTTGATTCACACAGAGATTTGAGTGCGCTCCATAAGACAGCGACACCGATGCACTGGCCCGGGCAATTTCTTCCACCGCCACGGTGTGCGCAAGATAGCCGATATCGGAACCGCCAAACTCTTCAGATACAGTGATCCCCAGCAGACCAAGCTCCCCCATTTCCGGCCACAATTCCATGGGAAAACTATTGCTTTTGTCTATCTCGGCGGCCATTGGGGCAATGCGGTCCTGGGCCCAGCGATGCACCAGATCCCGTAATGCTTCGACATCGTCGCCCAAAGCAAAATTCATAGACGCGTTAAACATGGATTCACCTTTCGTGATCAGAAGATTGGCACCGTTAAGCGCGGCAACAGCAGTGCCAATACAGAGGATAGCAATCAACCCGACTGCCAGCTCAATTATATTGACGTTTACGTTAACGTCAACCTGCGAGTACCCCACCACAGTACAAGGCTTCACGGGAATCTCTGCGTTGGGTCGGATGCCCGTCGTATAGGAGTCGATCAGTCACTGCGGGCTGTCACATCGGACCGGCAACAGTGGCTGTTATTTTGTCGATTGCAGTCGCACTTGCCGGCCACTGGACATTACTCAAGCTGTTAGCAACAAAACACTGGATCGGATGCAGTCATGGAGACAAATCACCGTCGCACCGGCGCCCTTAACAACAGCAGCGATTCACCCCGCCACCACAAGTTATATCGATCCGTTCATGGTTGTCGGTACCAATTATAAACAATTGTGCAACGATGCCGTTTCAGGGGTATCACGTTAAAACAAAACAAGAGACCTGAGTAACGGGCCAAGGGAATTAGTTGTGTTGTATGGATAAACCTGACGCTCGGTTAACCCCGAGCGTAGTCTTTGGCTGATCAATCACCGGACGCCGGTACTGTCTATACGGAAGGCCGGTGACGCTACAGATGATTGCTATTGACGACGGTTGCCTCCCATCCTTGTATCGCCAGTTTACGTGCCTCACCCCATCGGTACCCGCCAAGCAAACCATCACTACGGATCACCCGATGACAGGGAATCAACAGTGCTATCGGGTTGCGGCCTATCGCTGTACCGACAGCGCGAACGGCAGCGGGCTTTTCAATCGCACTGGCAATATGCTTATAGCTGACCCGACTGGCCTGCGGCAACTCAAGTAGCGCCTCCCACACTTTTAGCTGAAACGGCGTTGCTATCGCACACAGTGACAAGGGTTGACTAGAGTGATTGCCGGAAAGCGCCGCAAAAATACGCGCACAGTAATCGGCCGCAGCCGCATCATTCTGGCGGTAGGTCGCCTCAGGTAGCTGACGTTTCATGTTGTGCAGTGCAGACTCGTGCCCCACCTCGTCACAAAACACCAAACCGCAAATACCACGCGCAGTAAAAGAAATGAGACATTCACCAAACACAGTGCTCTGAAAGCCGTACTCAACTTCCACACCGACACCACCGCGACGCACTTCACCGGGAGTCATCGATTCCAGCCGCAGGAACATTTCACCAAGTCTGGCAGGTGCCGACAGGCCGCTTGCATAGGCCGTGTCGAGAACTGACATGTCCGAGCGCAGACACTGCCTGGCGTGTTGTACGGTCAGGTATTGCAGAAACTGCTTTGGAGAAACCCCGACCCAGCGACTGAACAACCGCTGGAAATGATACTCACTGACATGGGCGGCCTCGGCTATCTGAGCCAGTGAGGGCTGCTCACTGTAATGCGCCGCCAGGTAGTGCAACGCTTTTTCAACGCGCTGGTAATCTTTGCTTGCCTGTTTCATTCAGACAGGCTAGCTCCGCGGCTGCGCCATTGCAAAACGCTTTCTTGCGCAGCACGCCGCCCGCTGCCACGAAGTCTGCGCCGGGCACTCGAGCGGTGCACTGCTGGGATCCGTCAGTTAATACCCGATTGTTCACGTGTGGCAAGAAATTCTATATCAGGCCAACGCTCCAGCGTCATCGTCAGATTTACCCGCGTCGGTGCAAGATAGACAAGCTCGTCAGCATGATCCACCGACAGATTGGCCGCCGCCTTGGTTTTGAATTCCCGCAGCATTTTTTCGTCCGGCACCTTCACCCAGCGAGCCTGTTGCACATTAACGGTTTCAAACTGACAGTCGACTTTGTATTCGTCCTGCAGACGCTGGCTGACCACATCGAATTGCAGTATACCGACCGCCCCGAGAATGAGATCGTTGTTGTTCAACGGCTTAAATAGCTGGGTTGCACCCTCCTCACACAATTGCCCCAGGCCTTTCTGCAGTTGCTTCATCTTTAACGGATCACGCAAAACAGCGCGCCGGAACAGTTCGGGAGCAAAGTTCGGGATGCCGGTGAACAGCAGCTCTTCGTTAAGTGTGAAAGTGTCACCAATTCGAATCGTGCCATGATTGTGCAAGCCGATGATGTCGCCGCTGAAGGCTTGATCGAGACTGCCTCTGTCAGAAGCAAAAAAGGTCAGCGCATCGGAAAACTTGATATCCTTTTTCAGCCGTACATGCTTCGCTTTCATGCCTTTTTCGTACTTGCCGGAGCAGATACGCATAAACGCAATACGGTCGCGATGTTGCGGATCCATATTCGCCTGAATCTTGAAAACAAAACCAGAGAATTTCTCTTCTGTGGGGCTGACTTCGCGTGTGAGCGTATCGCGCGGCTGCGGCGGCGGCGCATACTCTACAAAATCATCCAGCAACTCGGCGATGCCAAAATTGTTGATCGCCGAGCCGAAAAACACCGGCGTAAGCTCTCCGGCCAGATATTGCTGCAGATCAAACGGATTGCTCGCACCCTGGACGAGTTCCAGCTCTTCGCGAAGCTCGTCCGCCATATCCCCGAGAATATCATCAAGCTTGGGGTTATCGATCCCCTGAACGACTTCGCCCTCCTGAACCTTGCCACCGTGTTGTGCAGAATAAAAATGCACGGTGTTGTTACGCAGGTGGTAGACACCCTTCAGGCGCTTACCCATACCAATCGGCCAGGTGATGGGTGCACAGCGAATATTAAGCCGCTGTTCGACCTCGTCCATCAGGTCGATCGGGTCGCGCCCTTCACGATCTAGCTTGTTGATAAAAGTCATCACTGGCGTCGTGCGCAACCGGCACACTTCCATCAGTTTTTCTGTTCGCGGCTCTACGCCCTTGGCGACATCGATCACCATCAGTGCAGAATCTACGGCAGTCAGTGTGCGATAGGTATCTTCAGAGAAGTCTTCGTGGCCGGGTGTATCAAGCAGGTTAACGATGCGCTCTTTATAGGGAAACTGCATCACCGAAGAAGTCACGGAAATACCGCGTTCCTGCTCCATCCGCATCCAGTCCGAGGTGGCGTGACGCGCCGCTTTACGTCCCTTCACCGTGCCAGCCAACTGAATCGCACCACCAAACAACAACAGTTTTTCGGTCAGCGTCGTCTTACCGGCATCCGGGTGAGAGATAATGGCGAACGTACGTCGCTTATTAATCTCACCGACAATTGTGCCATCACTCATACTTCAAAAACCCTGATTTGTTGTGGTACCCGGATGACCGCACTGTGAGAGTCGCTCTCTGCAGCGTTATAAATACAGTGTCACCAGCGCTTTGTTGCTACCCTGCTCTGCCCGGCGTTGACCTACCGCTACAGTGTCAGATCGCGCGCCATCACCAGCGCATCTTCCCGACTGCCGGATTTATCGCCGCCATCTTTGGGAATTGTATTGTAATAGTTTGTCCGCCGCCCGGTTTCTATAAAACCGGTTTTTTCGTACAGGGCGATAGCGCCTCTGTTGGACTCACGTACTTCCAGAAACAGTATTTTTGCACCGGTAACAATCACTACCGATATCGCCTGTGCCAGCAGTGCCTCTGCAAACCCGCTGCGCCGTTGTGCCGGATCAACACACAAATTTAAAACATGCGCCTCACCGACCGCACTGCTGAAAATAACAAAGCCGGACAATCCAGTCTGCCCCTCCAGCACCAGACTATGATAGCCCACCTTCAGACAATCTTTGAAAATCTGCTCACTCCAGGGCAGTTGATAACTGGACCTTTCGATGCGCAGTACTTCATCGAGATCGGCGTTTGTCATCGCCCTGATGGTGTGCAACGTGTCGGCTGTCGGCCCGACTGAGAAGTCACCCACTTATGTGTCCAGGGCTGCCTTGAAGCGCTTCAAGTCTTCCCATGCAGGACGCTTCGACGCCGGATTATCGTTAATATCCCGCGGATGCAGGGTGACCGCCACTTGCGCTCGCGACCAATCTGTCAGGTGAATCTGCGCCCGCAGGCTATCAAGTGGCTGTAGCACGGTGCTGTCAGCCAGCTTCGACATCACCAGAATAGCTTTAGGCTGAATTTCAGCAACAAGCTCCCGGCAGCTTACGACGCCCGTTGTCTGATCCGCTCCGGCGGCAGTCTGTACCAACTGATAGTCTTCGGGTTGCAACTTAATGGCACCCAGCATCGACCCGAGCAATTGATGATCGGCTTGATTCATTTCGGGGGACTCTACTACTACCAGCACAGCACGACGCGGCAAACCGGCACGGTCGGTAACCGGCATCAACAGCATCGACGCCAGATTCCTGCCCAGCGTTGTCAGTGTGCTTTGCACTATGGCAACCGGCCCTGCCGCCCTGGCCACAGGGGCACGCCCGGGGACCGCCTGCGCGTTTGGCTGCAGGTTTGGTCGCCCGTTTTCAGGTACGTGCGCGGGAACCCCGGCCGGTTGCTGCTGCGGATTCTCCGTCACTGCCGGCGGCCGTCGCAATTCCCAGGTGTCGATTCCCATGGCAGCGAGGTATTGTCTGGAATGAGTACTCACTGAACGCCTTACTTGCCGATATCCGCCTGGTTGCTCCGTTTGCGTCGGCGCAACCATCGCCAGACCCACAGTACGGGCCCGGATGAGGCGTAAACGATGACGCAGGTGAACAACACTTTAGGCGGATCGATGGAGGTAAAGACAAACACAAAGACCAACCCCAACAGCATAAAAAACGGCACGCGCTTGTTGGCCCCGATGTCCTTGAAACTGTAGTACTTAAAATTACTGACCATCAGCAGCGCACCGGCGACTGTCACCACCAGCGCCAGACTGGACACACTGCTGCCTGTGTAACCTGCATCATGGAAAACCCAAACAGTCAGCACCAGCAAAGCGGCCGCTGCCGGACTTGCCAGTCCGACGAAGAACTTTTTGTCGACCGTACCGATCTGTACGTTAAACCGCGCCAACCGCAACGCCGCACAGGCGGCAAACAAAAAGGCCGCCAGCCATCCAAGATGACCAAAGCCCTGCCGCGCTATATTGTGCAGTGACCACTCGTACATTATCAATGCGGGTGCTAACCCGAACGACACCATGTCTGACATGCTGTCATACTCTGCGCCAAAGTCACTGGAGGTGTTTGTCAGTCGCGCAATTCTGCCATCGAGGCCGTCGAGTATCATGGCGATCAGCACCGCCACGGCAGCCTGCTCAAAGCGATTATTTATCGCCGCTATAATGGCGTAGAACCCGGCAAACAACGCGGCGGTGGTAAACAGATTGGGCAGCAGATAAATGCCCTTGCCAGGTTTTTTGCGGCCGCCGTCGGGCTGCACGGTAGAATTTGATTGACTGTTCATTATTGCCTTGTTGAGCAGCTAACTCAGTGCAGCTGCAAGCGACCAGCTAAACTACACAGGGAGGGAGCCAGTTTGCCATAACCACGCCCGCAAACCCGCTTATGCGGGTATCGAAAAAACCGTTTCCGCAGCTGTGTCGTGTTGTTCTTTGACAGTATCTGCCTCAACCCCGATCATAACACCGAATAGCAGCCGCTGTTTCCTGCTCTCTGTCGAAGCACATTACAAGCGCCCCGCAGACGATACCCTGTCAGCGTCCGACCCTATCACTCACGTCAGCTGGACAGACGACTCCGCAACACCAGGTAAAAAACGCGTGTTCTCTGGCGGACTACCACCGCACCGTGGTGATGCGGTTGGTGCAACCGGTGGCTAGACCTTGAGGCCTCTTTCGCCGCGGGCGATTCCGGTTACTCCGGAGCGCACGACTTCAAGGATATGGTCATCGCCGACGCTGCTCATAAAGGCATCCAGCTTGTGACTGTCGCCGGTGAGTTCAACAATGTAGGTGGACTCGGTAACGTCGATAATTTTAGAGCGGAAGATGTCCGTCAGTCGCTTGATCTCTTCACGCTGGTTGCCAGTCGCGCGGACTTTTATCAACATCATTTCACGCTCGACGTGGGCCGCTTCTGTGAGATCGACCAGACGAACAATATCAACCAGTTTATTCAGTTGCTTGGTGATCTGCTCAATCGTTCTGTCGTCACCCCGGGTCACAACCGTCGCACGCGACAGTGTCGGGTCATTAGTGGGAGCAACCGTCAGCGACTCGATATTGTAGCCACGCATGCTGAACAGCCCTGCAACGCGGGACAGAGCGCCTGACTCGTTTTCCATGAGTACCGCTATGATATGTCGGTTTTCTTTGCTCACGCGAGTTCTCCGGCTTTCGGATGCATGCGCATTTCCTGATGCCCCTTGCCCGCTTCAATCATCGGGTAAACGTTTTCAGTGTCATCAGTGATGAAATCCATAAAAACCAGCCGGTCTTTCATGGCAAATGCCTCGCGCAGCGCGCCTTCGACATCGGCCGGGCTTTCTATCTTCATCCCGACATGCCCGTAGGATTCAGCAAGCTTTAAAAAATCCGGCAACGCGTCAACGTAAGAGTGTGAGTAGCGACCTTCATAGGCAAACTCCTGCCACTGCCTTACCATTCCCAGATACCGGTTGTTCAGATTGATTACCTTCACCGGCAACGCGTATTGCTTGGCGGTGGAGAGCTCCTGCAGGCACATCTGAATACTTGCCTCACCGGTTATGCACACGACATCCTCATCGGGATACGCAAACTTGACCCCCAACGCCGCAGGCAAGCCGAATCCCATCGTGCCGAGCCCGCCGGAGTTTATCCAGCGTCGCGGCTTGTTGAATCCATAGTACTGCGCCGCCCACATCTGGTGCTGACCGACATCAGACGTCACGTAGGCATCGCCGTTGGTGACCTCCCAGAGTTTTTCCACGACAAACTGCGGCTTGATGACAGTGTCGCTTGCCTCGTAAGCCAGACTCTTTTTAGCCTGCCATTGCTTGATCTGATCCCACCACGCTGATATTTCAGCCGGGTTGGCACGACGACTGTCTTCGGCAAGCAGCTCTATCATCCGCAACAGTACTTTTTTGACATCTCCGACAATTGGAACATCGACACTGATGTTCTTCGAGATAGATGTCGGATCGATATCGATGTGGATAATCTTTGCGTTTGGACAGAAGTGCGCAATCTCACCGGTCACCCGGTCATCAAACCGTGCGCCAACTGCCAGCAGTACATCACAGTTGTGCATCGACATATTGGCTTCATAGGTACCGTGCATGCCAAGCATGCCAATAAACTGGTCATCACTGGACGGATATGCACCAAGCCCCATCAGAGTGCTGGTGATCGGATAGCCGAGTTCACGAGTGATCTGACGCAACTCACTGTCGGCACCGCTCATCAATACTCCGCCACCTGAGTAGATTACCGGTCGCTTGGCCTGTGCGAGCAGTTCGACGGCCTTGCGCACCTGCCCACTGTGCCCGCCACTGACGGGGACGTAGGAGCGCATGTTGACCTGCTCTGGATACTCGTAGGGGATTTTTATATGTGGCGCGGTGAAATCTTTAGGGATATCAACAACCACCGGCCCGGGTCGACCCGTGGTTGCCACATAGAACGCCTTGCGCATCACCGTGGCGATCTCGTCGATGCTTTTAACCATAAAATTGTGCTTCACACAGGGACGTGTGCAACCAATGGCGTCGACTTCCTGGAAGGCGTCGGTGCCAATATATTTTGAGGTCACCTGGCCGGTGATCACCACCAATGGAATCGAGTCGAGGTGCGCTGTGGCGATTCCTGTAATGGCATTGGTGGCACCCGGACCAGAGGTCACCAGCACCACACCGGGCTTACCCGTTGCACGCGCATAGCCATCAGCCATATGAGTAGCGCCCTGCTCATGCCTGACCAGAATATGCTGTACCGCCTGCTGGCGGAATATTGCATCGTAAATATGCAACACCGCACCACCGGGATATCCAAAAACGTATTCAACGCCTTCATCTTGAAGGGTCCGGATGATTATCTCTCCACCGGATAATTCCACTTTTCTGCCACCTGTTTTTGTCTTTGAGTTTGGGGATCTGATTCGTTCAGTGTGATCTGAGGGTCTAACCCGGTGAGGTCGTTTATCCTGTCATACTGGAATCGGCCACACTTCCCTGAGTGCACGGAGAGAAGCTGCCGCTTTTCGCCTGGAGTTAGCGAAATTTTTTTGACGCCAAATATGCATCAGTTGCTAATATGACATTTAGTCACATCAGCGTCCAGTGTTGATGCACTGCAATCTTCGATGTATGGCAAAAAGTTCCGTTTAGACGAAAAAACCTGTCGCAGATCCGATCACAACACCCGATCCACTCAATAACGTGCACTTCAGCAACCCACAGTAATCAAAAGGCAAGCTCAGCCACTAGTTGGCCGATACCGTTACAAACATCGCCAATCACTGAAAAGCAACGAATCGGTGTGTCAATTTGGCTACACGTATCACAAGCGCAATACCCTTGACGCAGTGTTTCGGGTACGCTTTCCGATGCAAAACTGCTTGTACTGACCGGGACACATCCCAAGGCTGCCGATCTGCACCATCAACGACTGCTACATCTTGCTATGGCGCTTGCTCTTTCGATGAGTGCAACGCACAGCAGCGCGCGACAGCAATTGAACCTGCCACAGATGGGTGAGCCTGCTGACCAGGTGATGTCGCCACGCGACGAACAATCCATCGGGCGCAATTACATGCGTCAGATTCGCCAGCACCTGGTGTTAAATACCGATACCGAGTTAAATGACTACGTTCAGAAGCTGGGTCAGCGGCTGGTGTCCTCGCAGTCCCGCGCTGACAGCCCCGATTTCACCTTTTTCGTCATCGATAACCCTGAAATTAATGCCTTTGCGCTGCCCGGTGGCTTTATTGGCATCAATACCGGGCTGATTACGGCGGCCCATAATGAAGCTCAATTAGCCAGTGTCATTGCACACGAGGCCGCACATGTTCTGCAACGGCACATCGCCAGACTGTATGCCTCTCAGGGTAACACCGGACTGAAAACTGCGGCCACAATTCTGGCTGCCATACTGCTCAGCCAGCAATCAGCCGAAGCCGGACAGGCCGCACTACTGACTGGCATCGCCGCCAGCCAGCAATCAGCGATAAACTTCACCCGCACCCACGAGTACGAAGCGGATCGCATTGGCATTCAACTGCTCACAGATGCCGGTTACAACCCGCGCGGCATGGTCGATTTTTTCGAAGTATTACGTCGCCGGATAGCACTTACTTCAACCGAGCGCATGGAGTTTCTTCGCACTCATCCGCTCACCAACAACCGCATCTCCGAGGCGCGTAACAACGCATCGCGTCTGGCCAACCCGATTGGCGTGCAGAACAGCGTCGATTTCCAGCTACAACAAATGAAGTTACGACTACAGCACACGCGGGACCCCGCCGCCATGCAAACGGCGCTGGCACAGGGACATATCAGCAATAGCGAAGCGGTACGGCTCTACGGCCGGATCCTGTTGCTGCTACAGGCAGGTAAATCTGCGGACTGCCTGCCGCTGATGGAACGATTGCAGGCCTTACTGGGGACCAACCCGTCCGTGCAACTGCTGGGCGCGCGCGTAGCGATTGCCAATAATGACAGTGCTCGCGCCGAAGGTATTTACAGCGCAGTGATCAATATCCAACCCGATAACTATGCCGCTGTGGAACAATACCTTGGGATGCTCGGCCGCCAGAACCGCACTGATCGATCCGAGGGAGTCATCAAGAGCTACTTGCGCAACAACCTGACACCATCACCGGATGTCTATCGCAAATACGCTGAAGTACTCAGAGTGAAAGGCAGACTGCCAGCCGCCCACGAAGCCATGGCCGATTACTTTTTCTCGCTTAACGATACCCGCGAGGCGATCAATCAGTTAGAACTGGCTTTGCGGTCGGTGCAAAAAGAATCCAATGAAGAGGCCAGGATCACTGCCAGAATTTCGCAAAGTCGCAATATACTACGTAACAACAACTGACCCTGTTTCGTTGCTCTATAAAAAAAGCCGCCGGTGTCAACCGGCGGCTTTTTTTGTGTGCCTGCGATCTATCGACCCGTCACCGGCGTTGTCTGCCGGTGACGGGTCGGCACTATAACTGCGGGCCGGCACTCACCAGCGATTTACCTTCTGCAGTATCAGTATACTTGGCGAAGTTGTCGATAAACTGAGCCGCCAGGTCACGCGCCAGTTTTTCCCATTGCGCAGGATCAGCATAGGTCTGACTTGGATCCAGAATGCCGTCACTGACCCCGGGTAATGACACCGGCACCTGCAGGTTGAAGATCGGAATCTGCCGGGTTTCAGCGTTGTCGATCTCGCCGCTTAAGATAGCGTCAATGATAGCACGGGTATCTTTTATAGAAATTCGCTCACCGCTGCCGTTCCACCCGGTGTTAACCAGGTAGGCCTGCGCACCGGATGCTTCCATTCGTTTGACCAGTTCTTCGCCGTAGCGTGTCGGGTGCAAGCTCAGAAAGGCTGCACCGAAGCACGCAGAGAAAGTGGGGGTCGGCTCAGTGATACCACGCTCGGTACCGGCCAGCTTTGCCGTAAAGCCCGACAAAAAGTGATACTTGGTTTGCTCGGGCGTCAGGCGGGATACCGGTGGTAAAACACCAAAAGCATCTGCTGACAGAAATATTACCTTGGTAGCATGGCCGGCTTTTGATACCGGGGCTACGATATTGTCGATGTGATCAATCGGATAGGATACGCGGGCATTTTCGGTTTTCGATCCATCGTCGAAATCGATCGTGCCATCGTCACGGACAACGACATTTTCCAGCAATGCATTGCGCCGGATCGCGTTATAGATATCGGGCTCTGCTTCCTGACTCAGACGTATCGTTTTGGCATAGCAGCCGCCTTCAAAGTTAAACACGCCCTCATCGTCCCAGCCATGCTCATCGTCACCGAGTAAGAGGCGGTTGGGATCCGCTGACAGCGTGGTCTTGCCAGTGCCTGACAACCCAAAAAATACCGCGACGTCGCCGTCGTGACCAACGTTCGCTGAGCAATGCATAGAGGCAATACCGCGCAATGGCAGCAGGTAGTTCATGAGGGAGAACATCCCTTTTTTCATTTCACCGCCATACCAGGAGCCACCGATCAGTTGCATTTTCTCGGTCAGGTTAAAGGCAATAAAATTCTCTGAATTTAAACCATGCTCCTGCCATTTAGTGTTGGTGGTTTTGGCACCATTGAGCACCACAAAATCCGGCTCATAGGTTGCAAGTTCTGCTTCAGTGGGACGGACAAACATATTTTTTACAAAGTGCGCCTGCCACGCCACTTCGCAGATAAAACGCACTGCCAGACGGGTATCTTTGTTGGCACCGCAATAAGTATCGACAACAAAAAGCCGATTACCGGACAGCTGCCCGACAACAGCTGCTTTTAGATCATTCCAGACAGATTGATCGATCGGCTTATTATCGTTTTTACCCTGATCAGACCACCAGAGCGTGTCTCTGGTGACATCGTCCCGGACGATGTACTTGTCTTTCGGGGAACGACCGGTAAATTCACCGGTATCAACAGCGACTGCACCTAGACTGGTCAGATATGATCGCTCAAAACCAACCAGATCATCGCGAGTCTCCTCGGCGAATAATGTTTCAAAACTGGGATTATGAAGTACTTCTGCAACGCTGTTGATGCCATAGACAGACAAGTCTAGGGCGTCACCGAAGTCACGCGCGGCGTTTGTGGACATTTAGCTCTCCTGCAAGATTACTAAAAATAGTTATTTTTTAATGGATTGCGAACAGTAGCGGGTTTCAATAAGCAACACAACCAGCACACCTGCTGGTCCGGCTCACGACTGTCATCGCCCACAATTGTTAACTTCTAATCCCTGCCTATCCCCATATGCATCGACCCACGGCAACCGTTCCTTAAAGCACCGTGCCACATTTCCTTCCATTGCGTGGTACCCGGCCCAGTCCAATCAATCCTACCCTTAAGGCGGCATACCAGTTTGTAACTGGTTCCAGCCAAACACGCACGGATAATTCAGCATTCAAAGACAGGCAAGAAGCGTCGACCATGACAATCCGACACCTACTGGTATCCGCAACCACTGCTGCGTTGTTCCTCGTCACCAGCGGTTGCAACTTTTTCGAAGAACCCGTGCAACTTGACGACCTGACGCCGCAGGCACCGGCACAGCCCACCGCTACAGCCGCAGCGCCCAAACCTGCGCCTGCCACCCAGCCGGTGCAAGCCGCCAACACCCGGCTCTTGCCACCGGCACCCGCCGCGCAGAGCGCCGGCGGCACTTATTTTACGGTAGCGCTTTTGGAAGATCTGCCCGACGATGCAACCAACATTGCTGTGGTACATTTTTCCGTCACCGGCAGCAACCGCAACACCGAGCGCGATGTCGCTATGTGCAAGGCACTGCTGGAGACCATTCCACCCACTCGAATCGATCAGATCCCGGATCTACCGGGCACGGTAATTCTGTGGCCGGTCTCGAGCAGCAACTCGGGTGGCACCTGCATTGAAATGCTGACTGATTACGAGCCCGTAGATATCAGCAACGAAACCGCAGTGAAGGTCAATGATTCCGTTGCCGGCCCGTTCCTGCTGACCAGAAACAACACTTTGCGCAAGCGGATGATTTTTGACATGTCGTACCGGCCACGCCAGTCCCTCAAAGCGGCCATCAGTGAGTGGCAGGCCCTGCTCGGCAGTGACCCGGCTAACTGGCCGCCGTATCGCAGCTCGCGCTAGCACATTAGACGGTGCGAGAGCCACTCCGGCTCAGCTCGTTTACAGGCCGTTGCAGTGTTGTTGCTAACGGTGTCCCTGTTACACGCTTACATTTGTCCACTTAACGGAAGTCCCACCCCGTAAAGCCCTGACGTTTTCAATGCATCAGCGGGGTAAGTCTGCAGCGACCAGCTCAGACACTTTTCGGCACAAATCACTGGCACCATCATTAAACCCCGCAATCGCATTAAAATGGTGTGTGTCAGATTGCAGCCATAACTCCACAGCGCGGCCGGCTCGAGAACACATCCCTGTGTACTCATGACTCTGACGCTGAAACTCTTCAGATTCCAGCGCGCCTACGGTTACCAGAAGACGACTGTCACATTGCCTGAGTGGATTCAGCAACGGACTTTGCTCCGCAATGGTCTGATGAGATAGATTGATCATGGGCTGCAAATAGGAAAAGCGCAATGGTCGAAGATCGTACACCCCACTGATCGCTACCACGCCACGCAGCAGGTTGGCGGACAATCCATAGACACCGTCCCAATCCGTCTCCAGCAGCATAGCCACTTGTTGCCCGCCAGCCGAGTGTCCGCCCGCATAGATGCGCTTTGGATCAAATTGGCAATCCTGCGCATTGTGGTACAGCCAGGCAATCGCCGCACGCACCTGCCGGGTAATCTCATCAACCGTCACCACTGGACACAGCGAATAATCAACCACAGCGACAGCAAGGCCAATCGCATTAAGCCCCCTCGCGACAAACGAGAAATCAGCGGCAGAACCGGCACGCCAGTAGCCCCCGTGGACAAAAACGAACAACGGGGCATCACGGTCCCCGACGACCGGATATAGCTCTAGCGATTCGTCCAGTGTTGCACCGTATCGAAGTACCTGGTGAGTGGTTTCCCGTCGATACGATTCACTCTCGCGCTGATACCAATGCATCCAGTCAAGGTAATCCGGAACAGACCCACCCGCGTTGTATTGGTGATCAATCTCAGACTGTGAACAAAAATCCCGATACAACGCCATAGCTGTACTCTCACCGATGTTTGATGTTTTAACGTCGCAGAGTCTGAGTAGCTTTGCAAGTCACTTGCAGCAGGTACATCACACAGAGATGTCCAGCCCTGATAGAACTCAGCGGAAATTACACGGTGTGGGTAAACAACAAGCCGCTGCATGGGTGGTCGACACCGGAGCAGCAGCTATGCGCGCATTAAAAAAACACAAGCCTTGAGCGCAAAGTCCTGTTATATCCGCCTCAAAACGATCAACGGAAAGACTCATTACAGACTACTTACCACACAATCAGGCCCACCAGTGCAGATACGAGCCCGCTGGCGATCCCGATTTCTTTTTCATTAGCTGGAACACAAGGAACCCTGCATATCGCTGATATAGAAAAAAGACCGCACTGTCACGGAAACTGGAGCAACGCAGGTGTTTTGCCGCAAAATGTGACTACGCAGCATCACGGCGTTCACTGTTAAAAACGGCGCTGTTCGCAGCGCTCCCCATATCCAGCCCCTTCAGCCTGGCATCCATGGCTGTCAGTTCGTCACTTAGGCTGGCCAGTTGAGAACGCGCATCATTGCAGATCTGTTCTGACACTCTGCAAGCCATTTGAGCATTATTTACCGCTGACTGTAAAATGCTGGCTTGTGCCTGACCGCCCGTGTGCAATGGCTCACCGGCAAGCGCGAGTTGCCGGAGGCATCGGCTTACCCTCGCCTCAATAAGCCGGTGATTTCTGACTGCCGAGTCCAAAAGGTGCTCAGCATGAGCGACGCGTTGGCGAGCGTCTTCGACAGCGCTCATATCGCCCTTGCACCGCGCGACGTCTGCCGGTATCGGGATCACCGGGACTATCACCAGCGCGGATTTCCCAAACAGCATTGTGGTCAAACGGAGGCGAACAGCCCGAGCAAACCTATAGAGCTTTGCGGCCCGAATTGTACCCGGGGACTGCGGATTATGCATTACGGTTCACTTTACTCTCATGCCTGCGCTACCCGGACGAATTCAGGTATGATTTGCTGCCAGCGATAAATTCTCCTTGACGCACTGCATACTCACCACAGGGTGCAACACAGCACTTTGACGGGTCACCTGTCCAGTCAAATGATCGCCCACTGTTACGGCACCTGATGCCGAGGCTTAACCCGCTTGCTCAATCATTTGCCACATAACACGACCACCTCACCAAACGCCGGGAAACACCAATGTTGTTCGCACTGATTTTACTGCTTTTGGGCGTTGTCCTGGCTCTGGGTCCGCGCGTGTCGCTTGATACACGGTTCACTGTTCCAGAACTGCCAGACGACCTCGACCACTATCTGAGCAAAGCCGAAAGCCGCTTCCCGGACATAACGCCCGGTGCGGAAAAGCACATTGAATGGCTCGATCCGCTGCGCAAACAGAAAACGCCCTACGCCTTTGTGTATTTGCATGGATTTTCAGCCACGCGGCAGGAGTCAGTGCCAGTACCCGGTGATATCGCAAAGCACTTCAACAGTAACATTTTCTATACGCGATTGGCCGGTAACGGCCGCAGCGACGACGCGATGGCACGCGGTTCGGTGAATCGGTGGATTAACGATGCCAGCGAAGCCATGGCCATTGCACAGCGCATTGGCGAGCGCACCATCATCATCGGTTGCTCTACCGGCGCGAGCCTGGGTTGGTGGATAGCACATCAGACGCAATTTAAAAACACGATTGATGCGCTGGTGTTTTTCTCGCCGAACTTCGGTGTCAGGGATCGCCGCGCGAATATCCTGTTGTTGCCCTGGGGGGCGCAAATTGCCGAGGCGATAACCGGAAAATACCGCGAGTCAGAGTCATCGAGTGAAGCACACGGTATGTACTGGGCATGCCGCTATCCGACACGCGCTTTGCTGCCGATGATGGGTATGGTCAAACTGGCCGCAAATTATCCGGCGTCCGAGGCCAGACTGCCAACCTATATCCTCTATTCACCACACGATGATACTGTCGACGCAGAGGCGATCAAAGCGTTCTACCAGCAACTACCCGGGGTTAAACACGCACAGATCATTGACGACCCAAACGCTGAAAGTCAGCATGTAATAATTGGCGATATTCTCTCGCCAAAGAATAACAAGGCCGTTACCGATGAGGTTATTAGCTTCCTGAGTCAATTACAGCCAGGGCCGCTTGCTGCGACTGAATTGACCGACAGGGCTTAGTTCGCGTCAGTGCCGCTTACCTTTGCCATTGTGTACCGGGCAAAGTCACGACCGACATCATCATATAAATAAAAGGCATTGCAGCCCAACGCTTCTATCTGCGCTTTGTGATCAGGGAATCGAGTTGCCACTGACAACGCATGCATGCAGTTAAATTCACGCGCCAGCTCCACCACAATGAGTTCCTCACGGTGGTTGCTCAAACTGACCAATATTAATTCTCGCGAGGCTAGATCCGTGTTCTCCCAGAAGTCCCGGTCACTCGCATCACCATGTACGCAGTGATAGCCCTGAGCAGACAGTTTCAACGTGCGCTCATAATTCTCTTCAACAGCAACAATACTGCCGGCCCCGGCATCTCGCAACGAGTCGTAGGCCGCAGTGCCAACGCGCCCCATCCCCAACATCACGATAGTCGAGTCGCCCAGTGAGGAAAACTGCTCCTCTGGCAAGTGCACCGGATTCTCGACACTTTTAAGCTGATGCTGGTATCGCCGGTATAGGGCATGCGCCTTGTTATTGATCGGTGTCGCTAGAAAAAACGACAGCGACATCGCTAGAGCCAGCGTGGTAATCCAGTCTGCGCCGAACACCCCTTGTTCAACCGCAATTGCGGCGACGATCAAGCCAAACTCGCTGTAACTGAAAAGCGACAACCCGGACAGCCAGCTGGTTCTTGCACGCAGACCAAAAAAAGTCAGCACCGCAAAATAGATCAACGGTCGCAATACGATCAGCATCGACAGTACCACCGCCACCGCAACCATTTGCATAGACGGAATGCCGTTGTAACCGATCACCACAAAAAAACCGACCAGCAACAGATTCTTAAGACTACTCAGGCAATCATAGATTTCCTTCGATTTGGCTTTATCGGCGCTGCGCAGAAGGCAGCCACACACCAGTGCGCCAAGCCCGCCTTTCAGATCAACAAACTCAAACAACGCTGAAGCCGCCAGCGCAAACATCACCCCTGACAGGACCAGCAATTCACCGTGCCCCACAGTTTGCAGCAAGCGACGTATACCCGGCCGCAACAACGGCAAGCCGAGTAATAGCAATGCCCATGGCGAAGGTAAGTGATCAGAAGTCAGCACCAGATACAGCACCGCCAGCACGTCCTGCACAATCAGCACACCGATCGCGATAGACGCATAGTGCGAATTGGTCTCGCCTCGATCTTCAAACAACTTGATCGCCAGAACGGTGCTGGAGAAAGACAACGCAAACGCAAGTGTCCATGCGGCAACCGGGCTGTCAAACGACAAAGGCTGATAAACCATGCCAACAATCAGAATCACCGCAGCGGTCAATGGCACCGCCACCACCATATGCAGCAATGCCGAGCCCCACACGTAGCGCGGCGCCAGATCTTTGGGGTTGAGTTTCAGGCCGATGGTAAACAGCAGCAATATAATGCCGATATCGGCAATCGCCTGGAGCTGTTCACCACTGCCGAGGTCGAGTCCATAGCCGACGAAGCCTGCCAGCAAATAGCCAAGCAACGGGGGATAACCGATTTTACGAAACAGCAAACCGGCAAAAAAGGCAAAAACAATAACGAGTGGTTCCATACCGGATATTGTTATCTAACTGACGTGAAGAACAAATGAAAAGGCAGAGAACAATCCGTTGCTGCCGACCTGTACGATCACTAATGGCAAAGCCTGCCACCCCGATAAATTAGTGTGGGGAATCATATTACCGCAAAACCCCACTTACAATTATAGGGCCAGCCATCAGCGATGCGTGTGAGGTATCGGTAACGCACATCAAGTGATAACCCGGCCGGTGGGCAACCGCATCCGGTCATCAGGCCATTTGAAAATGGCACCAAAGGGATGCTTGATGCCAGTGAATCAATCGGCTGGCAGGGCGCCAGCCGACACTGTTACAGGAAACCTACTGCACTACCTCTGAGTTGGTTATTTTTATCAGGCTCCCGGAACTCGCTGCAAAAGTTGACGTCTGCGTGAGCATTTCAAGGTAAACCTCAGGGCTCGGATCGTCAGAGATAAGCGAACTGTGAGAGCCCGCAGTAAAGCGAACCACACCGGACTCGGTGGTATCCTGACTCACTGACGGTAGCCCCATCACGCGGATCAACGCCTCTGTGCCGGACAACGGCGCACCGTCGACAACATTCTGCACAGTGGTATCACCAATCACCTCCATTAGGTGCACCGGGCTGCTCTGTACGGCCATCGCACCGAAGTTAATCGCGTCCCCTGAGTCCACCACCGTTTGAGCGGCGACTTCAAATTGCTGGAACTGAGTCGTGCCTTCTTCAACACCCGCCGCGTCGAGTCCGGCAATTATCGGCGGACCAAACTGTTCAGAGCTCAACGTGGTTTTGACCAGTCCGGCTGCCGGCATTGCCAGTGTCGTCGCCGTAATGCTGTCATCGAAAGCCAGGAACACGGTCGCCGCATTACCTCCCAGTGAATAACCAATAAGCGTTTTGCGAGTCGCATCGACCGGTACGCTGGCAATGTTCGCAATGCTCGAGCTTAAAACCATCAGGTCCGCTGCAGACTGACGCAGGTTATCCCGGGTCGCCAATAAATACTGAGGTGAATAGAAATGCCGACCACTGGTGTCGATCTGACCATCCGGCCCGGCAGCACCAGACTCGTTGTTGACCAGATCGAGATCAAATGTACGTTCGGTATCTGCAAACGGCGACACTGCCGCCGAGAACGCAATGCTGCTATCGACCACTCCATGCATCGGCTGATCAATCGCAATGACCGCAACACCGGCCTGAGCCATCGCATCGGCCACACCAAACATATCCAGACGATTGCGCGTCACGCCGTGTACAAATATCGCCACCGGCCAGCCACCGGCAGGGACGGTATTGCCGGACGAGGCGTTCGGTACGGTCATCACAACCGGCACGGTTTGAATACTGGTTGCAACCGGTGTCGGGTTAAATCGTGTTAGCAGGCTGTCGCCCTGACCGTGCCAGAAGCTGGTAATTCCAGCCGCGTCGTTCGCATTAGCCGGTGCCGTTCTATAATAAGGCAGGTCGAGCGTACCGACATAGACGTCGGCGATACCCGGCAATGCCGGATTGACAGCAGCGGTGTTCATGCCTGCCGATGCTATGGTGATCGGCTGTGCTGCCGACGCGAATTTGACTGCCTGCATGACAGGTGTGATCGACTGCGTTTTAAATGACCAGGCGACCACTGCACTACCTGCCGTTACCCCTTGCCCTGCCGCTTGCGACAACATGGCATTGGTCAGTAGCCGGATCGGTTCCAGCGCAGCCAAAGCCCCTGTCAGTTCAATACTGCCCGATGCCAGTCTGAATGCCGAACTCGGCGACAGAGGAACCCCGTTAGTACCGGTGATGGCGTTAGTGGCGACCACCATGTAGTCAGTGCTTTCCTGCAGCGGCAGCAATGGCGCCAGCGCAATCAAACCGTCTGATACTACAACCGCCAGACGATCTGCACCCAGTTCGCCAATGACTTCATTGACAACCCCGTTGGCATCGCTGCGCACCTCAAACACGCGGATTGATTGACCCAGAACCACACTCTGTGCGCTGACAGCACCTTCCAGTGGCATTGTGATCGGCGCGATAGTCGAGAACCCGTCAAGCGCGTTGAGAGATACCTGCGCGTCAGCAAGATCGGTGGGATCGTCAACTTGAATGTTGATGGTGCCGTCTTCGCTGCCGGAAAATAACAGGCTGTTTGGAAATGGCAGATCGGCTGCTGCCGGGTCGAAGCGGGCAACCGGCGCGGCATTGGCCGCCGCGTTGCTTTGCGCTGTGGCCAGACTGTTTTCAAAATTATAGTTGCTGGTATCGGAACAACCCGCGATGCCGGCTGCTACCGAAACGGCTACTAGATACTTAACAATATTCATTGTGACCGCTCCGGTTTAGTCAAATTTGTAGGTGAGTTGCGCACTGAACAAATTGGCGTCTGTATCAAAGACACCCCGCAATGTGGTTCCACCGGCACTCTCGCTGGCGTTATCAATGGGTGTCTGGTCTATAAACAGATGCGCAAAGCCAACATCCAGCTGTAACTTGTCATTGACCTTATAGCCGGCACCAAACGACAGCCAGGTTCTTTCGTTACCCGGGATTCTCGGTGTGCGCAGTTGCGGCGACGGCACGGGGTCCTGATCGTAGGCAACCCCTGCCCGGAGTGTCAGCTGATTAGACTGCTTGTAGTTGAGCCCGGCCGACACACGCCAGACATCTTCATAGGCCAGATTATTAAAGGTATCGGGCTGTACCGGGTTATCAAATTTTACCCGTAGTTCCTGCAAGCTGCTCCAGGCGGTAAAGGTCGCGTCAGCAAGCAACTCGAGCTTATCGTTTGCTTCATGCGCTATAGAAAACATAACACTTGAAGGTAAGTCGGCCTCTGCAGTCGCACCGGCATCCTGAAACAAGGGTATCCCTCGATTGGCAAGCACTGCAGCTAACCCGGCGTTGGTGGTAAATTTACCTTCACCGTCAAGTTCATGATTAATACTGTGACGGTACGCCACTCCCAGCTTTGTACCCGCACGCGGCTTAAACAAAACGCCAAGGTTAAACGTCGCTGCGACCGAATCCCCGGTGACGTCAGCATAGCCATCGTTGGCCCGCACGCCTGCTTCCGTCAGACCGGCACCGATACATTCAGCGAGTTCAAGTGTTCCGCGCGAGACCAGACCAAGACAAGTTGCGCCGGAATCTACGGCGCTGCCGAGAGTCGCATCAAACAGCTGCACACTGATACCGCCACCAATACTGACTCGCTCATTAACGCGGTAGGCAATCGACGGGTTAAAGTCGAGCACAGTTACCGCCGATTCAACCGCCTGATAACGCCCCACCCAGTCATCATTGTATTCTGTTGAATTGCCAAACGGCACGCTGATACCGAAACCAAACGCCAGATCATTGTTGATTGGTTTTACATAATAGAGGTTGGGTAATCCCGATACCCCACCGGCATCGACGTTGCCATCACCGGGGACGGCACCAAGTCCTAATGCGGCATTAAGCGTGGTTCCACGGTCTGTAAAGTCAGAGTTAACGGCGATGACATGTGCTGCCACGGCAATCTGGTGATTTTTCAGCTCCAGCATTCCAGCCGGGTTAAACCACACTGTCGATGCATCCTGACTCACCGCTGATGCACCGGCATAGGCATTGCCCATACCTGATCCGCCCTGCTCGATCAATGCAAAGCCACCGGCTTGCGCCGCGCTTGCCAGTAGGAAAGTCCCTCCCATAACGATCGCACTGACAAATTGCGACGACCGATTACCCACACACTTGTTCATAGTTTACCATTCCCCGATTAAGCTCAAGCATGCCGGAATAGTCCGCAAGCATCTCCATATGCCGCAATGCCGCCTGAAATAGATAGTTGCGAAACGAAAGTCTAGCAGAATGCCACTGCCGCTTTCTTGCTCATTACCACCGCCTACAATTACCACCGCGACCAGTGCGGGGGCCGCCTTGTGATTACGGCAATTTGCAGTCGCGCCAGCACACACCGGTAAAACCCAGTATAGTTGCCTGGGCATAATTTTCCGGACAGAGCAAGGTTTTACTGCGGTCAGGTCAGTCAGACGCGGGGAATTTCCGGGCCCAGTGGTCGGCAATGTCAATTCTGCGTGTGACCCACACCGAGGGTTTATCGGCGATATAATCAAGAAATCTTTTCACTGCCTGAGCCCGCCCGGGACGCCCCGCCAGTCGGCAGTGCAAGCCGATGGACAGCATTTTAGGTTCACTGGCGCCTTCCTCATACAATAGATCAAAGCTGTCTTTGAGGTAGTTAAAAAACTGATCACCGGCATTGAAACCCTGCGGCGTCGCAAAACGCATATCATTGACATCCAGTGTATACGGCACCATCAACTGCGGAGTGTTGTAGTCGTAGCACCAGTAAGGTAACTCATCAGCGTAGCTGTCGGCGCAGTAGCGAAAACCGCCTTCTTCTGTCACCAGCTTTATGCTGTTTGGGCTGGTTCTGCCAATATAGGCACCGAGCGGGCGCGAGCCTGTCACCCGCGTATGGATCTCTATTGCCTGCTGCAGATGCTCACGCTCTTCCTGCTCCGGCATGTGTTGGTAATCAATCCAGCGCAGACCATGTGTGGCAATCTCCCAACCGGCGTTGTTCATCGCATCCACCGCCTGTGGATTGCGCTCCAGCGCCATTGCCACCCCATAGACGGTCACTGGCATATCGCGCTCTGTGAACAGTCGATGCAAGCGCCAGAACCCCGCCCTGGAACCAAACTCATAAATCGATTCCATGTTCATATGTCGCATACCCGAAATAGCTTCAGCACCGACGATTTCCGAGAGAAATTTCTCCGAGGCCGCGTCCCCGTGTAACACGCAGTTCTCGCCACCTTCCTCGTAGTTGATGACAAATTGCACCGCGATACGGGCATCGCCCGGCCAACCCGGTTGTGGCGGATTATTCGCGTAGCCCACCAGATCTCTGGGATAGGAAGATTCAGTCATAAGTTTGTCTGCCACGGTAGGACGGTAGGAATATTTATCATTGATATCAGCCAACCAGATCCGCCAGTCTAAAATGCACAATCGCATACACTTGCGTCAGCGCCACGCTGATTTCAGTTTGCCGGTCATTGCCCAGGCGTTGCTCAAACTGAGAAAATATATCGTCCACTGAATTGTTCAGTCGCACTGCCACGATCCCGGGGAAACCGAATTTGTCCATAAAACGCTGATTATATTCCTGCATCTGCCGATGCTGTGCCTCCGGCAAGGCATTGAGACTCAATCGCCCCTGCTCAGCCGTGGAGCTGTCGGTCAGCTCGCCAGCGGTGGCGGCTTTACCGGCAAACTCCGGATGCGCCTGCAGCAGTTGCAGCTTTTGCTGGTCACTGGCATTTTCCACCACTGAACGCATGCTGACCTCTAGCGCCTCGCAATCAGCGAACGGCCGAAGACCGTCAACTGCCCTAGCCACCCACGCAGAGTGTTCGTAGACGTCACCGAACAACTCTATAAATGCCTCGGACGACAAGCCGTTGATCTGTTCAATGCAGTAGGTCATTACAAACCACTCTGTAGTGACTCGTGCAATGACTGCACAATCGTAACACCGTCGCGCGGTGTTTTTTGTCTGGCTTCATAGCGGCGCTGAGACGGTAGCCGGGTGCCTTCCTGCTGCAGAATTTCTGCAAACAAAGTCTCCGCATGACTGAGTGCTGTGGTACTGCCGCATCGACCGGGATCAATCGCGATCATGAATTCGCCTCCGCTCGACGGACCACCGTCGGGTTTGTCGATATCAGAGGCTTCAAAGCTCAGCACATCACCGATCAATGACCCCGCTAACAACTCCACCATCATGGCGATAGCTGCCCCTTTATGGCCGCCGAACGCCAGTTGCGCGCCTGCCAGTGCTTCGGTGGGATTGGTGGTGGGATTACCCGATTTGTCTATCGCCCAACCTTCGGGAATCGATTGGCCATCCCGCTCATGCAACTGAATTTCACCACGCGCACTGGCACTCGACGCCTGATCGAAAATAACAGCCGGCTGATCTTCGCGGGGCCATCCAAAGGCCATCGGGTTGGTGCCGTACAAGGGCTCAATACCCCCTGCCGGCGCTACAAAGCGCTTGGCACTGACAAAGGCGAAGGCCACCAGTCCGTGACGGGTCAGGTGCTCGATTTCGGGCCACAGAGCAGAAAAGTGGTAACTTCTGGTCACTGCTAACGCAGCAATGCCCTGCGTTCGGGCTTTTGCGGCCAGAGCATCAGTACCAACTTCAAGTGCCAGTGGCGCAAAACCGTTTTGCGCATCAACATGCACCACAGCGGGTGCCAGATCGTGCACAACGGGTACTGCATCGCCGGTGACTTTACCGCTTTTAAGCGAGGCACAAAAACCTGGAATCCGAAACAGGCCGTGTGATTTGCATGCATCACGCTCGGCGGCGGTCACGGTGTCTGCAACCGCACGTGCCTGCTCGGCCGATGCACCGGCATTGACCAGATTAGCCAGCGCAAGCTTGTTTACCTGCTCCAGCGAGAGATGGACCATGTCACTCACGATATTGCGCCTCACCCGGCTGCGAAAAGCCATCAGGATAACGCCTGACTGCTGCTGATGCCAGACGTTGACGAATTCAAACCGTCGGTCGCCTCTGCCAGTGCGCTATTTTTTTACTTCGCGTAAAAACCGATTGCGTTTTCGTTGCTGCAGCGGTGTGAGTTTATTGCGAATATGGCTGTAGGGATTGTCGGAACGTTTGAAGTCTATCCGAACCGGTGTGCCGAATAGTCTCAGCTCGCGCTGGAAAAAATTACTTAGATAGCGCTTGTAGGTGTCAGGCACACGGTCCGTCTGATTGCCATGGATAACAATCACCGGCGGGTTTGATCCCCCTTGATGGGCGTAGCGCATCTTCACGCGCCGCCCCCGAACCAATGGCGGTTGGTGCTGAACAACGGCGTATTCAAGCATGCGAGTTAGCTCAGGCGTCGACATGTCGATCATCGCCGAGTCGTAGGCGCGATTGGCAAGCTTGAACAGATTACCAACCCCCGTGCCATGTAACGCCGAGATAAATTCGATGCTGGTGAAGCTCAGAAAATCAAGTCGTCGCGAGATATCGGTTTTTATCTGCTCGCGCTGCTCGGCCGCAAGACCATCCCATTTATTGACCGCTACAATCAGCGCCCTGCCCTTATCGATGACATAGCCCATCAGGTTCATATCCTGATCGGTTATACGCTCAGTGGCGTCGAGCAGCAGCACGCAGACGTTTGACTCATCGATTGCCTGCAGCGTTTTGATCACACTGAACTTCTCAACTTTTTCAGTGACTCGCCCGCGTCGCCGGACCCCGGCGGTGTCGATTAGGGTATAACGTTGCTCATCGCGCTCAAATGGAATCTCGATGCTATCGCGCGTGGTGCCCGGCAAGTCAAAAGCGACAACGCGCTCTTCACCGAGTATCCGGTTGATGAGCGTCGATTTGCCCACGTTAGGCCGCCCCACCACCGCCAGCCTAAGGCCCTCTTCAGGGCCATCATCGAGACCGTCTGCACCTTCCGGCAACACCGCCTGCACCGCTGTCATTAGTTTAAGCAAGCCACGACTGTGAGCGGCGGCAATGCAGTGAGGCGCATCCAGGCCCAGTGCATAAAACTCAGCAGCAACCTGCGCTTCATCGAGGGAATCAGTTTTGTTTACCGCCAGACAGACCGGACGCCCGGCGCGACGCAGACGCACGGCGATCTCCTCGTCGACCGGTGTCAGCCCATCGCGGCCATCGACCAGAAAGATAACGACATCTGACTCCTCCACTGCTTGCCACGACTGATGTTGCATACGCACATCAAGCACCTCCGACTCGCCGTTAAGGCCGCCGGTGTCGATAGCGATATAGGAAAACTCTCCAAGCTTGCCATCACCGTACTTTCGGTCACGGGTGAGTCCGGCGAAATCCGCCACAAGTGCGTCACGCGACTTGGTCAGTTTGTTGAATAGGGTCGATTTGCCAACATTGGGACGCCCGACCAGCGCGATCACAGGTTTCATCCGCAGAGTGTAACCTCGAAGACGTCCACGCAGAGAAAAAATAATCACAATATCGATCACAGCGGGTTTAAAGCAAGCCCACCCTGCCTGCGTTCAGAGTCTGCTCAAGGTAATCAGCTGATCACCTCTAGCGTTAGAGCTACAGTGTGATTGCGGAAACCCTACCGGATCGGCCTTGGACATACAGCACTCCATCGCGAAGCACAGGACGTCCGGTAATTTGCCCCGAACCGGCCCTGATACGACCAACCAGAGTGCCGTCCTGTAGTGACAGCAAATGCAAATAGCCCTGATAATCTCCCAACACTATCACCCCGTCCCGGGTAACTACAGGTGCGGTCAACTGTCTGTGACTGAGAGATTCCTGCTTCCAGGCAACGCTGCCGTCAGCGACACGAACCCCCCACACGGTGTCGAATTCATCCGTGACCACGACCAGATCTGCGGTCACTGCCAGACCTGCCGATGAAGATACTTTAGTCGTCCATAACGACTGTCCCTGAGCCGGATCAATACGCGCGACCACCCCCTGATAATTCACCGCGTACACGGAAGAGCCAAAACCCTGCGGGTCGGCATCCAGATCATTAAGACGGTCAATTTCAGAACGCCCATCCACTGGCGCCAGCGGATTTTCCCAGAACACCATGCCATCTTCACCGCGCAGCGCTACCAGCCGCCCGTTATCCAGCCCGACCACAACGCCATCTGGAACAACTAATGGTCGACCGTTGCCGTGCAAGCTCAGTGCTGGAACGCTATAGCTATACAACCAACGACGATTGCCTGACTGCTTATCGAGCGCGTACACCCTGCCATCGATACTTCGTACCACCACAAAGTCAAAGCCGGCTACCGGAGCTGCAATCACTTCAGAGGAGACGCGGGTTTGCCAGACCAGAGAACCATCGGATTGTCGCAGGCAGTAGACTTCTCCGTTAGCGCTGGCCGCATAAAGTAAGTCATCGTCACCGCCGATGCCGGCCGTCAGTGAATTGCCAAGCTCTACCGACCAAACCCGGCTGCCGGACCCTTTTTCGAGCGCCGACACCGTACCGGATGCATCAACTGCAAACACGAACTGATCAGTGACATACGGTGCGAAACGCACCACCGCACGCTTTGAGCCGTCGCCAATGTCTTCGCTCCACAACAACGAGGTCGTAGCCGACTCGGCAACATCGGGAAGCGGGTCTGGTTCGATCGGTGCAACCGATGCACAGGCGCTTAAGGCGGCAATGCTGACAAGTGCCAGCAGGCGATCGGTCCAGCGACAAATCATGATTTGTCGTCGCTGCCAATCTTGGATTCGGGTTCCGCGAGATCATCCAGCTTCATTTGCAGCGTCTGTGCAGATATCGTGCGACCGCCGGAATCCTGAGCGCGTCGGTAGGCCGTCAGTGCCTGTGCTGCATCGCCTTTGTCGAGGAAAATATCTCCTCTGATTTCGTCAACCTGGCCCGCATAGGCCTGCGAGCTGACTTTTTCCAGTACATCCAGAGCGTCGTCGTGCTTGTCCTGAGCATTGAGCACCCGTGCCAGCCGCATTCTGGCAATTGACTTGAGCTCACTGAACGCGCCCTGGTCGACTGCCCAACGCAGTGCCGCCTCTGCACCTTCCAGATTGTTTTGCTCAACGTGGTATCGGGCTTCGGCCAGACTGGCCATGGCCGCATATGAACTGCCACCGTGGTCTGACTTCAGCGCGTCAATCTTGCTCAGGAAATCTTTTCCGTCATCGTTTTTCTCTAGCGACGCCATCACCTCTGTGTAGGCACCTGAGGCTTCCTGCGCCACAGACAGCTGATGGCCCTGCCATGCCCGCCAGCCGAATATCAATGCCAGCCCTAGTCCTATGCCAAGCAAAACAGCACGACCGTTATCGGCCCACCATTTCTTAAGCGCTTCGACTTGTTGTTCTTCGGTTTCGTAATCAGCCATTTCTAATTTACCAATCTCTGAGTGCTGAGTAGAGCACCCATTGTCATATTATCCAATTAAGTTGCGCAGAACATCAATTGCCTTATCCCGAGGCACCGTTTGTTGTTCAGCCTTCTCGCGCAAAGATTTTATTCCTACGGTGCCAGCTGCAATCTCAGCTTCGGCCAGTATCAACGCCACTTTCGCATTACTACGGTCAGCTTTTTTAAACTGACTTTTCATCCCGCTGACACTGCAATTACTGATTACAGTCCAGTCGGGTTCAACACTTCGTATCTGCTCGGCCAGCGCCAGCCCGGAAACAATGGCCTGCTGATCTGCCAGCACCAGGTAGATATCCGGTTCGTCTACCATGCGCTCGGCATTTACCTCAGCCGCGAGTTCTACCAGTCGGTCCATACCCAGTGCCCAGCCGACGCCGGGCGTAGGTTTAGCACCGAGTTGCTCCGTCAGACCATCGTAACGGCCACCGGCGCACACGGTTCCCTGTGAGCCCAGGTGACCGGTCACCCATTCGAACACGGTGTGACTGTAGTAATCGAGACCGCGCACCAGCCGTGTATTAATTTCGAAAGAAATGCCGCATTCCGTTAAGCAGGCCTGCAGGCCTTCGAAATGTTGTTTTGATTCGTCGCACAGGTAGTCGAGCATATTCGGCGCCTGCGCGACCACATTGCTCATCCGCGGATTTTTGGTATCCAGCACTCTGAGCGGGTTGGTGTGCAGACGTCGCTTTGCTTCATCGTCGAGTTCGTCGACGTGGTCACTCAGGTAGTCGATTAACACGGCACGGTAAGCGGCCCGATCTTCCGCCGTCCCCAGTGAGTTAACCTGCAGCGAGACATGATCAGACAAGCCCAGCTCTCGCCACAGCCGCTCGCCAAGTAAAATTAGTTCAGATTCAATATAGGGCCCTGGCAGTCCGTACACTTCAGCGCCGACCTGCCAAAACTGTCGATAGCGACCCCGCTGCGGGTTTTCACGTCGGAACATCGGTCCGAGGTACCATATCCGCGACACCTGATTATTGCTTAGCAGTCCATGCTGAATAGCTGCACGAACGCAACTGGCGGTATTTTCAGGGCGCAGCGACAGGTGATCGCCATTGCGATCTTCAAAGCTGTACATTTCTTTTTCGACAATATCAGTGACTTCACCAATTGACCGGTGAAACAACTCGCTCTTTTCGAGAATCGGCGTACGCATCTCGCGGTAGCCGTAGCTGTGCATCACGTCGCGTACATTTTTTTCCAGAAAATGCCAGCTGTGAATGTTGTCAGGAAGGATGTCACGGACACCCTTGATGCTTTTGACCACTTGTCCCATAACGGTTTTAACGCCACTGTTTGTGTTGCCCTGTACGGGCTATTATTTGTTCTTGTCACAAACGCCCTGACGATTGTACAAGAACCGTCAGGTTTAAAGATGTACTTCTGTGCGGGTGCGGCGGCCCGCCGGTTACCTCACTGTGACGCGAGGTAGTTTCTGGCCTGACTGGACCGCGGATAAGCGGTTACCAGTTGCTCGGCAAATTGATCGACCGCACTTTGATCTCCCAGCTCACGCCTGATGTTGATACCGACAAACAAACTTTGAGGTGTTTGCCGTGCCAGCGTCAGGAACCGTGAATAATAAGCATCAGCGAGCGAGGCGTCACCCGTTTTTAGTTTCAATTCTGCCATGTGCAGCAAAGCCGGCGAGAATACGGCGTTTTGCTTGATCGCAGCGCGTAAATGCGTGTCAGCTGCCGCCAGATTTCCGGCATCCATCGCACACACTCCGGCATTATCCAATGCGAATTCCGGCGTTTGGTAGAATTTATTCTCCGATGCGGCCAGAAACTGCTCTATCGCATCGTCGGCACGCGCGTTATCGCAGAGAAAAATTCCGTAGTTGTTACGATATTCGGCACGATTAACATCGAGCCTGATCGATTTCAAAAAGGCCCGCTCGGCTTCTTCCGGTTTATCGAGTGCGGCCTGCAGCTTGCCGAAGGTGTTGTTGGCGAGCGCGTTGTCCGGGTCTTGTGACAGAGCTCGACGCAACTTGATCTGAGCTTGTTCCAGGGCACCGGTGGCCAGATAATTCGTTGCCAGCTCAGCATTATAACTGGCCGCTTTTTCATCGTCGGTCAAACGGCCATACATAGGATTCATGGCACAGCCGGTAACGGCAGTACATGCTGTGATTAACACAGTCAGTACAGTTTTTCTCACAAGGTCTCTCCGAAGCGTGGTTTCATAAACTTCAAAACGCGTTTGCTTCTATCATTCACTTGTCCTGCCAATTGACCGCACGCGGCATCGATATCGTCCCCGCGAGTCTGTCGACGGGTAGCCATAATTCCGTTTTTTGTCAGAATTCGCCAGTACTTCTCGATCGCTTCATCCGAAGATCGCAAATAACCTGCTTTTGGAAACGGGTTAAATGGGATCAAATTGACCTTACAAGGAAAATCTTTCAGCAGTTTTACCATTTCACGCGCATGCTCCGGTTTGTCATTGACTCCGTCCAACATGACATACTCAAACATAATATGACGTTTACGATCCCCGACACCAACCCATCGCCGACAAGCGTCCATGAGTTCGGAAATCGGATATTTATCGTTCAGCGGAACCAGCTCCGAGCGCAACGCGTCGTTGCAAGCATGCAAAGACACAGCCAATGAGACATCGACCGTATCTTTCAGTTTGTCCATCGCTGGCAGTACACCGCTGGTACTGACGGTCACACGCCGCTTGCTCAACCCGTATGCCATATCATCGAGCATCAGATTCAGCGCTTTGACCAGGTTATTAAAGTTGAGCAGTGGCTCGCCCATTCCCATCATTACCACATTGGTGATGCGATGGTGCCGGGTGGCTGGATTCTTCTTTAGCAACGCTGTGGCCAGCCACACCTGACCGATAATTTCACCCGACGACAAATTGCGGTTAAAGCCTTGTCGTGCGGTTGAGCAGAAAGAGCAATCCAGTGCGCAGCCCACCTGTGACGATACGCACAGGGTGCCGCGGTTTTTCTCTGGAATGAATACCGTCTCGATGCTGTTTTCCCCGCGCAACCGAAAAATCCACTTGCTGGTGCCATCGGCGGACAGGTTGGCTTGCTCTACTTCCGGCAGGTAAACCTCTGTGCTTTCTTTCAGCTTTGCGCGCAGCTTGACCGCAATATTGGTCATCTGGTCGACATCAGCAACACCGTGCTGATAGAGCCATTTGATTACCTGGTCGGCCCGAAAAGGTTTTTCATCGAGCGAGCGAAAATAGTCCCGCAAGCCCTGCCGGTCGAAATCCAGCAGGTTTATTTTGTCAGACTGTAAAGAAGCCATCGCTACGCTCGATGAAGATCAGTGAACTAACGAGTGCGTGGGCACACACCGTCATCACCGAAGAAAAAGTTGATCTCGTGCGCTGCTGTTTCAGGCGCATCGGACCCATGAACGGCATTTTCGTCGATGCTGCTGGCGAAATCGGCGCGGATGGTTCCGGCATCAGCCTCGGCCGGGTTGGTTGCTCCCATCACTTCGCGGTTTTTGGCTATGGCGTTGTCGCCTTCCAGTACCTGCACCATCACAGGGCCCGAAGTCATGAAAGCCACCAGGTCATTGTAGAAAGGGCGTTCCTTGTGCACTTCGTAGAAGCCTTCTGCCTGCTCTTTGCTCAGGTGCAACATTTTAGAGGCAACAATCTGCAGTCCTGCTTTTTCGAATCGATCGTAAATCTGGCCGATCACGTTTTTAGCGACGGCGTCGGGCTTGATGATAGATATAGTGCGTTCTGTGGCCATGGTTTACTCCAATTGCCGGGATTATTAAGTGGTGAAAAACGGTTACTGCTAAAAGGCGCCGAAGTCTACCTGAAATTGCACAAAGATGCTGGTGTTGTGTCGGTCTTTCCTGCAACGCCCAATATAGTGCCGGCTTCGATGGTTTAAAGCCTGCCCCGAAGACAGAATCGCTGAGCTTCCCGCGACCGCCCAACTACCCGTCGCGTTGCCTGCGGTATATTCCACCGGGTTAGCTTTCCTGCAGAGTGACTACCCGCTGCGTCATCGGCATTGACGACGCATTGTCAAAAGTTGCACCGGCCAGCACACCCGCCTCGGCAATTGACTCGACGGAGTCGTATCGATCATAAACCGCCTGCATTGCGCCTAACGCGTATGGACTGCCGGAACCGGTTGCCCAGAACCGCGAATACTCGTAAACCTCCCGCATCGCATAGATACCGAATATTCCGTGCTTGTTAATGGCTAATGCATCAATGTGGCTCGACTCATACGGGTCATCGTCTTCATCTTTCGAATTGAGGAAGAATTTCTCCTTCAATTCACTGTGCACATTGGTGAATGTCTTGAAAATAGCAGTACGTCCGGAGAAATCGGGGAAAAACTCATCCTGATTGAGAAGGTCTTCGATCACCAGCGTGTGCGCAGCGCTGCCGACGATTGCCAGATGAGTGTCATCAAAGGTCTGAATTTTCTCACTGTGTGGATCAAAATCGGCAGACAGCTTCAAATCACCGTAACTGGTCAGCGAATCTGCAGCGATGCAGGCGATTCCATTCTTCCTAACTACAACAACTGTGGACATGACAATATTCTCGAACGATGCCACCAACGCGACAGGCGCTGGCGAAAACTTGACTGGCAGTGGGGTGTCTAGCGGCTCAGCTGGCTGGCCTCAGTGTGAGCCGGATATCCGGTCCAATCTGGGTTACCTCGGTGAACACGAACTCCGGTCGTTTCTCCATGTTATCAATACCGGTGAACGCAAACAGCGAGCGGGCATCGGCGCCCAGCAAATGCGGCGCAATGTAGATGATCAGCTCATCCAGCAAACCTTCTCTGAGCAGACTACCGGCAAGTTCCGCCCCGCCTTCCACATGCACCTCGTTGACCTCACGGGTGGCCAGGTCACGCAGCACACCATCCAGTGAAATCTGCCCGGACTCACTTGAACTTAAGTGATAAACCACTTCACATTTATCACTTAAAACTTTGTTTTTATTTGAATAAATTAATACACCGCCACTGCGCTCAAAGATTCTAGCGGTACGCGGTGTTCGCAAATCCGAGTCCACCACCGCCAACACCGGCTGCGGTCTTTGCATCAGCAAGCCGGCAACGTTGCCGTACTCTTCGCTCTCCATCTGAGCCTGGGACAACCGCACAGTCATTCGGGGATCGTCGGCCAGTACCGTACCGACTCCGGTGAGGATGCAACCGGCGCGGGCGCGCCAATGCTGCACATCCTGGCGGGCTTGCTCGGAGGTTATCCATTGGCTCTCACCGGATGACAGTGCTGTTCTGCCGTCGAGACTGGCTGCCATTTTCAATCGAACGAATGGCCGCCCGCGGGACATACGACTGAAAAACCCGCAATTCAGAGCCTGGCTTTTATCAGCAAACAAACCGACATCAACCTCGATACCGGCATCACGCATCCGCTCAATGCCACCACCGGCGACCTGCGGATTGGGGTCAATGCAGGCCACAACCACCCGCGCCAGCTTCGCCTCTATCAGTGCATCACAGCACGGCGGCGTCCGGCCATGATGCGCACAGGGCTCGAGTGTGACATACGCCGTGGCACCTTCAGTGTCCTCATCACAATGGATCAGTGCTTCTATTTCCGCGTGCGGTTGACCGGCACACTGATGCCATCCCTTGCCGATAACCCGCTCATCCTTGACCAGTAGACAACCGACTCTAGGGTTGGGCTCAGTGGTGTATAAACCCTGTGCGGCCAACTGCAGTGCCTGCAACATAAAGTCTTCATCGGCCCGACTGAACATCAACTCTTGCGCCGCGGCTTGGTAATTCGCGATTTCTCCACGGTAAGAAGATCAAGCTGACTTTTTGCCTCCTCGGGAGACAACTCTTTCTCGAGCCGCTCAATGACATCGCGAAATGACGCGATATCCTCAAAACTCAGGTACACCGATGCGTAACGAATATAGGCAACGTGATCAAGCTTAAGCAGCTCTTCCATCACCCACTCACCAATTCTGCGCGATAATATTTCGCGTTCACCGGTGACCAGCGCCTGATGTTTGAGGTGACTCATAGCAAGGTGCACATCGTCGATCGCCACAGGCCGCTTCTCGAGCGACTTCTGCAACCCGGCCAACAGCTTTTTCTCTGAGAAAGGCTCGCGACTACCATCCGATTTAACCACTCTGGGGAGGTTTAATTCGGCACTCTCGTAGGTGGTAAATCGCTCCTGACACTCCAGACACTCGCGCCGCCGGCGAATCTGATCGTTATCGCCACTGAGTCGCGAATCGATGACTTTCGTATCCATTGCTCCACAAAATGGGCAGCGCATAGGCTTCAACCTGCAATCGTTCAATCGAGCAAGTGTACCAAACTGCCTGTGTTACGGTAAAAAATTGGTCATCACGATTTATCCGAAACCAGCTATCATAGCGGGATAATGATTCGACTGGATTTGCCGCAATACCGTCGTGCGGTCAGCACGTTCGGTCGCTGCCGTCTGCGCGTAACTACCGATCTGCCTATCGACCACTTCATTTATCTCTGCAGGAGACTCTATCTATGACTGACCCCGTTCGCATCGCCATCACAGGGGCCGCCGGCCAGATCTGCTATTCCATGCTTTTCAGAATTGCGTCTGGTGGTATGTATGGCCCGAACCAGCCAGTCGTTTTGCAGTTGCTGGAAATACCGCAGGCTATGGGCGTGCTGGAAGCCGTCAAGATGGAACTCGACGATTGCGCCTTCCCGTTGCTCGCTGACACCATCTGCACCAGTGACCCTAAAACCGCCTTCACCGACATCGATGCCGCTCTGTTTGTCGGCGCAAAACCACGCGGCCCGGGCATGGAGCGCAGCGATCTGCTCAAAGATAACGGCAATATTTTCAGTTCACTGGGCAAAGTTCTGAATGAAGTGGCCAATCCTGAAGCCAAGATCTGCGTTGTCGGCAACCCGGCTAACACCAACGCCTATATCCTGAAAGCCAATGCCCCGAACATTAACCCGCGTAATGTCACAGCACTGACCCGCCTCGATCACAATCGAGCAATCAGCCAACTGGCAGCAAAGGTCGACTGCAAAGTCACTGACATCAACAAAATGCTGATCTGGGGCAACCACTCCACCACACAGGTACCCGACATCAGCTACTGCACAGTCAGCGGCAAAGCGGCTTCTGGTATGGTCGACCAATCCTGGGCACAGGAAGAATTCATTCCGACTGTCGCAAAGCGCGGCGGCGCTGTGATTGCCGCTCGCGGCTCATCCAGTGCAGCGTCGGCCGGTAGTGCTGTGGTCGATCACATGGCGTCGTGGGTGAATGGTACTGCTGATGGTGACTGGACCAGCATGTCAGTGCCGTCCGACGGCAGCTACGGTATCACCGAAGGCCTGATCTACAGCTATCCGGTTATCTGTAAAGGCGGCGACTACGAGATCGTTCAAGGACTTGAAATCAACGACTTCATCGCAGGCAAAATGAAAGAAAGCGAAAACGAACTGCTGGAAGAAGCAGAAGCCGTAAAAGACATGACCTAAACGACCAGCGCGGATCAGATTGCCTCGGCGATCTGATCTGCGGATTTTTGATAACCCGGATACCCGACCAAAGATCGGCGTGCTCTTTTGCCGGCAACACCCTATTCAGCGGCGACCCTGCGCAGACCCACCCGCTAATTTTTTACCATCCGCACAAACCGCCAAACCAGCAACATCGTCAGGAACGCCAGATAGGCTGCCGGCTCCAGGATATCGTTGGCCCTCACCTGCCACAGAAAATGCAGAATCGCCAGCACCGACAGCGGATAGATCCATCGATGCAATGATTTCCAGCGCGTGCCCATTTTGCGGATCGCCCAACGGTTGGACGTCAGTGTCAACGGCAGCATGCCCAGGATGACAATGATGCCGACGGTAATGTATTTTTTCTCAACAATCTCCGAGAACGCTGCCGACAGATCCAGCCCCTGATCCAACACCAACCAAACCGCTAAATGCAGCACCGCATAAAAAAACGCGTACAAGCCAAACATACGGCGGAAGTTGGCGATCATTCTCCACTTGAAAATCATCTGCAACGGGGTGACTGACAGGGTAATCAACATAAATCGCAGACCCCACTCACCGCAATCATGCAGTAACGCTTCCACCGGATTCGGTCCCAGTGAATTATTAGCGGCCGCTGCAATAATACTTATGAGTGGCAGCAGGCATACCAGAAACACAATTGGCTTCACCAGCTTTATCCAGCGAAACCTGCGCTTTACAGCTGTCGAATTTGTGGTGGTTGCGGTCATGTATTGTGGTCTAATATTTCATTGGTGCACTTAATTACTCATAACAGTCTGCCAGCGACAAGCCCGTTTGGTTGCTGCCTGCAGTAACGCCCTGTCGATCACCACACCAATGCCTGAAAAAAAGCCTGATCACCCGGCAACTGAAGCGCTGTCTCTCTGGTTATTGCCAAAACGGCGGGACGCGAATCGTCTGCAAACGCTGATTACTGATCTGGCCACTAAGTACCACTGTGTCAGCTTCCTGCCGCACATCACTATTGTCCCTGAAACACGGCAAAACCGAACTGAAATTACTGCAATTGCCCGCGAAGTTGCCAGCAATACCTGCCTATTTTCAATCAACCCGTCTGCGTTTTATCGAGAACCGACCTACTTCCGTTTTTTAACTGTCCGGATTCCCGACCACCCAACGCTGGACAGCCTGCATCAAAACACTAAAAGTGCCAGTGTCTTATCCGTCCCCGCTTTTATTCCGCATCTAAGCCTGATTTACGCTGATCAGCTCCCCGCCCACGACCCCTTACTGTCGCCGCAGCAGCAGTCCGTGGCACTCAAACAGATGACCTTCGACCGGCTGGCTGTCGTGGATGTCACAGCGACACCCGATGCCTGGAAGATACTGCACACCTTTCGGCTACGCTCCTCTGCCTCAGATCCGGCGGACTAAAAGTTGGTCTTTAAATCCATATCGGTATACAGACCAGCAACTTCATCCGCGTAACCGTTAAACAGTTCGGTATCGCGCTTTTCGCTGAACAAAGCTGCGAGTCCTTTACTCTCGCCATCGAGACGCCGCTCTTTGGCCTGACTCCAGCGCGGGTGACTGACCTGTGGATTAACGTTGGAATAGAAACCGTATTCACGAGGCGCTGACAGATTCCAGCTGGTGTCTGGCTGCTCTTCCACAAAACTTATCCGCACAATAGACTTGATGCTCTTGAAGCCGTATTTCCACGGCACCACCAGGCGTAACGGCGCACCACTCTGGTTAGGCAGCAGCTTGCCGTACATGCCAACCGCCACCATAGTCAGCGGATGCATTGCCTCATCCATCCGCAAGCCTTCCACATAAGGCCATTGCAACACCGGATAGCGTTGCCCGGGCAGACGATCTTTGTCAATAATAGTTTGGAACTGCACATACTTGGCATTGCCATTCGGCTCAAAACGTTTGAGCAAATCCGCCAGTGGAAAGCCGACCCAGGGAATGACCATTGACCAGGCTTCAACACAACGCAGCCGATAGACTCTCTCTTCATTGGCGTGCGGCTTAAGGATGTCTTCCAGAGTGTAATTGCCGGGCTTGGCACACTCACCGGCGATTTCAACTGACCACGGATCAGTGACCAGCAGACTGGCATTTTTTGCCGGGTCACCTTTGTCAGTACCTAGCTCGTAGAAATTGTTGTAGGTGGTCGCCTCTTCCCACGGTGTCTGTTTCTCCGTTGTGCTGCCAGGCCATTGGCCAATAGCTCCGAGTTCGGGCACGGCGGCATTGACCGGAGACCACGGAGACAACCCCAATGCAGCGGCCCCGACCGAGTATCCAGCGGACTTAAGAAATTCACGACGGCGATGGAAGACATCTTCCGGTGTGATCTCCGAGGACCTAATTTTGTCACCAGCTTTAAACGTAATTGGCATGTGCTCTCCGATCTAGTGGGCCTGATCATATTATCGACCAGATTCAGCAAGAAAGATCTAACAGTTCGATAACAACTTTATAACAATCGAGCGCCTTGGCGACTGACTGCGCACGATTCTTGTTAACCCAAGCCCAGCCAATGTGACGCGCCAAAGAAATAACGGCTGAATCAGATAGAAAAAAACTTTGTTTTTATCGTCGGTTTATCTGCTCTTTCCCAACGGGCTGCTAACCTTATTGTAGCGTTCGATCGCATGAATTGACCCATGCACCATAAACAAAACAGTTTGAATTTATGACACTACCAGCGCAAAACAGTTTCCCTGAATCACCGCGTCACTCCGTGACTGAAACCTTGCCGGGCGGCCCGACCCCAGAGCCCGAGGTACCAAACAACGGGCAGGAGCCGCAACTCACTCGTGTATTACGCAGCAATATCCTTAAGAACTGGCGGTCCTCGGCAGCTGACCTTCAGTTAAGCCCCGTTTCCTGTGTCGAGGTATACCGCGAACTGGTCGTGCAAAGACAGGCGTTGCAATTACTGCCGCAACAGCCGGAAACCTCCGGGGCACAGACCGGATCGAGTCCGGCAGGTCGATTGTTAACCCGTCACGACGAACGCAAACTGTCACTTCGTTGTCGTAAAGTGGAAATGGAAACCTCGCCGGATAACCCTGCAATCAGGTATTCCCTGTATGTAGCGGCAGGCTTTGCCGTCACTGTCGACGCCCGGGGACAGAAGAAACGCATCCCACTGTTACTGATTCCGGTCAATGTCTCGCGACTGCGAGGCCGTGGCAGTCCTTACACCATCAGCTACAGCGGACAACCGCTACGCCTTAACCCGCATGTCGCTGAGTCCTGCAGTACCCATGTCGAGCAGATATTAAAGCCGTTTGACAGCGCCGCTGATATGCGTGACTACTTGCGTGCGATGAGCCGAAAGCTGCATGCCACACTGCAATGCCGCATCAGTGCCAACACCGGTTTGTTTACTCTGCAGGCCGACGTGCTGACGGATATTTCACCTGGTGAGCAGCTTGATTTAGAGCTGACCCGAACAAAACCCGGCACTGTGTTTCAACCAATGCCACCAACGCCGGAGCAATTCAACGCGCAACTGGCTATCCGCATGCTGCGCTTTATAGACGCGGAGCAACTGCCCTTTGCACTGGAAAATTTCGCCGGCACCAAAGAGCACACCCGCTCCACCACGACGTTACTCGCGCGGGAACCCGACCTCTGTGGCGAGCGGCTCGACAAATCGCTGAAGTGCGCTGAATGGCTAGTGGAGATCGGTCTGGGGCATTGGCGTCTGGAGCACATTTTTCAACTGCCAGCGCGCGTAAAGCGAATGGCGTCCGAGATCGAACAACTTCGTGAACAAACCGAATTTACCCGTCATTTTGACAACAACACACAGTCGGTCGGGCTGCTGGTTAATCTGTACAAATCCCAAAACCGAATACTCAATGCACCACCGGAAATGCAGCATCACGCCATCTCACTGCACGCGGATCCCGACACTAGATTATTACTCCAGAAAGCCAAGATACAAGCCGCTTCCATCGAGCACCAGATGGAGACGTCGGAGGAGATGTTTCACTTAAATGCGGTCCCTAACAGCAGATCGCTGTCGCGGCTGATCAAAGTTATTTCCAAACGTGAACAGGAATCACAACTGACCAACCCGGCTTACTTCAGAGCGCGCCGCCAGCTCAATGAGATCTTAAAAACCCACAACGGGTTGGTGACGGATCGGGATCTTGAGCGCCTTACCGAGCTTGCCAAAACACTTAAATTCGCCGAATTGTTCGAAAACGACATCTATTACAAACGCTGCTTCGGCACGTTGTTTCGCGGCGTAAACAGCAATTGGCAGCGGCTGGATTCGGTGATTAATTTCGCGCGCAATCTGTCCTACGAACTCGACTCCTCCACATTGGTCGGTCAATTGATAGAACACTGGCCGTCATTTCAGCGGGATTTTGCAACACTGACCCCCAGCCTGCGACCGGCAGCGGTCTCCGCGCACAAACTAACCACGCTGATCCCGATGTTTGTTTCCGGTGAGACGAACCTCGACAACGCGGTAAAGACCGCCGGTAAATTTCACGACAAGGTCAATCAGTGGCAGCGCTATCTGCAAAAAAACGTCAGTGACACTACGCTTACTCCCTTTGCCATGCTGGAACAGTCCAGCCGGCAAAACGAGCGCACCCCGGTGTCACTGGCAGAGCAGGAATTCGACGACCGCATCTACCACCACATCATCGGCAAAGGTCTGTCACGCGAATCCGTGGCGGCCACTGCCAATTGGCTACGCGTATCGGTCCAGCGTCTGGAAATAGACGTACCCACTGTGCGCCGTTTTCTGGACAGCGAATCGAGCTTCGATTCACGCACACAGGTCAACTCGCTCTAGCAGACCGCACCAGCCGGTAGAGGCTGCAGCAACCACCATTTTTAAGCATCCAGAGTGACTTGTCACGCCCCTGACAGGGGCGTACTAAGCGCACCCGTTGGTCATAGCTGATTTCCCACTCACAGTGGGACCGACGCTCAGCTATTGGCAACCCATCTGCGCGCATTTTGAAACATTCTAAACCAGGGACCATTGTCCCCCCAGGTGTTCGGGTGCCATGAGTTTTGCACCGTGCGGTAAACTCGCTCGGGATGCGGCATCATGATGTTAAAGCGACCGTCGTCGCTGCAGAGTCCGGTGATTCCCTGCGGTGAACCATTCGGGTTAGCCGGATACTGCTCAGTGGCACTGCCGTGATTATCGACGTAGCGCAGCGTTACTATCGGGCTGTCACCGGCATCGGTGACATCTGCCCTACCCTCTCCGTGCGCAACCACCACTGGAATTCTAGATCCTTCCATTCCCGCCAGCAAAATAGACGGAGAGTGCTCTACCATAACGGTCGACAAACGGGCCTCAAACTGCTCTGACTGGTTACGCTGGAACGACGGCCAGGCCGATGCCCCCGGTATCATTTCTTTTAAATGGGAGAACATCTGGCAGCCATTGCAAACCCCCAGTGCAAACACATCGCTGCGGGCAAAAAACCGACTGAACTGTGCCGCACCGATATCGTTGTACCGGATTGTATGCGCCCAGCCACCACCGGCGCCAAGCACATCGCCGTAGGAAAAACCGCCACAAGCGACCAGTCCGACATAATCGTCCAGATTACAGAGACCGCTGATGATATCGGTCATGTGCACGTCGCGACATTCAAAGCCGGCACAATCGAAAGCGGCCGCCATTTCAACGTGCCCGTTTACCCCCTGCTCACGGAGGATTGCAACTTTCGGACGAGTCCCTGCATAGACCGGAGCACTTTGCTGCGGATCAAAAGTCAGCAGTGGCGTGATACCCGGATCATCGGTGCGACACACGTGCTGGAATTCCTGATCGGCGGTGTCGGGGTTATCACGCAACCGCTGCATTTGATAACTGGTTTGCCACCACTGACGTTTTAGCTCGCACAACGGCGCACTGAATACGGTGTTTTCATCGACCAGCACCATCAGTTGCGGGTCGTCACAGACCACGCCGATCTCGGTCACATACTCTGCCACATCATGCTGCTCAACTACCTGCCATACTTTTTCAAGCGCGCCTTGCTCTACCTGTACCACCACCCCGAGCTCTTCGGCAAACAAAGTACCGAGCAGGCCCTGCTGGTTTTCGGCAAGTGACACGGTGACCCCGAGGTTTGACGCAAACGCCATCTCCGCCAAGGTGGTGAATAACCCGCCATCGGAGCGGTCGTGGCAGGCCAGAATCAGCTCTTTTTGCAGCAACTGCTGCACACAGGCGTATAGCGCACCAAGCACCTGTGGATCATCCACATCGGGACACTCATTGCCGACCTGATTGAACACCTGAGCAAGGATAGACCCACCGAGTCGATCTTTTCCGGCAGCAGGATCAAGCAGCAGCAGCACACTGCCGTCAGCGACGGCCTGCAACTCGGGCGTTCGTGCCAGCCGCACGTCTTTGACAGGCGCAAACGCAGTGGCAATCAACGACAGCGGACCGGCGACGGTTTGAGTTTCACCGTCATTCTGCCACATGGTCTTCATTGACAGAGAGTCCTTGCCAACCGGAATCGACAACCCCAGCGCCGGACAAAGATCCCGCGCCACAGTGGTTACGGTGTCGAACAGCGCTGCATCCTCCCCGCCATGACCACTTGCCGCCATCCAGTTAGCGGACAGTTTAATCTGTCGAATGTCGCCGATGGCAGAGCCGATACTATTGGTAATTGCCTCGGCTACCGCCATGCGACCCGATGCCTCAGGACTGATCATGGCCAGCGGGCTACGCTCCCCCATCGCCATAGACTCGCCACTGAATCCGCTGAATCCGGCCAGCGTCACCGCCGCATCTGCCACCGGCATCTGGTATCGACCCACCAGCTGATCCCGGTGCACCAGCCCACCGACACTTCGATCACCAATGGTAATCAGGAAATTCTTCGCCGCCACTGTCGGATTACTGAAGACACGCTCCACCGCCTCAGCAACAGTGATCTGCTTGAGATCAAGCGCTGTTTCACTGAAGCGCTCCCGCACTGCTTGCCGGGTTAGTTTGGGGGGTTTACCCAACAGTAAATCAAGCGACATATCGACGGGGGCGTCGTTCAACAGAGAGTCTGTTACCGACAGATGATTGGCAGCGGTGGCCTGTCCTACCACCGCATAGGGGCAGCGCTCGCGAGTACAGAGGGCTTCAAATTCTGCCAACTGTGTTTCGGCAACTGCCAGCACATAGCGCTCTTGTGATTCATTGCACCAGATCTCCATCGGCGACATGCCCGCCTCGTCGCTCAGCACCTTGCGTATATCAAAGTTGCCGCCGCGACCGGCATCGTGGACCAACTCAGGCAGGGCATTCGACAGCCCGCCAGCCCCCACATCGTGCATCGACAATACCGGTGAGGCATCCCCCAGCGCTACGCACTGGTTAATCACCTCCTGACAGCGGCGCTCCATTTCCGGATTACCCCGCTGCACCGATGCGAAGTCGAGCGACGAATCACTTTGTCCACTGGCCATTGATGAGGCCGCCCCGCCCCCCAGGCCGATCAGCATGGCCGGACCGCCAAGCACGATGATCCAGCTGTCAGCAGGGACCGGTTTTTTGAAGGTGTTACCGGGACGGATGTTACCGAGTCCGCCGGCAATCATGATCGGTTTGTGATAACCCCGCCACTGCAAACCGTCCGGCATCGGTGCCTGCATCTCCAGAGTGCGGAAGTAGCCAGTCAGATTGGGCCGGCCGAACTCGTTATTAAAAGCCGCAGCACCGATCGGCCCTTCCAGCATAATATCGAGCGCTGACGCAATGTGATCAGGCTTACCGGCGTGCTGCTCCCACGGCTGCTCAAACCCCGGTATTCGCAGGTTAGACACGCTGAAACCACAAAGACCGGCTTTGGGCTTCGCCCCATTGCCTGTGGCTCCTTCGTCGCGTATTTCGCCACCCGCCCCGGTAGCTGCACCGGCAAATGGACTGATCGCTGTGGGATGGTTGTGCGTCTCAACCTTGATCTGAATGTTGATCGCTTCGCTGACGGTCTGATAAACCTGAGTCTGCGGATCAGGCAGAAAGCGCTCACCCACATGTCCTTCGATAACCGCGGCATTATCGTCGTAAGCCACCAGCGTACCGTCGGGTTGCGCACGATGCGTTTCGCGAATCATGCCGAACAGAGACGCATCGGCCGGTTCGCCATCGACTATCCAGTCCGCATTAAAAATCTTGTGGCGACAGTGCTCCGAATTAGCCTGTGCAAACATCATTAACTCGGCATCCGTCGGATTGCGCTGCAGTGCTTCATAACTACCCACCAGATAGTCAATCTCGTCATCGGAAAGTGCAAAACCCAGTCGTGCATTCTCGCGAGCCAACTGCGCCGCTCCACCACCCAACACATCGACCCTTTGCAGTGGCGCAGGGGCCTGTTGCTGAAAAAACGACGACAACTCTGCCACACCGGGCAACACCATCTCGGTCATGCGGTCGTGTATCGCCGCCTGTACGCGATCATCATCGGCGGCCACACCGTCAAACTGCCACGCTACTGCTCGTTCGACACGCTGGATAGCGGCAAGCCCGCAGTTATGGCAGATGTCAGTGGCCTTGGAAGACCATGGCGAGATTGTGCCTGGCCTGGGCACGACCAGTCGATCGACACGCAAGCGGCAATCGGCCCGTGCATGCAGCAACTTACAGAGCCTGTCGATGTCGGAGTCATCGACCGACGACGCATTCACCAGATAGACAAAACAGGTATCGACCGATGCCGCCGGCTGTGCGCTGGCGCGACAATCCTGAAGAAAAGAATCAATTCGAAAAGCGGATAGTGCACGATCGCCAAACAGCACCAGCATGGGTGGAGATTCCCGGTTAGGGTTAGAGAAGACAGGAAATGAAAACGCAACATCAAGCTCGGCATTATGCCACAAGCGCGGCCCGCCAAACGCGAGATGTCACATTGGCGGCTGACAGTGGCACTGTTTTGTCCTCTGCTTGTAAAAACCCTGCTGACACCTATATACACTCGTTTACGGACATTTTACCCGCACCGGCAACACCGCCGACACCAGCTTCCTCCGCAGTCACCGGCCGTCGACTGCCTGCACCGTTGTTAATGCATCTGTGCGGTTTTCTATCCACACTAAAGAGTATTCACTTGGACGCGTTTCGTTTTTACCATCATCGGCTGACCAGGTGTAGTGTGCTGGTTCTGTTTACTCTGACATCCATTTTATTATTCAGCCAGGCCGGTGCCGCAGTGATAGAAAAAAGTCCCAATGACCCACGCTCTTATCGAGCGCTGACACTTGAAAACGGGTTAAAGATCACGTTGATTCACGACCCCGCCGCAGACACTGCCGCCGCATCCATGGATGTCGCGATCGGCGCTGGCAGTGACCCGGAGGATCGCGAAGGCCTGGCTCACTTTCTCGAGCATATGCTGTTTCTTGGCACCGAAAAATACCCTGACGCCGGTGACTACTCGCAGTTCATTCGCAGCCATGGCGGATCTAATAACGCGTTTACCACCTATGCCAACACCAACTATCACTTCAGCATCGACGCCGAGCATCTGCAACCCGCACTTGATCGCTTCGCACAATTTTTCATAGCCCCCTTATTCACTGAAGAATTAGTGCTGCGCGAGAAAAATGCAGTCCACTCTGAGTTTACGGGCAAGCAGCAGGAGGACGGTTTGCGCTATTGGTCGGCACGTAAACGCGGACTCAATCAGGCACACCCGATGTCGCGTTTCACGACTGGCAATCTCGACACACTGCAGGATCATGAGCGAGCCACTATTCGCGACGACCTGATTCGCTTTTACAACGCTCATTATTCATCCAGCATCATGTCACTGGCTGTTCTGGGGCGCGAACCGCTGGATCAACTAGAGGCCTGGGTTAACGAACTCTTTGCTGACGTGCGCAACCTTGAAATAGAAAAGCAGGAATTCGAGATGCCTTTGTTCAATCTCGACGATTTGCCAAACCGGATCAATATCATTCCGCTGAAAGATCAGCGTTTTTTAACGCTCACGTTTCCTATCCCGAAGCGCGAAATGTATCGCTTCACAAGACCAAAATCCTACATCGGCAATATTCTCGGGCACGAGGGGGCCAACAGCCTGCTGTCCACTTTAAAAGCAAAAGGCTGGGTCAATACACTGTCTGCTGGCAGCGGCACAGAGATCCGTGGTGCAGCGACATTTGATATCTCAATTGGACTGACCGAACGCGGCGTGGATGCGATTGACGAAATCGTCACCGAGGTTTTTCGCGCCATTAACATGGTTCGCGCCAGCGGTATGCCCCGATGGATTTTTGATGAGTCACAACAACTGGATGAGCTCTCTTTTCGCTACCAGGAACAAGCAAGTGCCGCAGCAACAGTACAATCATTAGCCAGCCGCGCACAGGACTGGCCAACTGAATTATTGATCTCAGGGCCCTACCGCCGTAGTCACTTTGACCTGAAAGGCATCAACGAGGTACTGGCCCATCTGGTCCCGGACAACCTGCAACTGCTGGTGATGGCGCCGGGCCTCCCCACCAACCAGACCACTGAGTGGTACGACACGCCATTCAGCATCACAGCAATCCCGCCGGATACTCAGGATGCATGGCAGAAAGCCGGACTCAGCAGCGATATCTCCTTTCCGGTGCCCAACGTATTTCTGCCACAGGACCTCACCCTGCTGGACGACCAAAGCGGCGACCCGGTTCAATTGGTAGATACGGCCAAACTGGATATCTGGCATCGCACTGATTCATCCTTTGGCGTACCGCGCGCAAATCTCAATGTAAATATTCACAGCCCTGCAGTACATGCAACGGCACGCACCAGAGTCCTCACCAGCCTGTATGTGGATCTGGTCAATGAGCAACTCAGTGAATTTTCCTATCCGGCCAACCTGGCCGGACTCGGCTACCGGCTGGCATTTAATCGACGCGGCCTGGGTATCAGTCTGTCCGGCTATGCAGACGGGCAACGACAAATGCTTGAGAAGCTGGTGACGGCGATGGCAGCACCGGAATTCAGTACAGAGCAATTTGATCGTGTGCGTACAGAGCAAATTGAACAGATCGAAAACTACGCCAAAGAGGCCCCCTACCAACGCCTTGGCAGTGAGATCCGAAAGTTACTGATGGAGCCCTACTTCACCGACGCTGAGCGCATCGCCGAACTCAGCACAGTGACACCGACACAACTCAGGGAATTTGTACCGCAAATATTTAAGCAAGTGAAAATTGTCGCGTTGTCTCACGGAAACATCACTAAAGATGAAACCCTGAAACGCATTGCTGTGATAGAGCAGACGCTTGCTGATGACGCCGACCCTGCTGATGTCACCGGCAGCCTGGTCGTTAAGCTGCCACAACAAAAGCGTTTTGCGCGCAACATTGATATTGACCACCCTGATTCATCTGTCGCCGTTTACTGGCAGGGCATTGACCGCAAGCGCGACAGTCGCGCCCGTTTCGCCCTGCTTCGGCAATTGCTCACGCAACCTTTCTACGACGACCTGCGTACCCGCCAGCAACTCGGGTATTTTGTGTTTACCTATAACATGGACATCATGCGGGTACCTTCTGTCGTGCTGTCACTGCAATCCCCGTCAACCGGCCCCGGTGAGCAACTCGACGCTATCGAATTGTTCCTCAAAAACTATGAAGAAATCTTAAGCGCCATGCCGGAGGAAGAATTTGATCGCCAACGTCAGGCTCTGATAGGCAGAGTTGAAAAGACCGACAAGCGACTCAGAGAACGTACCTCCAGATACTGGAACGCGATCATCGTAGAGGACTACGTTTTCAACGCCACCGAGCGTTTTTCCGCCGCCGTGAAAGCCATTAAGAAGGAAGACATAGTCTCACTTTACCGGCAACTGTTTATCGACAACACTGCCAGTCGAATCGTCGCCTACAACGAAGGGTCTACCGCTACTGACTCTTCATCGGGGAGCCTTGACCAGTATCGGCATATAACCGGTCTGGCAACGTTCAAAGCCGGCAGGCCGCTCCATCAGCCCCCTCACACGATTGAAGAAATAGACTGACAACCCGACAATTTTTAACGGCCGGGTGCCCCGGCCGGCCCGTTAAAGTCGACCACAACTATGCCGCTACCCTCCCCAACGCGACTATTACGTTTGACGCCCGACCCTGTCACGACGATCCAGACGTAATTGTTCACTGTTGGTTTTGCACAAAAGCGCCATACTAGAAAAATAAAAACACATTCGACTGCCGCCCAACCATCCATTTCTGGCTGTCGATAATTATGGAGTGCCCAGTTCAATGAGTACGCACGGATCAGACAATGTAAACGGCTGGGAAGAGCCAACTGACGATGCGGACTACTATCACGAGTACTCGCAGGACAAATCAACAGATGATCGATCCGGGTATCGTACAGATCCGACCTTCGATACCGCCTACGCCACCGAAGAAGACGACCATCACTACGCACACCAGGACAGTGACTGGGTAGTCGATTCTGCGACATCGGGCCACCAGGATCACGATCAACAAGTTTACGTTGCTGATGATCGTCACTACGGCGCCAACGACCAGCACTACGCGGACGATCGGCTGATTTCAGGTGACCACCACGGCACCAATACAACTCACTACGAAGAATACGACGAATACAGTGGCCAGGTTTTTCGTTCTAATTTCGATGCTTCTGCACCACAACCTATCGATCCGGCAACTGCTCGTTTCAGCGCACACGATTTCATTGAAGCCCGGCCGCTACCGAATCGGGACAACCTGAAAAAATTTGCGATGATCTGCAGTGGTGTTGTGCTCGCCGCTGCGCTGTCGGTGATGGTGTACCTCACCGCCCAACCCGAGTTATCCAAAGTCGATATAGTCCAAATGGACGGCTATGGTGAGCAAAGCGTCCGCCAGATTTTCTACTCCAGCCAACTCCCCTGCGGACAGTCCACAGACTGTAGCCAGCCAAACGCCGAAGCCGGCAACACACTGCCGCTCGCCGTCGTGCAACCCAATGACAACGCCACCGAACAATACCGGGAAATTCCAGCCGTACTGGTTAACTCTGACGCCTATGAAGGATCAGGAAACGAGCCACTGATCCAGGACGAGCAACTGATGGTGAAGCTGAACTGGAGCAACCTGCGCACACAACCCGATGGCGACAGTGATATTCTGGTATCGCTGGCCAAGGGCACAATCGTGTCCGTCACCGGGGCTAGCGGCCGCTGGTTACACATTAAAACTCTCGGCGACTCTCCCCGACACGGATACATGCACACCAGCACGGTGGGGCCCTTGACAAGCCCGTAGCGCACTGCGGCTCCTCGCTGCTCTGCTCGAGCCGCGAAACATTACACGAGATCTCCCTTGCCGGTATAATTTTCGGTGTCCACTACTAGAGACCGAACTATGGCGCGCCTGTCAAGTATCCCCGAGACAGCACTCTCTGCAACATCATTGGCTTTGCTGGAGCCGACCCGCATCGGCGGTAACATTGCAGAGGTGTATCTGCAATTTGCCAACAGTGAAGCCGCACTGGCCGGCTACTTCGCGATGGAGCAAAGCCTGCGCTCCGGCTCTCTGCAAGACCGCGAAATCGAGACCGTAAAACTGTTGGTCAGCCAAATAACGGGTTGTGACTACTGTCTGTCGATGCATACCATGAAAGCACGCAAGGCAGGGCTCGATGCCAGCACGCAACTGGCGATTCGTGATGGGCGCAGCACCGACGATCCGCGTATCGACAGCATCACCCGTATCGTTCGATCCTTCTTTGAAAAACCCGGTGTGCTCGATGACAGTGTCCTTCAGCAAGCCCGATCCAACGGCCTGACCGACGCAAACCTGGTTGACATCACCATGGCCGTCAGCACGATATTCTTTACTAATATCACCAACCATATCAACGATACAAAGCCGACAATGCCACCGCCCCCCGAGATCACCAGCAAGGGATAGCCCGCGCCTAAACGGACACCCGGTGTTCCGATCAGCAACCCGTCGATCCAGCAATCGCTACGGCTGTTGACAATGTGCTTCACCGGCACAAGTTGATCAGTCGTGTTTATCTGGCACTGCGGTCCGGCGGCTGATCAACCAATCGGCCACCCTCGGCCAAATGTCCACCGCAGCACTTCGTGAACTGACTATTCTGGGGTGCGTGTAGTCTTCGCTATCCCCACTCTGCCGGCCACAAAGCCGGTAGATTTTATCGCTGCCGCCCAGTAACTCATGGAGCTTTTTGCAGCCGGAAGGGGGCGCGATAAAATGATCCGCCGCCGCACTGAAAGTACAGCTGGGTACCGTTACAGAGGCCAGAGCAGCCAGGTAGTCAAAGCCGTCCTTCCCGCGCCAGTTCCCTGCCAGACTCCAGCGATACCATTGCATCATCACTGCCGCGAATTCGTTCTCCGGACCAATCCCGAGATACTTCCCAGGCGCTACCCGCAACACGGACGTCGCCATCGCAGCGGCATAGATAAGCAACCGGTTGCGTCGCGATATCGCCGCATCCGTGGCCTGACTTGCAAGCATCACCAGGCCATGCACCAATTGTTGTTGCAGCGGGTTTCGGGCAAGGTACATCAGAATCGCCAGGCCGCCACCACTGTGCCCGACCCACCAGACCTTCCCGTCAGCGCTGGCCGCCTGCACATGCTTGATCGCGGCCCCGGTATCCTGCAGGCACATGGTTTCGAAGTCGGGTTCGACATCAGGCACGGCACTGATACCGTGGCCCTGAAAATCCAGCAACCAACAATCAAAGCCTCTCACAGACAGATGCTTTGCCAACCCGCGGCAGGATCTGTAGTTTGAGAACGTGCCATGCGCCAGGATCACCGTCCCGACGCAGACATCCACGGCGGGTACACGATGCAAACCGATCTTCGTGCCGTGGCTGTTAGTGATAAATTCCTGGATCACCAATGGCGACCAACCGCCTATCCGACTTCGGTCACTACCTCGATATTTTGCAGTGTCTGTTTCCGTTCAGACCGAATTTGCTCAAGCCGCTTACTTGCGACCAGAGATTGAAGCATAGGGATATAGTACTGTCCGTCATCGACAAACTGCAATTCACGATCGGTTGTTTTTATCCAGCCACGCTTGTCAATTTCCATCCAGATCGATGAGTAGCTGTCCAGAAGGTTTTCATTGAATATCTGCCGATAGTCAACGAAATCGATCTTCATCGTTTGCATCGACTGAAACAGCCAGGCTAACTTAACATCGTGCGGATTGTAGTGGAAGCCACGGTCCACCGGAAACTGCTTTTGCTCCATTTTCTCCGTGTACCTGGCGAGCGATGTATGGTTCATGTAGATCCAGCTATCGGTCTGTGGGTCAACACCGTTAACATGGAAATTTACCGCCGCAAAGCCAATCCCACAGACCTGCTGCGTGCGTTTGATATCGCCGTGATCATGATCCACAAAGTCATGCATATTGTGCTCGTAATCATAGCGATCAGCACGCTGATTAGCTTCTGATGCAGGCGTGCGCTTCCAGTCATAAACCGTTACCTGCTCAAAGCCCTGGGATTGCAGGTAGTCTTTAGCGCGACGATACATCTCCTTGTTGGTCTGAATCGTCGGCAGCAGATCGCGCTTGGCCTTGGAGGCAAAGTCACTTCGGCCCGCAACGTTCAACTCATAGTGAGTCAGGTGATGGACACCGGCATCGACGGCAATACGCAGATCTTCGAGCATATCGTCCATTGTCTGTTCCGGCCATCCGTAGATCAGATCAATACTGCTGGCCAGATCGTACTTGTGGCAATTCTCCAGTGCATTATAAACCTGTTGTCGGGTCTGCTTTCTGCCACTGTACTTGATCAGGTTATCATTGAGCTGTTGCACCCCCATACTGACGCGGTTGAAACCGGCTTCTTTGATCGCCCTGATCTTATCTTCGTTAAATAACTGCGGAATACCTTCCAGCGAAATTTCGATATCATCCGGTACACCACCGTACAGCTTGTCAACAAAGCCCATCAGCCTTCCGTAGTGCTCCGGCCGATACAGGTTAGGTGTACCACCGCCAAAATAAATACTCGACAGCTTGTCTTGTCCATAGTAGGGCTTGTACATTTCGAACTCTTGCTCAAGCAGAGCAAGATAACTTTCTACACCGGAGTTGCCGCGGTAGTCTTCGCTGGGAAACAAGCAAAATCCGCAGCGTGCAGGTTTAGTTTTGAGACAAAACGGCGTTCCGACATACAGATTTACGGCAAAGTCATTGTCGCGTGCATAGTCTGCGCGTTTTTCTAACAGGGTTTCGACAGGTTCTGGAAGCGGCTTCCAGTACATCGGTGACGGGTGTCCGTGAAGTACCTTATTTGATTGTCGCCGTTCGCTCTCGCGATTTATAAATTCACTGACTTCAGTCGCCGTGAAATCTGCCTCAGCGGATGCTTCTATCTGAGGGGGTTCGATGGTTCTCAATTTTTCTTCCTAAACTAATTTGCATCTCCCTTCGCGTTATCTCTTATTGAGGGGCTTTACTGCTCTGGCCTCACGGGTATCGTGCCTGATTCTTGGCGCAGACACACTCGAGATACAGTATCGCAGGAAGGAATTCAAAAAGAGATCGGTAGTAAGATGTTGCATAACCAGACACCCACTACTGCAACTCAGATGGCACCTTGCATTACACCAAATAGCGCTATTTTCAGGGGCAAATGACGACCACGCTTTCCAACCGCACGCGGCCTCACGACAGATTAATCGGCAATCTAAAATTTACCCGCCCTATAATGATGCCGGAAATTATCCCGGCTGACGGGCTCGACTGTCACTAACGTCAGCAGGTGAACACTACACGTGACAGCTGGTTGGCGAAAAATAGCATCACCGACAATACAATAGATCGTCGGTTTTTTGACATTATGCGACGAGCTGCTGCTCCGGGCCAAAACCACCTGCCATTTTTAACACTTCGTCGGCTACTACCGGCTTGCTAAAGTAATATCCCTGTATGTAAGGACAATTCAGGGAGGCCAGATAATCCAACTGCTCGACCGTCTCTACTCCCTCAGCCACGACGTCATAACCCAGGCCTAGTGATAATTCCATAATCGCCTGCACCAGCAGTCTGGATGAAGGATCGCCCGGCAAGCCCGTGATAAAAGACCGGTCTATTTTTAAGGTATCCACCTCCAGCTTGTCCAGCACCGACAACGACGAGTACCCGGTCCCGAAGTCGTCAATGGCAATGCGCACACCCGCCTGACGCAGTGATCGGCAAATAGCGCTGTGCTGATCGGCATCGCGCGTCATGCTCTCGGTTATCTCAATCTCCAGTTCATTGGGTCCAACACCGCAGGCCTCGACATGCTTCGCAACGAAGCCACCAAAGTCTTTCGCCACAAAATGGCTGCCTGATATATTGATTGCCATTTGCAGATTGTGCCCCATGGATTTCCACTCCTGCTGTTGCCTGCAGGCGGTTGCCAGTACCCACTCGCCAATCTCCTTGATCATACCAACCCTTTCGGCGGTGGTAATAAACAGATCAGGCGGCACCAACCCTCGTACCGGGTGGCGCCAGCGGATCAGCGCCTCAACGCCGCTCAACCGGTAGTCCGGCAAAGACACCTTGGGCTGGTACCAGAGTTCGAATTCATCATTATCAATCGCCTCACGCAGGCTCGCCTCCATCTTCACGCGTTCTATGGTATCCGATGCCATCTGGGCGTGATAAAAGGCAAAACCGTGCTTGCCGTTCTGCTTGACAGAATACATTGCCATGTCTGCGGTTTTTAACAGATCATCGGGGTCCTGAGCATCTTCGGGATACATCGAAATACCCAGGCTCAGCTTCGGGCTAACCCGATGATGGCCAATCTCAACGATGCGCTTGGTAAACTCAAAACACCGCTCGGTGGTTTTGGTCACCTCTTCGCGATCAGAGACATCGTTCAGAACCAGACAAAACTCATCCCCACCCAAACGCGCAATCAGATCATTTCCGCGTACTGATTTTCGCAAATGGTCGGAGAAAGCCTTCAGGTATTGATCCCCGCATTCGTGGCCATAGGAATCGTTAACGCCTTTGAAATCATCCAGGTCAACGTAGATGACGGCAAACAACTCGTTCTTTCGTTGAGCATGCCTGATTTGCTGACGCAGTTGCTCATGAAAATGACTGCGATTCGACAGGCCGGTCAGCTCATCGTAGTAGGCCATTTTATAGATCTTTTGCTCAGCTGATTTTATCGCCGAAATATCCTGAACCGTACCGAGCAGGAACGACTTGCCGGTGCTATCGCTAATACGCTTGGTTATCTGGTTCATGTCCCGGTACAAACCACTGCCGGCCCCGAGCATCCGGTACTCAATCGCCGATTCATCATCAGAACTGTGGTCCGATGCCATCACCCGTTTCACACGCCGCACATCTTCAGCATGCACACAGGCCAACCAGACATCCTGCTTGACACGTCGATCAGCAAAACCCCACATACGTGCCAGATTCTCAGACAACTCAAGATCGTCAGACACCATATCCCACTGCCAGTAGCCCATCCGCGCCATTCGTTCTGTGGTGCGAATCACTGCCAGGTTATTTTCCTGTGAATCCTGCCGCAAGCGCAGCAAATCCCAGTAGTTACGACTGACCTCACGACCACAACTCAAAAGAAACCCAAACACAAACAAGCTGAACACCGCCAATTGCAATGAGAACTTGTCACCGTCCAGCAGCAACCGTGTTTCAACCGATATAACAATAACAAGCTGGAAAACATTGCTGATCGTTTTATCGTACGGCAGCGACGCAAGCGCACCGCCGGCAACCCCGCCCAGCACCAGGATCAACAGCACTTCGTAAGCCGGGTCCTGGGGGTAGATCAACCACATTGCGGAGGCCCACACACAGGTCGACACCAGCGCACCGAAGTTGAAGCGCCTGTGCCATCGATGTATGTGCTCTGCGGTTGTCGTAGAATTATGGAACAAATAGCTGTCGATCAGACGAGCACCATAGACCACACTGATCATCCCGAACCAAAGCCATGCAGTAAGCTGGTCGGATATGGGTCCAAAGGTTAGCACCACAACCAGAGCCGCGGCAAACGTACCGGCCGCCGAAAACTTCACGCCTTGGTAAAGCAATATATTTTGATTGTGTCTTATCGACTCTAGACGTGAAACTGTTGTGTTGCCCATACGGCCCCCTGCACAGAGGAAAGCGAATTTGTGCCCCAACACATCAAAAGGCAGATGAAATGTAAAGAAATACCAGTACGTTAAGTAACAACGACCATCGCAGTTCAAGCTTGAGCCTAAACAACTGATTAAAATAGCATTTAGGGGACATCTCAAGATACTGTACCGGCTTCACCCTGATAATCAGACCGACTTCACTAAACGTACAGAAATCCTTAGCAATCAGCTTGCTGGCTCAAGCACCGGGACTGCTGCGATAAGCTCACGGGTGTAGGGATGCTGAGGCTTCTGAAAAACGGCTTCAGTAGTGCCCTGCTCTACAATAACCCCGTCTTTCATCACCAGGATGCGGTCCGTTACCGCACGAACAACGGTCAGGTCATGAGAGATAAACAGATAAGATAGCTCATGGTCCGCTGACAACTCACTAAGCAGATCGAGTATCTGCGCTCTTATAGAAACATCCAGTGCGGAGACAGCCTCATCTAAAACGATCAACTCGGGTCGGGTAATCAATGCCCGGGCAATGGCAATACGTTGACGCTGACCACCGGAAAATTCGTGTATGTATTTCGAGGCATCGTCTGCCGTGAGCCCGACGCTTTCCAACGCAGCGGAGACGGCAGCCCGCCGGGCAGTCCCACGGGGCTGTTGATCGAGAATGTAAAACGGTTCGGCTACCAAGCGCCCCACCTTATGGCGGGGGTTGAATGAGCCATAGGGATCCTGGAACACCACCTGCATTTTGCGCCGCACTGCGCGCGGCATTAATTGGCCAGCCGCTATCTGATCACCACCAATTGATATAGAACCTTCCTGACAAGCTTCCAGCCCGAGTATGGCTCTGGTTAACGTTGACTTACCACAACCGCTCTCGCCGACTAACCCGAGCTTCTCTCCGCGATACAACTCAAAACTGACGCGCTCGAGCGCACGAAAAAAACCCGGCTTGCCCAACAACGTTTTACGCGGCGTCGGGTAGTCCCGTGACACACCCTGCACCTTCAGCAATACCTCACGACCTGTGCTCATGGCACTGCGCACAGGCACATGACCGGAAGCATCAAATAGTTGGCGTGTATAGGGGTGTTGCATCTCAGCCAGCACGCGCTGCGTGTCACCCGCCTCCACAACCCGTCCCTGACGCATGATCACAATCGTATCCGCTGTGTGGGCTACCACCGCCAGATCGTGCGAGATTAAAATAAGACTCATGCCGTCTTGCGCTACCAGCTTCTTCAATAGTAAAAGAATCTGAGCCTGTGTCGTGACATCGAGCGCTGTGGTCGGCTCGTCAGCGATCAGCAAACGCGGCCGCAATGCGATAGCCATTGCGATCACAACGCGCTGCCGCTGCCCGCCGGACAACTCATGCGGGTAACGAGACAACGGGAATTGATCGTTCGGCAACTCTACGCGCTCGAGCGTTGCTGCAGCAATCTGTCTGGCCTGCGCACGACTGACCTGACGGTGAATACGGACCGTCTCTGCCACCTGGTCACCAATGGTTTGCACCGGATTGAGCGCGGTCATCGGCTCTTGAAAGATCATTGCGATATCATTGCCGCGCAGCTCACACATCTGCGTTTCCGTGCGAGCGCCAAGATCATCGCCATCGAGCGCGATCCGGCCACTAACCAGAGACCCGGGCGGCAATAGTCGCATGATTGAAAAAGCAGTCAGGGACTTACCTGAGCCACTCTCACCAATGATTCCCAGCACTTGACCCGCCGTTAGCGAAAAATCTATATCGCGTAAAATAGGGGTGCCATTGATCGACAACGCCAGATCCTGCACATGCAACAACGTCATCGGCTACCACGCCTGATACGAGGATCAAAATAGTCACGCAATCCGTCGCCAAATAAATTCAGCCCAAGCACCGTCAGCACGATTGCAAAGCCGGGAAACAACGCCAGGTGTGGTGCGAAGCTGATCATAGTCTGACTCTCGGCAAGCATGCGCCCCCAGCTGGGTGTGGGTGGTTGGGCACCCAGCCCGACGTAAGACAATCCGGCCTCAGCCAGAATCCCCAGTGAAAATTGAATCGTCCCCTGCACAATCAGTAAATTCAGCAGATTGGGCAATATGTGCTCCAGAGAAATACGGGTTGCTGTTTTACCAGCTACCCGGGCAGCCAGAATGAAGTCACGCTGCCAGACGCTGAGCGCCGCCCCTCTGGTCAGACGCGCAAATACCGGAATATTAAAAATACCAATGGCGATAATCGCATTGATCGCACTCGGCCCGAACACCGCCGTGATCATCACTGCAATCAACAGCGCGGGAAACGCAAATACCAGATCGTTGGTACGCATTATTAATTCATCTAGCACGCCGCCATGTCGCGACGCCGCAGCCAATCCAAGTGGCACACCAAACAGCATACCGATGCCAACAGCCACCAGCGCAACCGCGATAGAGGTTCGCGCCCCGACCATGATCATCGACAGGATATCCCGACCGAAATGGTCGGTACCAAACAAGTAAATGCTGTCACCGGGTTTTTTTAGCTTATTGGCGATATCGATTTCGGCAACATCAAACGGCGTCCAGAAAAGCGAAACAACCGCCGCCAGTAGAAACGCCAGCGCCAGAACCGCACCGATCACCAGATTGCGATGGCGCAGCATCAGCGACTGCGCAGGCGGGGATCAGCCACCGCATAAGCAACATCGACAAGAAAGGTCACTACGACTACCGCAAACACCAGCAGCATGACAACGCTCTCCACAACGATCAGGTCACGTTGCGAGATACCCTGAAAGATCAACCGACCCAGACCGGGCAGGAAAAAAACATTTTCTATAATAATGGCGCCAGCCAATAGAAAGGAAAACTGCAAACCAATAATCGTTAACACCGGAATCAGGGCATTGCGCAATGCGTGCCGCCACAACGTCTGACGAACGCTGAGCCCCTTGGCCCGCGCGCTGCGAACAAAATCCTCACCCAGTGTATCCAGCAGCGACGACCGCATCACTCGCGCCAGTATGGAAGCTTGCGGCAGTGCCAGCGCAATAGCCGGCAGCGTTAGTGCTTTCAGGCCGTTGAAAAAACCGGTCTCCCAGCCCGGAAAACCGCCGGCCGAGAACCAACGCAGATTGATTGCGAACACGGTTACCAGAATCATCGCAAACCAGAAGTTGGGAATAGCCACCCCCAGCTGCGAAAAACCCATAATAGACACGTCGGCAGCCGACCCACGCCGGGTAGCGGCAATAATGCCCGCCGGAAACGCAATAAGGGTTGACAGCACCAGCGCATACACGGCCAGCGGCAGCGAGATCACTGCGCGATCCGCAATCATTTCCGCCACCGGTGTGCGATACGTATAGGAGATACCGAAATCCCCGGTTACCAAACCGCTGATCCAGGTGAAATAGCGCACCGGTTTAGAGGCGTTCAGGCCTAGCTCCTCGCGCAGTGCCATCACGGTTTCAGGCTGCGCATTGAGGCCCAGCATATAGCTGGCAGGGTCACCTGGCAGTACTTCAATCACCAGAAAAACGATAATGCTCGCGACCAGCAGTGTCATCGCCAGTGACACCAGTCTCTTGAGAATATAGCGCAGCACTGGCTAGTCGCCGTGTGGAGTCAAGTGGTGGTTCCTAAACGGTTATAGAGGCACAAATGGCAAGCCCCGAAACCGGGGCCTGCCACCGGTTTTACTTCCAGTGAACCGCCGTCAGGTCATTGGCCTGCGTTGGTGAGTTCTCCCACAAGCCTACGATATCCGCATTGGCAACGCCGGTCTTGGCCAGTTGAAACAAATAACCATTGACGTAGTCATCAGAAATCATCTGCTGCGCCTGTTGCATCATCTCAGTGCGCCTGGCCGGATCCGCTTCTGCTTCAAGATCAGTGATCAGCGCCTGGAAGCCGGTGTTGTCGTACTGAAAATAATAATCCGGCTTGGCATAGATACCTATGTCCATCGGTTCGGTGTGCGACACAATTGTCAGACCAAAGTCTTTGCCTCGAAAAACCTGCTCCAACCACTGTGCCCACTCCAGATTGCTGATCTCAGCGTCAATGCCCACCGCTCGCAACTGTGCCGCTATAATTTCCCCACCACGGCGAGCATACGACGGCGGTGGTAATTTCAGTGTGGTGCTAAAGCCTTCTGTAAAACCGGCTTCTTTCAGCAGTGCCCTGGATTTCTCGGGGTCGTAACTGGAATTGGCGGTTAAGTCGACATAGGCCGGATGGTGCGGTGCAAAGTGCGTCCCGATCGGTGTGCCAAAACCAAACATCGCACCGTCTACGATGGCTTTGCGATCAATCGCGTGCGCCAGTGCCTGTCGCACCAGCTTGTTGTCAAAGGGAGGCTGTTTGTTATTGGTTGAGAGAATTGTCTCTCCCTCTGTCGATCCTACAACCACGGTAAAGCGCGGGTCAGCATCAAACTGGGCAAGGTTTTCGGGTGCTGGAAACACCGGGAAGGCATCAACGTCTCCTGCCATCAGCGCTGCAAATGCTGCGGTAGGCTCAGAGATAAATTTAAAAGTGGCCTTGTCTAGTTTGGCAGGCTCACCCCAATAGGCGGTATTTCTGGAAAGCTCAATGCGATCACCTTGAACCCACTTACTAAAGATAAACGGCCCGGTACCCACCGGAGCGGTCTTAGCCTTGTCGAAGGAGTCTGGTGACAGCACAATCGCATCCCCCCAGGCCAGGTTAAAAAGCAACGCGCCGTTGGGCTTTTCTAGGGTCAGAGTTACCGTCGCGGGATCGACCACCACCACGTCGGTAATACCGGCAAACAATTGCTTTTGCGCGTTGGTGGAATCATCGGCACGCGCTCTATCAAGTGAAAATTTCACGTCATTGGCATCAAACACACTGCCGTCATGAAACATCACACCCGACTGCAGGGTAAACGTGTAGGCGAGTCCGTCTTCAGAGATTTCCCATGATTTCGCCAGTGCAGGGATAACACTGCCATCAGACGCGAAGCGGGTAAGCCCCTCAAAAACATTGGCGTAAACTACCTCATCGATAGCCGCTGCGGCGGCGGCCGTCGGATCGAGGTTAGGTGGCTCGAGTTGCATCCCGACAACAATATCGGTGCGCGCTGCGTTTGCGACGCCGCAAAAAATTGAATAAGCCGCAATCAGGATCGAAAAAGTTCGTTTCATAGTGATTAGCTCCAAAAATCCCCAGATTGCAAATCTACCACAAAGCAGCCCATGCTCCGGTATTATCCGACAACACTGCCGCACCCCGGCAGCGCTTAACACCGGTACCGTGTGACCCCCACCTGCGCCTCACTGCGGCTGCTTAATTATAAACCACAACAAATTCGTCAAATGATGCGCGCTCTGTTTCCAGGGAGTTCTCAACCGCAGAAAAATCCGCGTAGCCAATGGACATTCCGCACACAACCACTTCCGACTCGTCTAACGGCAAGGCACTGCGAATCGCTTTGTGATATCCGCAAAAAGCGGCTTGCGGACAGGTGTGCAAACCGGCTTCCCGCGCAAGCACCATCACATTCTGTAAAAACATCCCATAGTCCAGCCAGCTGCCGGTATTGAGATCGCGGTGAATCGTAAAAACAGCTCCGACCGGGGCATTAAAAAACTCAAAATTGCGACGGTGCTGCGCGCGCATTTTTTCTTTGTCGCCCTTTTCTATACCAACCAGCGAGTAAAGATCCCACCCCACTTTACGGCGGCGACTCAGAAAGGGCTCGAAGAACTTATCCGGGTAATAGGGCTCTTCCGCCTCGAATGGTACATCGTTATCGTAAGCTTCAAGGACTTTTGCACTTACATTGGTCAGCGCATCGTTGGTTAGAAGATGCACACGCCACGGCTGCATGTTGGTTCCGCTGGGTGCGCGTGCAGCATTGGTAAAAATTGATTTAAGTACGTCATCGTCGACCGATTGAGAGGTAAATGCCCGCAGGGAACGACGACTGACGACCGCATCGGTAACTGTCGTCGATGCCGCAGATAAATCGGTTTGACTCATTGTTTAATCCTTAAATCCGTTAGACCATATTTTCTATAGAAATTGTTGCCATCACTGCAAGTGACCACACCGTACTCTGCACCAGCGGCCAGCCTGAAACTTTTTTTGCAGAGGCCACCAGCGACATCACCAAGTACCAACACAGCCTAGCGGTTGTGCTGCTTTGCCCTATCGATAATTTTTTCAACGTGCTCACTGCCAGTGAGGATCTCGCGCCCTGACGACAAGTCACACATCTGGTCAAAGTTCTCGGCAATTTTCTCTGGTGTTCGCTGCTGCTCGTCGAGGTAGATGCCCTCGGCTTCGATTAATTTTGCCACGGTGAAGCACCCCGCACCGGCCAGCAGCAAAGTGCGACTGGGGCCGTCCTGCGATGCCAGAAACAACACCGCCGGTGTAACATTCTGCGGTGCAATAGTGCCGAGTATTTCCTCTGGCATGATGTCTTCAGTCATGCGCGTGGCCGCCGTTGGTGCCAGGCAGTTTACCCGTATATCGTATTTCTCGCCTTCGATGTGCAGTACGTTCATCAAACCCACCACACCGGTTTTGGCGGCTCCGTAATTAGCCTGGCCAAAGTTTCCGTAGATGCCGGAAGTCGAGGTTGTCATCACGATACGACCATAGCGTTGCTCACGCATTATCGGCCACACCGCCCGACTGCAATTGGCCGAGCCGTTCAAATGCACATCCACCACGGCTCGCCAGTCATCACCCTGCATTTTTGCAAAAGACTTATCACGCAGGATACCGGCATTGTTTACCAGCACATCGACCCGGCCCCAGCTATCCATGGTTTGTTCAACCATCGCCTGCACATCGGCCTCACTGGTCACATTTGCGGTGTTAGCTATCGCCTCACCACCCGCCGCGATAATCTCGGCCACAACCTGCTCTGCGGCGGTCGCCGAGCCACCGCGGCCATCCCGACTGCCACCAAAGTCGTTAACCACCACTCGCGCACCGCGTGCTGCAAGCTGTAACGCATGGGACCGGCCCAAACCACTGCCCGAGCCGGTCACAATTGCAACACGGTCATTGAACGAAATAGTCATGAGTTTCCTTATATTTTCTGTGCAAATCCCGCTGGCCAGCCAGCCCGCGTTGAGCAGACACAACCATTTCCGGCTGACGATCGCCGCGTAAATATCGACTATCAATAGTCTACTCTGTCTTGCGTCCAGCGGCGCAAGCATCTACACCATTTTGAAATACCATCGACGCACTTTGGCGGGTAGTATTGGGCTATACCGAATCAGCGCAATTCCTTTTTTACCCGCCAACGCCTACACGTCATGTTAAACGATCAACTCAGTACCGCAACAGACAGCTACTGCTGGCACGACTCCCCGGTGGGCCCGTTGCTGTGCGCCGGAAACCGGCAGGCCATTACGCATGTGGTGTTCCCTGAAGGTCAGGGTAAAAAAGCGTCAATCGACGAAAGCTGGCAGGAAACCGCAGAACCATTCCACCAGCTTCTGCTTCAACTGGACAGTTATTTTGATCGCCGGCTTACTCACTTCGACCTGCCACTGGCTCCCGCCGGCACGGCATTTCAAAAGCAGGTCTGGCAGGCACTGATCGACATCCCCTACGGCACAACCGCCTCCTACGGCGCTGTCGCCAGAGCAATCAACAACCCGCTCGCGGTCCGGGCGGTTGGCAATGCCAACGGACGCAATCCGATCCCGATCATTATTCCCTGTCATCGGGTGATTGGACGCGATGGCACATTAACCGGCTTTGGCGGCGGTCTTCCGGTAAAAAGTTTTTTAATTGAGGTAGAAAACCGGCAGCAGCTCACCCTGCCCTGGTAGCCGGTTTAACCCGGTCCTTTAACACTCTTCAGGCCCGGGACAGCAACCACTACGCGCAGCCGCTGACCTATACCCTCTGTGAACAGCGGCTGACCGCAAGCCCCCGGATTATGCCGGCATCGGGATATCCATGGTAAATTTAGGCACGTGATATCCCTTCTGTACCGCCTGACGTCCGGCAATACTCAAATACCACCGCTTAACATTGGCAAATTCATTCAGATCCATCGTTTGCCATTCGAAGCGGGACACCCATGGCCAGGTTGCCATATCTGCTATGGAGTACTCACCGGCAATGTATTCGTTGTCGGCCAGTTGTCGATCAAGCACACCGTACAAGCGACGCGTCTCGTTGGTGTAGCGCTCCTCCGCATAAGCAGACTTGCCTTGATTAAACTTGACGAAGTGATGGGTCTGACCGGCCATGGGTCCCAGGCCGCCCATTTGCCACATCAGCCACTCAATGGTTTTCCAGCGGACGGCGGGATCTGTCGATAGAAACTTACCTGTTTTTTCAGCCAGGTACATAAGAATCGCGCCCGACTCCATCATGCTAGTGCCAGTGTCTCTATCCACAATAGCGGGAATACGGTTGTTCGGGCTGATCTTCAAAAACCCGGGTTCAAACTGATCCTTGTTAGTGGTGATATCAATCGAATGGCACTCATACTCGAGCCCGCATTCTTCCAGCATTATTGATACTTTGCGTCCGTTGGGGGTTGTCCAGCTATAAAGATCAATCACGTTTTTTCCCACAGTTTTTCGAAGGAATAAATAATACCACCAGCCCATTGAAACACACGGTAGATTTTGTTCGCCGGGCGGGATTCAGGACTGTACAACCGCACCGGACTTTTCCAGCGCCGATATTTCGGCGTCATCGAGACCCATTTGCTGCAATACTTCGTGGGTATGTTGGCCATGCCGCGCCGCGTGACGATGAATTTCCGGACCATCGTGCTGGAAGGAAAACGCCGCAACAGGCATGCGCAACGCAGAATTCCCGGGTGGCAGCCCATCGGCCGGCTGAAGTCCCCTCCGTGATGCAACCTGCGGATGCTGGAGGGTTTCATCCAGCGTTCTGACGCGTGCTGCCGGCACTCCGCAATCATTTAAAAGGTCTTCCCATTGCTGCGCTGTTTTCCCCATCAACAGCTCAGCCAGCAGCGCGGTGTCCTCGTCCAGGCGCCGCGCCAGATCGGAGCGGGGCATACTCCGGCAGCGTTGCGCAAGCTCCGGCTGATCCAGCGCCTGCCACAGATCAGCGCGCTGCTTGATGGTAAACGCACCGATCATAATCAAGCCGTCTCGCGTCTCGAAGCAGGCATAACCGGCATTCACCAAACTGGAATTTCCCGGTGGCACCGGAGCACTGCCGGTGACCTGGGTGTCGACCACACTGGTCGACATCAGCATCAACGCCGCATCCAGCATAGCGACATCGATGTATTGTCCAGTGCCTGTTCTGCTGCGCTGAAACAATGCTGACGAAATGGCAAAGGCTGCCTGCGCGCCAGTGCCGTAATCCAGCACTGGCGGCCCCACCCTGACCGGTGCCGTCTCCACACTGCCGGTCGCGGCCATCAGACCGGAAAACGCCTGAATCACATTGTCGTAGGCTGGGTGTGTTGCCTTCGGTCCGGTTTGACCAAAGCCTGTCATTGAACAATAGATCAACGACGGATTAACCGCAGCCAGTGATTCATAATCGAGCCCTGCACGCGCCATCACCCCTGCCCTGAAATTTTCCACCACCACATCGGCAGAGACGACCAGCCGCCGGATAAGGTCAGCCCCGTCCGGCGTATCGATGTCAATCGCGATACACCGTTTATCAGCGCTTTGCGATAGATACTGCGTGCCACGTTGTTGCCCGGCAAGCGTTTCACTGACCGACTCCTCACGCATCATGTCCGGGCGTGTGGGCGACTCTATTTTGATGACATCCGCACCCATCACCGCCAATTGGTAAGTGCAGAACGGCCCAGCCAGCACGTGAGTGAAATCCAGTACGCGAATACCTTCGAACGGTTGCATGTGATGATCTCCAGACTGTCTGCAGTATGCTGCCAGAAGTCAACGCCGGTAGCACTGACTATGTTGCAGGCAGTCATCTCAGCCATTGTGCACCGGGTGCTAAACAGAGCAATGACCCCGGAGCAACACTGAGCACCAGAGATGCCCATCACTCGAATTGCCTTGCACTCGTCGGCTTGTTACATTGCCACCCTCGCAACCGCACCCTTTATAACTTCAATCAAGCGACTGTAACCTATGACCGTCCTCCACTTCGTGCGCCACGGCCAATCCATCTGGAATGCAGAGATCCGGATCCAGGGCACCTCTGACCCGGATCTCTCGGAACTGGGCATCTCGCAGGCACAGGCGCTGGTCGGCAAACTGCCACAGTTTGATCGTGTCTACTCCAGTGATCTGGCCCGCACCCGCCAGACCACCAGCAATATACTCGAAGGCAACATTGATCACGTTGATTTCCGTCCGTCACTGAGGGAGATTCACCTCGGCCCCTGGGAAGGCGTACTGCTCTCTGAGGCCACTGAACAGTATCCCGTCGAGACCGGTCAATTCCGCAATGAACCCGAAAAATTTGCGCTTGACGGCGCAGAGACATTTCACCAACTCCAGCAACGCGCACGCAACGCCATCAATGAAATTCTCGATGAGTGCGAAGGCAATGCAGAGAAAGTCCTGATTGTCAGTCACGGTGCTTTTTTGAAATCGCTGTTAATAGAGTATGCCGGTCGGCCACTGAATGATATATGGGCATTGCCGCACATGGATAATTGCGGTCATAGCATTGTGGAATATCAGGCCCGGGTACCGCGAATGATAAAATTTGCCGACTCCGTGGAATGGTAGTAACTCACAAATAACACTACCCTGATAGCTCTAAACGGCAACCTATCCACAGCAGTGACGCAAGGGATCACCCGCTGGCTACGTGAAACAGTCGTCTGGCTACCGGAGGCAGTCAGTGATCAGGGTAGCAGCCACGCAAACCGATAAGATTGCCGAATGGATCTTCTAACTGGCACATGCCCTGGCCATCCTCGATGGCCATCGGACCGCGATATAGAGTGGCACCGAGATCTTCAAAGTGGCTTATCGCCTGCCTTAACACAGGGACCGACCAATACACCACCGTGCCGGATTTCCCGCAGCCCACCTTCTCATCGGCGGCGACAAATTCAAGGATAACTCCACCCACGTTCAACGCTGCGACACTGGCTTCGGCGACCGCATGCCGGCGGGTTTCAGGGAGTGCACTGGCATACCAGGCCATCGCCCGACTGACATCGTGCACATAGATTAAAACAGCGACTGGTTTCAATGGATCATCTCTGGCTGGTTTGTGCTCTAGTGACACAACAACCCTGACATTCTGGATTGTGTGCGGTATAGGTTACTATCTCAATCGATTAACTTCAGGAACACCAGTGCAATGACATCAAACGACAGCGCCCCCGGGTTCCAGTTAAAGATAGTTCCGGTCACGCAACTACAGCAGAATGCCATGGTGTTCTGGTCAACCGAATCAATGCGTGGCGTGCTGATTGATCCCGGTGGAGAGGTTGACCGGTTGATGCAGGTGATCAATGACTTGAATGTCACTATCGAGCAAATCTGGCTGACGCACGGACATATTGACCATGCAGGTGGAGCCGCAGAATCGAAGCGTCGTCTCAATTGCGACATTATCGGCCCGCATGCCGACGATCAGTTCCTGCTCGATGACCTGACACCGGGGACTTATGGTATCGCCGAAGCGGAAAGTTTCACCCCCGACAAATACTTAAGCGACGGAGACACCCTGGACTTCGAGGGCCTTACCTTCAACATACTGCATTGCCCCGGCCATTCACCCGGCTCGGTGGTATTGCATCAGCCACAACTGGGATTAGCGTTCGTCGGCGATGTGCTTTTTCAGGGTTCAATCGGCCGTACTGATCTGCCACGCGGCAATCATCAACAATTGATCAACTCGATTACCAACAAATTATGGCCGCTCGGCAACGCGGTATCTTTTGTGCCGGGTCACGGACCGGGTTCCACTTTCGAGCAGGAAAGACAGACCAATAATTTTGTCGCCGATTCTGTATTGGCAGGCAGCCACGATTAACCTCAGCCTCTAGCAGGACGGCTTAACCGCCTGAATTAAAATACTGCACCAACAGGACCACCGCCAGCCCGCCCAGTAGCCATCGAAGAATCTTCCGATACCGCTGTTGCGGTATGGTCTTTCCAATGCGCTGGCCCGCAAACAATGCCGCCAGCGCACAGACCGCCAGCGGTATCGTTGAGACAAGCAACCCGGCACCAATAACACCGACCCAAAGAAACACCCCGATCTGCGACAATTTGCCCAGTAAAAAGCACATATTCATGGCCGGTACCATTTCAGTGCGTGGCACCTCCAGCGTGAGAAAATAGACAATCAACACGGCCACCATCACATTAGTGGTACCGGCCGAGACTCCACTGAAGAAACCCACCAGCATCATAGCGAGCAAGCCATTGCGGAGCACCCACGCTTTTGGCCAGTGTCCCTGATGACTGGTCCATAGAAAAAACAGTATCAATATCGCCAGTAGCAATCGGAACGGATCCGGATCTGAAACGGCGAGCACCAATGACCCCGCTACGGTCCCCACCACGCCGGCACCTGCCAGCGGGCTGTATTTACGCAAGGTGGCCAGTGCCGTGGGACTGCTCAGAACGCTGGCTATATTCACCGCCGCAGTCGGTAGCGCAGTGACAAAGATCGCCAGCTTCACATCCAGAAAAACGGCAATCAGCGGCGTCGCCACCATGGGAAACCCCAACCCCAGCGCACCATGCACCAGTCCTGCAAAGATAACCACTGGCAACACCGCCAGTATTATTTGCCAATCAAGCATCGGGTTTTTCCGTGTTACCAGCGGTGGGGGAGACTTGTATCGCAGCGTTGCGATCAGGTGCCATAGCGTCGCTCTGTGGCCGTCGTCACGGGCAGGCAGCCGTCCAATAGATTACTGCAGAGCACTGGTATATCGCAGCCCCGTAACGGCTGGCAACCGGCCATTTGCAGAACATGAGCGATCAACGGGTTTCTGTTAAAGACGACGCACCAACACAACGCGCTTCAGGTTAAGGCAGACGCACTCAAATATCCACTTAACCGGCCGGTTAAGTAGTTGTGAAAATCACTTACTGTCCCTTCAAGGTTAGCCGGCGCCAACGCACCGCCATGATACAGCTTTGACTGCAGCCCACGGTTCAATGAGCTTAGCAACGCGTGATCCTCAGCGTTAATCGCCTGCCATTTTTCTATCCGGCTGATTTTCTCGGAAGGAGGCAGATCAGGCTCCACTACAGACAAGCCCCATTTAACCTTAACGGCACTAGTGCCGTCAGGTTGCAGGGCCAGGTACACCAGCGTGTCCGGCGAGACCGAGGCGACCATCGACGGATAGATGCAGAACAGTTTTGACTGGCGTTTTTCAGCGTCGGTCAGCGTTTGGGAATGATTCTTACGCCGTGGGGCGGACTTCGCATAGTTGGCAATATAGCCGGTAAAGGCCGGACCGCTGATCATCGGTTCGCAGAGGCGGGTGGGGGTTAACGGACGCAACGTCTGGGGATGCACCACGGACAAATGATAGCCATCCATAAAATTTTCAACCAATGATTTCCAGTTGCAGTCCCAGGTTTCCTCGAAGCAAACGACGTGATGCATTTGCGCCATATTATAGTTTGCTATCTGGGCGTTTAACTCGAACAAAGACTCATGCAACGGAGCGACGGTATCATCGAGCGTCGCAAAGACAAACCCACCCCAGCACTCGGAGCGGATCGCCGGCAAGCGGCATTCTTTGAGCTTATGTTTAGGCACCAGCGGCGCACCACGGAGGCTGCCATCGATGTTGTAAGTCCAGGCATGGTAGGGGCAGCGGAAAGCGCTCGCATTGCCGCTACCACTGGCCACTGGTGCTGCACGATGCCTGCATACATTCGACAGTACCTGGATACCTGCATTGCTGCCACGCACTACAATAACCGGTTCATTGAGCACTGCTGCGGTAAAAAAATCACCTTCACTGGCAATTTCATCCTCACGTCCGAGGCAATGCCAGCCGGGACTAAGCACGGCCTCGATCTCAAGCCCGAGGAAATCGTCACGGTGATAACACGCCGCCGGCAACGACTGGTTTTGACCGGCACACACGGCGGCTATATTGTTCACGAGCTCGTGTAGCGCGACGCTCACTTTCCACCATCCATACTGATGTAGCCCGGTTCATTGCGAACCCTGGACAACCAGCGATTGATTCCCGGGTAGGACGATAAATCAAAGCCCCCCTCGTCGGCCACATGAGTGTAGGCATACAGACTGATATCAGCCAGCGTGTAGGACTCTCCGACCAGATAGTCGTGATCGCACAATCGTGACTCCAGCACACCCAGTGCCCGATAGCCCCCCTCCTCCAGTTGCTCAAACTGCTGTACTCTGTCTGCCGGCAGATTCAGGTATTTTTTAATAAAACGTCTGACCGCTATAGTGGGCTCATGGCTATACTGCTCAAAGAACTGCCATTCCAGAACACGCGTCATCAACAGCGGATCTGATGGCGCCAGTGCCGTGTTGTGCGCAAACCAATACAAGATCGCGTTGGACTGAGTGAGCACAGTGCCGTTATCCAGCGTCACCACTGGAATCTGTGCGGCAGGGTTCATAGCCCGGAAATCATCAGTACGTGTATCGCCACGGGTTACCAGCGTCTCACGCCATTCGTGTTGGATCCCGAGTTGCGACAAAAGCAGCGCAATTTTATAGCAATTGCCGGAACCGATATCCCCATAGACAATTGGCATAACACACACCTCTCAGGCACTGTAGCTGTTTCGACAGCCGGGTTTGAGCATGTGTCCGATCACCCGGTTCACTTTTATGCACGACCGGTTTCTTACTTCAGAGGACGGACGGTTTTGTTGTCGCGAAGGTTGTCTGTTCCCCGCTATACCCTCCTTTTACACCCATCGACCAACCGACACCGAGTTCCAATGCGCCCTACAAAATACTAATCGCGCCATCGAAATTGCACAGCCATCGGGCGCTGTCACGCTGCCAAACCTCACCTGAGGTGTCAGGATCGGAACTGCGTCTCAGTACTGCCCGGCAGCGCCCGACAGCTGGTCAGGTGAGTTGAAGCAGACCGGTCGCCTCGTTACTGCTCTATGACTCGTATTGAGTCGCGGCTCTGCTTAAGCTGCCAGCTTAGACCTATAATAATTGACTCGGTAGCGTTCTTTTCAAACAGGGGGCTGTCGTTGTTCTCGGCACCACCATGGATATTTTTTCCAAGACCGATAAATCCACGTCCCTTGCGGCCGAGTTTGGAACTCAGACCGATAAATACATCGGTCCCCAGATAGCCGGCGCTGGCATCGTAAGCAGCACGCTGGTCAGTCGCAAACGGCGCGTCGACCTCATAGATATAATCCATCAGTTTCTCCGTCGCCCAGGTTGGCCCTACAGACAACGACAGAGACACGGGCGTACCAAATAGATTGTCGCGCCGATAGGACAGCTCGGAACCCAGCACCAGTCCACGGGAACTGACACTGGAAAAGTCTGTTGATACGGCAAAGCGCAGCGCCGTCTGCCAACTCAGCCGCGTGCGCTGACCGGTTTCCAGATCACGATCCCAAAAGCGGTAGTCGATCTTCGGACCAAACTCGAACAGGTAGTCCAGATCGGGCATGTTTACGCGCAGAGGTGTTTCATCGGAGTTAGCACTGAGAGAAGCGCCCAAAGAGACATCGATTGTCAGCCGTTCATTTTCAAGTGCAATCAATTTGATCCCACCGTCCTGCAAGCGCACTTTATCACCGCGATAAATAAACCAGGGCACCAGAAAATTGCGTTTGTTGGCCACCGCTGACGACGGATAGGCAGGTACGCTAAGTGCCGCGGCGGCAACACCGACCTCCCAACGGGGCTTTTGCACAAATGAATCTCGCGCTGGCGTTGGTTGCGCTGTTTCAGCCGCCGCTAATGCCGTTGTCAGCAGAGACCCCAGACCGATCAGGCAGACTGCAGTCGGCAACAATACGCGCGGGTAAGTCAGGCTTTTGAGCATAGCTATCACAGATAAAGATTAAGGATAAAGCAGGCCAAGATACACTATTGCCCTGACGCTGAACACGGATGGCTGGTGACGGCACCGCAGGATATCGCCCCCAACCCTCTGGCGGCTTCGACTGCCATTTTTTGTCAGAATTCACCCCGATTGATCACAACGGCGGTGACGGGATGCCATGTTCACCGGTTTTAATAACGGTACACGCAACCCACCGCCGGAACCGCTATGAAACACAACCTCACCTCTATTGCCATCCTGAACCTGGCGCTGCTTATCCTGACCCTGCAGCAGCCTGCCACCGGTAATGAAATATCCCTGCAGCAAGTGGACAGCGCCGCTCTACTGATACCCGCCGGCAACGCCGGCCGCTTTACCCGGCTGCAACCGGTCAGCAGTCGAATCAACGCCCGTGTCTCTGGCATGTCGACGCGGGTCGAGGTACAGCAGTCGTTTCAAAATGACAGCCCCTCGTGGATGGAGGCGGTGTATGTTTTCCCGCTTCCGGATAACGCCAGCGTAGACACGCTGGAAATGACCATTGGCGAGCGCACCATCAAAGGCATTTTGCAAACCCGCAGCAAAGCCAGAAAGACCTACCAGCAAGCCAAAGACAGCGGCAAGCGCACCAGCCTTCTGGAGCAGCAGCGAGCCAACCTGTTCACCTCACGTGTGGCAAACATCCCACCCGGTGAAAAAATTGACGTGATGATCGCGTATCAGTCTGCACCGCGATACTCAGACGGCCAGTTTAATCTTCGCATTCCGCTGACTATGACACAGCGCTACATCCCGGGGCAGCGACTTCAATCAATGCCGGACACTGAACACCTCGCTTATGAGGCGACCAGCAGTGGCTGGGCGCGACCGACGGATCAGGTAACAGATGCTGACGAAATCACCCCGCCAATGGCCGCAGCCGGTTTTCCGAACACCACCGAAATAACCTTGTCCATCGATTCGGGTATTGACCTTGAGTCCGTGGAAAGTCCGTCCCACGCGATAACCAGCACGCTGATCGCAGACATCTGGAAGGTTACTCTGGCAAACCAGCGCACGGCTATGGATCGGGACTTCGAGCTTCTCTGGACGCCTGCGCCCGGTGCCAGCCCTCACGCCGCCGTGTTTCGGGAAGACCACACCAGTGACTCAGGCAGTGAGACATTTGCATCGATCATGCTGATACCACCACAGGAATTTTTCGAAAGCGTTAGCACCGGTCGTGAGGTGATCTTCGTTATAGATACGTCAGGGTCAATGCAGGGTAATTCCATTGTGCAGGCACGTCAGGCGCTGCAGTTGGGGATCGATCGACTCGAGCTCACCGATACCTTTAACGTCATCGAATTTAACGACTCGCCACACAAACTATTTGCCTCCGCACAACCGGCTAACGACGAAAACCTCCGCTACGCCAATCAGTGGGTGCAAAATTTAAACGCCGACGGAGGCACTGAAATCAGCGCCGCGATAAACGCCGCGCTGAACCAACAACACACGCACACTGCGACACAAGATGAAAGCCAGATACGACAGATTGTTTTTATCACCGACGGCAGCGTTGGCAACGAAGAGGCAATCTTTCATCAACTGCAACAGCAACTGGGTCAAAACCGCTTGTTTACCATTGGCATCGGCTCTTCACCCAATACCTGGTTTATGCGCAAGGCTGCGGAGATCGGACGTGGTAGCTACACCTATATTGCCCGCGACAACGAAGTGCAGGAAAAAATGCTGGCGCTGTTTCATAAGCTGGAAAGCCCGGTACTAACAGATTTGTCGCTCAACTGGGAAGGGGTGAGCGCACCGGAAATCTATCCTCGAACGGTACCGGATCTATACGCCGGAGAACCTGTGCTGGCCGACGCCAGATGGTCACACGCGATAGGCGCTGCTGATCTGATTGTCAGTGGCTATCACGCCGGCCAGCCCTGGAGTCGTCGCCTGCAGATCGCAGCAAGTAACACAGACATCGACCCTGTGACAGGCAAGGCCGCAGCCACGCCAAAAGAAGATAAAGGCCTCTATAAACTGTGGGCTCGACGTAAAATCGATGATCTGGAAAACAGCCTGCTTTTCGGTACCGACCACGAGCAGGTAGAAACAGAAGTCACTGAGACTGCGCTCGACTATGGATTGGTCACCCGTTACACCAGCCTGGTCGCGGTTGAAGAGGAAATAACCCGAGACACCGCATTGCACCGGCTGGATACCGCGGCAGTGCCATCGATAATGCCAGCAGGAAACACCATGCATTTCCCGCAGGGCAGCCTTGGAATAGGTATGCGTCTGCTACTCACCCTGATGTTCTCGGTACTTGCTATTGTGTTCAGCCTTGCAACCCTGCGGCAGGTTCAGGAGTTGCGCTAAGGGCCGGCATAATGCCCCTTTTTGCAACCACTATCCTCGTTTCGCCACCGACAGATGCAGCAATACCATGAAGCTTCCGCCCCAACGAATAAAAAAAACCGTCATCGCGGTACTGATGTTCTGCGCGATCCTGCCAGCGGCCGATGCCACCTATATGCTGGCCAAGGCCGAGCTCGCACAGCTTCTGATCATGCGCGCCTGGGTTAGCTCAGAAAACCAGACCAAACCCTGGCCCTGGGCCGATACCCGCCCCGTAGCAAAGCTCGTTATTGAACGTCTCGACATGGAGGCATGGGTGCTGAACGGTGCAACCGGCAACGTACTGGCATTTGCACCCGGGATGGCGAGCGGATCAAGCGGCGCTGGTAATCGGGGTGTCACCATGATCGGCGGGCACCGCGATACGCATTTCAAACCGCTGCAGCATCTTGAACAAGGCGATGTCATTGACTTGCAGGGACTTGATCGTCATTGGCATCGCTACGCGGTATCGTCAATTACCGTTGCCGACGCTCGCACCGAATCCATTACCAACGACACTGACGAATCGACCCTATTACTGGTGACCTGCTATCCGTTTGACGCACTCAGCAGTGGCGGCCCGCTGCGGTATGTTGTTGAGGCAAAAATGCAGATATCCACTGAACTTTAAAGACCTGAATAGTCTATAAAAACCGAATTGATAAATAACGGTTTTGACAATGACATTTTTCTGGGCCTGGGTAGCTGGCGTACTGACACTGATCAACCCCTGTGTATTGCCACTGCTGCCGGTGATAATCGCCGGGGCTTTTCAGGGTAGTCGACACGGGCCGATCTATATGGCGCTCGGGCTCACGGTATCGTTCACTCTGGTGGGCGTACTGGTCACGGCATTTGGCCATTTGATCGGCTTAAGCGAAGAGATGATCAATCGCATTGCAGCGATCATGATGATCATATTCGGGATTATTCTGCTGATCCCAAGGGCACAGGAAACCCTGGCAACTGCCGCCGCTCCGCTCGCCTCTGGAGCCAACAACCGCATGTACAGTGCAAATGCACAGGGTGCTGGTGGCCAGTTCTACATCGGTCTGCTGCTTGGTGCAGTCTGGTCGCCCTGCGTCGGTCCGACGCTCGGTGGTGCCATCGGTTTAGCCGCGACCGGCGAGGGCCTGCTGCAGGCGACGTTCACCATGATTTTCTTCGGCCTCGGGGTTTCTTCCATTCTGCTGCTGCTGTCGTATGGCTCACGGGAACTACTCACCGCTCGAAAAGACAGACTGATGAAATGGATGCCGTGGGCAAAACCGATCATGGGTGTGGCGCTGTTACTGGTCGGCTTTACGCTGCTGTTTCACTGGAACCAGGCTCTGGATATCTGGCTGCTCGATATCATGCCGGTTTGGCTGCAAGACCTGTCCGTCGCGGTCTAGCAGTGCCATGACTGACAATTGGCAACCACAACTGCGGCGCCATTCGCCGCAGTAACCGCCGCCGGGACACCATTGCAGTGCCTATAAGAAGCAAAGCATTTTCCAGTAAAACTGGTATCCTACCGCTCACACCAGGCGCACAGATACACAAACCCATTTGAGTGACATTTAATTGACTCCCACGACCCTCCACAACTCCGGCCCGCTTTGCAGTCCTGTTCCGATGCAGACGCTATGTGCCTGGTGCAATTGTTGTACGCCGATATACTCGTGGCCACGTTAACGACTCAATATCTCACCGCATAAATCCATTTATCAACAGGCTTACACTCTTGGATACCAACACACAAAAGTGGTCGGCTCGACTTGCCCCATTCAAAGCAGCTGACAACAACAAAGCGATACTTGAAATCATTGCCACTGTTGGCCCATTGATCATTGCCTGGCTCGCCATCTGGGGGCTCTTCAATACCGGCACACTACTCGGCTATCTGGCTGGTGCTGTATTGCTTGTTCCCGGCGCCGGCCTGATGGTAAGGCTGTTCATAATTCAACATGACTGCGGCCATGGCTCGATGTTCAGTAGCAAACAGGCCAACGACTGGGTTGGCCGCATACTGGGTGTGTTCACTTTTACCCCTTACGACTACTGGCGAAAATTGCACGCCGCCCACCATGCTACTTCCGGCAACCTCGACGGTCGCGGTATGGGTGACATCGACACACTAACCGTCAACGAATACAAAAACTTAAGTGCGGGCGGTAAGCTTCGCTACCGTCTCTACCGCAACCCGTTTGTATTGTTTGTACTAGGACCAGCCTACATGTTCCTGTTCCGCCATCGCCTGCCGGTTGGCATGATGAGCAAACCCTCCGCCTGGCTGTGCGTGATGGGCACCAACCTCTGCATCATCATCGTCGCCGCATTACTGATCAACACTTTTGGCTGGGTCGCTTTTCTGGCTGTACAACTCCCCATCGTGGCACTCGGCGCATCAATCGGGGTCTGGTTGTTTTATGTGCAACACCAGTTTGATGAAACCTACTGGGACGTCAAACCCGGCTGGACGCACGAGCACGCCGCATTGCATGGCAGTTCCTACTACGATCTGCCCAAGCCGATCATGTGGCTGACCGGCTATATCGGTATCCACCATGTGCATCATTTATCGAGTCGCATTCCGTTCCACAAGCTACCCGCTGTGCTGCAATCGCATCCGGAATTACAAGACGTTGGCCGGCTGACTTTTATCGAGAGCCTGAAATGCATACCACTGGCATTGTGGGATGAACAAGCCAGACGATTGATCTCCTTCAGAGATGCACGGCCGCTGCTTCAGCTCGCGTAAATCCAAAAGCAACCATCGACAAACAAGCGCTGATAACTGCTTCAGCGCCAATCTGCCACATTTAGTCACTATTGCCGCCAGCGCGCCCCCCCCTGAGTCAGCAAGTCTTTTTATTCGTCGTACACCAGATATCGATGCCGGTCAGTATTGGGTGTTCCCGACCCATGCACGGGCCGCCACAACACAAACGCCTCTATCTGCTGAGCCAATTCAAAATCCAGGTCAGTAATACCATTAACCGAGTGCGTCGAGAGCGTGATATGCACCGACGAAAAGGCAACATGCAACTCAGGATGATGCCACGCCGCTTCAGCCAGATGCCCCACGGCATTGGCGATCAACAAGCTGGATTTCCAACCATTGCAGGCAAAACGGCGCTGGATCATGCCAGACTCCAGCCACCAGTTCGACAGTTGCCCGGCAAGACGCTGGCGGACTTGATCATCACTATAAACTGCAGGTGGGTTGCTCACTTGGTTCTCCGGAGTTAGCAGATTTTCACCGCAGGCCGCTCTTCACATACCCTGCACTACCTGACGAGTACAATGGACTGGCAAACGGCCTCAATCAATTTGACACGTGAGGTGCTGGAAAGGCATCAGCAGACAAATGCATCGCGCAACTCCGCACGTCTGCAGGCCAGGCTTTCATGTGTCTGGTAAAGCCGTCCCGGTCACCCGCAAAGAGTGACCTTGCCACCTCTTCAAACCCGACCTGATCACCGGCAATCGCCGTCATAAAACGGTGCGTCGAATCCTGCGCCTGCCGAATCGCATCGCGTACGCTGTTTTCCTTTTTGGCTTGCTCAACCAGTCGCCGCAGCGCTGCTGATGCACCTCCCGATTGTGTATCCAGCCACTGCCAGTGCCGTGGTAGCAGGGTTACCTCGCGGCCGACCACTCCAAGCTTAGGCCGCCCACGGCGCCGCACAGGTGCTTCGTCTGCCATCACGTTAGTGGGAGGCGTGTCGGACTCCGGGCTGATTGACTCTGAGTAGCGGTGGCGCAGATCCTCGTCAGAGCCACTGATGTCAAGATCAACCTGTCGGCCGCTGTCTGTTTCAAAGACCAGGATCGATTGCAACGTTGCTGAATCGCGCTTTACCTTTGTGGCAACCGAGTACAAATCGCCGGCGACCAGCGCTACCCCTCCGGCAAAGGCAATATGGCTTGCGTTTTCGAGCTTCATTAGTAAATTCACATATTATTATCAGGGTAATTTTAATTTTACCTTGGTTTTAATAATTTGCAAGCACAACCTACCCGTATCGCCAGCCAGACCATGGATTCAAGACAGGGGCTATCGCGGAGGACCGCCAGCCTTGCGTGACAGAAATCCGCGCAGCGGGTCATAACCGATCACAGCGGCCCCCAGAAACACCAACGTACAGACGATCACAATGAGCAACGCCAGCCAATGAACTTTGCCGTACAACGCAAAGCGAATCAGTTCGACTGCCTGGGTAAACGGATTAATGCGGCAAATCCAATACAGCGCCACACTGGAATCGAGTATTTTCCATAGCGGATACAAGGCAGACGAGGCAAAAAACATCGGGAAGATAACAAAATTCATCACCCCGGCGAAATTCTCCAGCTGCTTGATAAACGACGACAACAACAACCCCAGAGCACCCAGCATCAACCCGGCGAACAGCAGCGCCGGAAAGACCAGCAGATACCCGGAGAGCGGCGGTCGAATCTCCCAGAACCAGGCAATCGCCAAAAACACATATGCCTGCAAAGCCGCGACAAAGACTCCGGCCAGCAACTTACACAACAGCAGATACCAGCGCGGTAACGGGCTGGTCAGTAGCACACGCATACTACCCATCTCACGATCGTAGACCATCGACAATGAACTCTGCATACCATTAAACAGCAGAATCATGCCCAGTAAGCCGGGAGTTATATATTCTTCGTAGAGTATGTAGGTTTCATAAGGTGGAATGATCGATACGCCGAGCACCGACCGGAAGCCCGCTGCAAAAATAAACAACCAGACGAGCGGCCTGACCAGCGCAGAGAGAAAGCGACCGCGTTGATTAACAAAGCGCAGCGCCTCCCGCGTGACGACCCCTCGTAAACAACGAAACGCATGTGCTGGACTCATGGTGCTGCACGCTTAACGATGGCATTAAACAAAGCGGTAACATCTGCGACCTGGTGGCTGGCCAATAGATCACTCACCCGACCCTCGGCAACTATGGTGCCTTTATCAAGAATATAGACATCGTCATCTACGCTGACTTCATCCATCAGATGGGTGGCCCACAACACACCGGTCCGGTGCGCTCTACACTGCGTTTTCACATGCTCGACAAACTCCGCACGACTACCCAGATCAAGGCCTACCGTTGGTTCATCCAGCAGCAATAAGGTCGGGTTGTGCAACAGTGCGCGGGCAAGCTCTACACGGCGTCGCTGACCACCGCTGAGTGCCGCGACTTTTCTGGACTCATACTCCTGCAACCCGTGCTGTGCAATGGCACCGGCTATTTTCTGCCGGCCCTGCTTGCGGCTCAACCCCTGCAATTCAGCGGCATAACGCAGATTCTGAAAAACGGTGAGATCCATATCGAGGGTTGTACGCTGAAACACAACCCCCATACAGGCAAGTGCTCTAAGCGTCTCCGCGCGCAGATCATGCGCCATAATCGACACCGTCCCGCCGTGCGCTGAATAAAGCCCGGTGATGATAGAAAACAACGTGCTTTTACCCGCCCCGTTGGCCCCGAGCAACGCCACAAAACGCCCCGGCTGCACGCTTAGCGAAACGCGATCAAGCGCTTTTATCTGCCCGTAGCTGAAATCGACGCTATCGACTCGCAACGACAGTGCGTCTGCACTACTCAATATTCCACCTGCAGTTAGGCTTGTTCATCAAAAACACGGTGTCTCGACTTTCGGTCACGTTCAATCCTGATTTTGCATCCGGACATTCATCCAGGCCAGCACACGTTACCATTTTATGCCGCAAAGCCAAACCAATCGCCGACAATGCACTGCGCCATAAACAGCGCTGAAACCCCGTACCGCCAACGCTACTACAGAAGTAGCACTACCAGACGAACCTACCCGCCTGGAAACACGACGATCGCGTGTTGGAACAATCGCTTTGTTGCGCAAAGCGAGTTGCTCTGTATTCTTAGCAACAAGTTGTGTATTGTTAACCCTTGTAGCATTCTGGCTACATCAACGCGGCGCATAGCGCCACGCAACATAAACGTGAGGAGAATATTTATGTGGACTAAACCTACAGTTACTGATATCCGTCTTGGATTTGAAATCACTATGTACTGCTACAACCGCTAGCAATCATTAGCTGATGGGACTGGGCGGTTCATAAGAGATCGCCCGGACTCTGCGCTATCCCGCTCAACGTTACCTCTTCTGCTGAACTACAGCGCGCTATGTTAAAAATACTGGTCCTTGGTTCTGCTGCCGGTGGGGGTTACCCACAGTGGAACTGCAACTGCGAAACCTGCAGCGGTGCTCGCACCGGTAAAATCCGGACGACTCCCCGAACACAATCCTCAATAGCCGTCAGCAGTGACGGTATTTGCTGGTTACTGGTGAATGCCTCACCGGACATTGGTCAGCAATTACGCGAGCAACAGTTGCTGCAACCAGCACGCTCATTGCGCGATACCGGCATTACCGCGGTAATGCTGATGGATAGCCAGATCGATCACACCACCGGACTACTGAGTTTGCGGGAACACAATACCCGGCTACCACTTTACTGCACGCAGATGGTACACAACGATCTCACCAGCGGGTTTCCTGTGCTGACCATGCTTGAGCACTACTGCGGCGTCGACTGGCACGAGATCGCGATCGATGAAAGCTGGTTTACCGTCCCCGGCATCACAGACCTGGAATTCCGGCCACTGGTAATCGACAGCAAAGCCCCGCCGTACTCACCACATCGGCATGATCCACACCCTGGCGACAACATCGCCATTACCATCCGCGATACCAGCAGCGGGCACAGCGTCTTTTACTCACCGGGTCTCGGTGGCTTACAGGAGCGCACCCGGGAGGTGATGCGCAGCGTCGACTGCCTGCTGGTCGATGGAACTACCTGGACCAATGAAGAAATGCAAACCCGTGGTGTCGGCAGCAAACTCGCGTCTGAAATGGGCCATCTCCAGCAGTCCGGCAGCGGCGGTATGATCGAAGAGCTTCAACCATTGTCCTGCCGTAAAATTCTAATCCATATCAATAACACCAACCCGATTCTGGATGAAGACTCCAGTCAACGCACCGCCCTGGCGGACGCCGGTATTGAAGTCGCTGAAGACGGCATGCAGATAGTACTATGACAACAAACCGCAGCACTGCCTGGTCAGCCGAACTCTTCGAGAAAAACCTCCGCTCTCTCGGTGCCCGCTATCACATTCATCACCCGTTTCAGGTAATGATGCACAATGGAGAGTTATCAAAAGAACAGATTCAGGGCTGGGTAGCCAATCGCTATTACTACCAGATTACCATCCCGCGTAAAGACGCCACATTCCTGGCGAATTGTCCTGATCGCCTGATTCGTCAGCAGTGGGTGCAACGCATCATTGATCACGACGGCACCGTCGGCAGTGAAGGCGGCATAGAAGTCTGGCTACGGCTGGCAGAAGCCACCGGACTTAAACGCGAACAGGTAATCGATCAGTCTCTGGTACTCCCGGGAGTGCGCTTTGCTGTCGACGCCTACGTGAACTTTGTCGCTACAGCCAGCTGGCAGGAATCCGCCTGCTCCTCGCTCACTGAGATGTTTGCACCCACCATTCACAAACAACGAATCTCGAGTTGGCCGGACAAATATCCATGGATAGAAAATCAGGGACTGGACTATTTTAAAAATCGCATCAAAGAAGCACACCGCGATGTCGAACACGGACTGTCTATCACACTAGAACACTTCACCACGCGCGAGCAGCAGGATCGCGCAATGCAAATACTGCAATTTAAGCTCGACGTACTATGGAGCATGCTGGACGCGATGTATCTGGCGTACATAAAAGAGATGCCACCGTACTTCAATATTAATTCATCAACACCGGTCAGTGACTAGACATGGAATCAACCGATGTACCAAAGCTTGCCAACGGCTACCGCTTTCAATGGGAACCGGCACAGAACAGCCACGTATTACTGTACCCTGAAGGCATGAAAGTACTCAGTGAAAGTGCTGCAGCAATCATCGAACTGATAAACGGTACTGATACCATTGAACAGATTGTTGCGACACTTGAAAAAAAGTTCCCCGAAGCAGACTTACGACAGGATGTTATCGACTTCATGACCACCTCATGCGCCGAAGGCTGGCTTAATGTCTGACGTCAACGCACCTCTATGGCTATTGGCGGAACTCACCTATAAGTGCCCGCTGCAATGCCCCTACTGCAGCAATCCGGTCGACTTTGCCAGCACCACCGGCGCTGAGCTCGACACCGATCACTGGATTCGCATTCTACGTGAAGCACGTGAACTGGGGGCCGCGCAGCTTGGACTGTCCGGCGGTGAGCCGATCGTACGAAAAGATCTAGAAATCATCGTTGCAGAGGCACACAAACTCGGCTACTACACCAACCTGATTACCTCTGGCATTGGCATGTCCGCTGACAGAGTTGCAGGCCTGAAGGAAGCGGGGCTGGATCACATCCAGGTGAGCTTTCAGGCCAGCTCCAGTGAGCTTAACAACTGGATCGCCGGCACTGACTCTTTCGAACACAAGCTCGAGATGGCTCGCGCCGTGAAAGCCAACGGCTTCCCGATGGTGCTCTGCTTTGTTACGCATCGAGAGAACATCGATCAGGTCGACGATATCCTTGAACTCGCCACCCGGCTCGAGGCCGACTACGTCGAGCTCGCCACCACACAATACTATGGCTGGGCATTTATCAACCGCGATGTTCTAATGCCAACCCGCGATCAGCTCGAGTCCGCCGAAGCCTGCATTACGCGTTTTCGGGACGAAAACAAAAACGACGCGATGAAAATTTTCTACGTCGTACCGGATTACTTCGAAAACCGTCCCAAGCCCTGTATGAGCGGCTGGGGAAGTCTGTTTATGCTGGTAACACCAGACGGTACCGCATTACCCTGTCACTCGGCACGGCAACTTCCGGGCATAGAGTTTCCCAATGCTAAAGATACCAGCATGAGTGACATCTGGAAGCACTCAGACGCTTTTCAAAAATTTCGTGGATTCGACTGGATGCAAGAGCCCTGTCGTTCCTGCTCCGAGAAAGAAAAAGATTTCGGTGGCTGCCGCTGCCAGGCGTTTATGCTGACCGGTGATGCTGCCGCCACTGATCCTGTCTGCGACAAGTCGCCCAATCGCCACCTCGTCGACGCTGCAATCACGCAAAGTTCCATCACTACTAAAGACACCAAACCACTGGTATTTCGCAATGCAAAGAACTCAAAAAAATTCTTTGTCGACACCAGCAACTGATGTCCGTTCAGGTAGCCGATCCTTCGGGCGGGTTGGCGTAGTCGGGGTTGCTGAAAAACTGCTGTGTAATGCCCTCGGCCTGACAAGCGCTGATCACGGCGGGACGCAACTCCAGTCGTTGCAATAATCGAGAGAGCACCGGATACTGCGCACATTTTAAGTGCTCTGTAGCGTTGGCTGGATACAATTGCGCCCATCGCATACACACTGCAATATAGATATCGACGATGCACGGTGTATCACCCTGCAAATAGTCTGTTCCCAGGCCTGCATAGTGCGCGTCAAGAATAGCAAAGCTCTCATATAGGCGCTGCCGTGTGCAGGCGCGTATGCTATCGATAGCGTTGGTACTGTGCCCGACATATTTTTCTGCGTAAAACAACATACGCAGATCCGGATGAAGCGTATTACTAAGAAAAAACAGCCACTTTAAAAATTGCGGGCGAGCATTATCTGCCACCTCTGGCGCTAAGCGCGCGCCCTGCCCCGGGCAATGCCGATCGGCCAGAGCCAGTGCGATTGCCGCCGTCTCAAAAACCGGCTTGCCATTAATCAGACAAACCGGAATCAATCGCTTGGGATTTAATTTCGCGTAGGCGTCACTCAATTGCTCCTGCTTACTGCGGTCAACCAGCACAGTATCATAGGGCAGGCCAAGCTCTTCCAGAATAATCCGGATAATCAGTGACGCGTTGTCGGGCGCATAATAGAGCGTGATCAATAGCATTCTCATTGAAGTAAACAGGCCGAGTATATTGCAATGACAGCGCCTGGTAGTTCCACAGCGCGGTCATACCGTTACCCCCTGCGACAGAAATTACAGTCACAATCTCCTACGCCTGTGGGATTTATCGCTGCAGCAACAGCGTAAAATCATTGCCTGCGCCGCGTAGATCTGCCGGTAACCCTCGGCTTTGAAAAATCCTCCTCTGCCTGCAACTGCCCCTCGGGATTCGCCTCCGATGTTGTAAAAGCGCGCTGCCAATCGCCGAGTCTGGTTTGCTTGTCCGGCCAGTCATTGATGTCTTCAGCATCACGATACATCGCAAAGGGTCGCAAGGTACTCTCGTAAAAATCAAGCTGCTGATGCGTTCGGTACTGTGTTGGCTGGTAGCTGTTCCAGTGCAGGCACTGATCAAGCGGACGCCGATAACGCCGGTGCTGAGTTGCCTGCGGATACCCTATCGGTATGGTGCCATAGGCTTTCATCCATGAGGGATAACCCAGCAGTTCTGCGAGTTCTGCATTGGTCTGATCTTCGCCGCCACCGGACAGCCAGGCGCTGGTCAGCCCCTCTGCGGTTACTCCAAGCTGGATATTTTGAATCGCGGCGCCCAGAGAACAAAGAAAGATTGCTTCGTTGTTATCCTGATACTCGGCATTGTATTCATCGGTGGTCGACTGCGGAAAGCACACTTTCCAGCGTGGATCGCCCAGCACTATAATAATGGCAACCGTATTGGCCAGGTAGGATTTCTTAACCGCTGGAAATCCCCTGGCGTGGTCAACCAGTCTTTGCGCCTGACGCATAAACACGCCGGTTACTGCCTCACGCATCGCAGCGTCTTCAACGACAATGAAATCGAAGCACTGCACGTTAGCACCGGACGGTGCCCAGCGACCGCAATCAACAATACCGGCCAGTACCTCTCGCGATACCGTTTTACCTGGCTCGAATTTCCGCACACTGCGGCGACGGCGAACAACCTCATGAAACGCCAACTGTCTGGAATCACTCATTTTACTTTGCCCCTTGCAGAACATGCGATTGCCCGTTTAAACGTCAGGAGGTCAACTTGAACTCCCCGCTCGCGAGACACTCACCATTGACCTGTATATCAAGCCGGTGTACCCCTGGATACAACGCTCGTACCGTGGTCACTTTCATCGGATGCTGCTTCTCAAAAACCACTGTACTGTTGGCATTAATGGTAACCGCCTTCCACTTAAACACCTTGGCATTGACCACCGCGTTTTTTCGTATGTAGTGCACAACGTAATCGAGCATAAGCTGCTGCTTCTTAGCCGATGTATTTTTAAGCGCCAATGACAGAGTTACCGCCTGCCCTACCGCTATGGTTTTGGGACTGACTGTCAGATTTGCCAGTAAGCCCTGCGGTTTGCTATACCCGAGCAGCGCCAGTGCGCCACGGTCACCGTCCTTGATCAATGTGCGCAGCCCGTGCCTGATCAGCCAGGCTCGATCGGCACCGCCACCGGTCGACCACGCCTTACACGTCGTAATCACCTGCTTTGGATGGTCCTTGGCCAGATCATTAATATTGTTCGCGACAGAGCGACGCACATAAAGCTCCGGATCATCCTTGAGCACATCCAGAATCGGCCATACCGGCGACGGGTCATCGATCAATGCAAATAATTTTTTACCCCATGGCAGGCGTGTTCGTGTGCCCTCCGAACACCAGCGTCGAACATGTGGATTCTCGTGATGCGCCAGTGCCAGCATCTGCTCAAACATATAATCAGGATAGCGCTCGACGAACGGTCGCACTGCAAACTCGGCACTGAACCGCTGCGTCAGTTCTATCATCGCTGGCAGGGAGATCTGCGGATGATCCAATCCGTGATCGGCAATAAATTGTCCGACCGGCCACTGCAGCCAGCCGTCGCTGATGCTGTCATCGCAATTCGTCTGTGCCGCAGGAAGACTGTTAACCACCACCGCAATCGCTTTGGGATACGGCATCGGCAGCGTGGCGGCCATAGCGTCCGAGAATTGCCTGATGCGGTCGTTAAACTCAAGCTTCTGTAAGCCGGCGCCCGCCAATTGCGCAAAGCGTTTTTCATCAAACGTCTTGTGCACCCGCTTGAACTGCCCGGCCAGCAGCTTCGCTGCATCCTTGTCAAACCAGTCTTTAAACGCCTTGCGCTCTGACTCCGCCAAGTACCCTCTCCGCGATCAACCCGCCCACACTATACCTCGCTGCACCCGCTCATAAAAACCCGCGCAGGCCTGCGGCATCACTGCAGACAGTCTACGCCATGGGTAATGCGGTTTTATTCTCTCGTCGCCTGCGAAACGCCGTACACAGCAACAGACCTGACATGGTGAAAAACCCGGCAGGATCCAAGGTGCAGGTTTATGTGCGTTACCCGGACAGAGCCAAGAGTGCACAGCATAGCCATACCATGACGCGGGCTTGCGCAGCCCCCGGATACGATTGCGATGTTAGCGTGACGGACGAATCAGACACAGTCAGCTGTGATGCATAGGCCGCGGGAACCCGTCGGCTGCTAACACACACTAACCGGTTTTTCCGGACCGCTTGATTGGTCCGTCGGTCCCCCTACCTGGCCGTTAAATTGGCCAGCTGATTTGGACAAAACTGTACTCAGGTGCCGCCTAGCCGGTCCGGGCTTTCCCCAGTGCTTCCATATTTTCAAGAGTCATAAGGCAGGCGTTTGCGGCCTCTTCGCCTTTCTTCAAAAAATGGTTAAAGAAAAACGTATGGTGCTCTTCATGTTCGTGAAAATGAATCGGTGTGAGAACGACAGACAAGATCGGCACTTCGCTGTCCAGCGATACCTGCATCATTGCATCGAGCACGGTGCTGGCGACAAAGTCGTGCCGGTAAATGCCACCATCGACAATCAGACCAGCGGCCACAATGACGTCGAATTGTCCCGTTTTGGCCAGTAGTTTGGCTTGCAACGGAATTTCAAGGCTTCCGGGCACAGTCGACAGCTGGATGTCCGTGATTCCGCGGGCATTCAAACTCCGGGTGAAGGAGGTTCGCGCCTGGCTGACGATATCATTGTGCCAGTTGGCTTCGATATACGCGATACGGGCATTTGAAAAATCACCACCGATTTGTGGCGCAATACTTGGCTGATTCATGGTTGTCTCCATAGACGGTTGACCAGAATCAGGGCGTGACGGGCAGGCAAACAGATGCCTGGTATTTCCCGCTCTCTCTTATCCGGACTTTCAGCCTGCAATTGCAAGCATTACCGTCGGCTTCGGAATCACACCGAATCTGCTGACCGCACCGAATAACGACGCGCGCTCGCGGGCTTAGGTACCCAAGTACCAACACCGCCGGTGGGGAATTGCACCCCGCCCCGAGAACGTTGCCGGAAAAGCCCGGCAGCTTTAGTGTATGGCGAACACAGAGCGTTTGTAAATGCCCACATGCCCGTTAATGTAATTTTCCTGTCCTGCGACAGGCTATCGGCAAATTAGCACCAAATTTAATGCCGAATTTCTCATCCGACACTGACCGGAAAAATCAGCATCGAAGTTGCTTTTCGTATAACCGGCCTAACGCCGGCCGCGCATCGGTAACGCCGGCCAGTCGCTGACAATGCCAGGCCATAGCATGATTGGATGAGGTTACCGGCAAACCGACGCGTTGCTCCAGTTGCGTGACAGAGTCCATCAGCCGGACGCTGGTGCATGAGACAAACACCATATCGACATCGTGCCCGGCCAGCAGACGTTCGACCGCGGCTGCAATGCTGTCGAAGTCAATTTTTGCCACCACCGGGTCGAGTTCTTCATTGAACGAACCAAACACCGGAACCTCGTACCCCGCCTGTGTGATGTACGCCCGCACGGCTTTATTGACATCACTTCGGTATGGCGTCAGCACCGCAATGCGTCGCGCTTGAAGTGCGTCGAAAGCCGCAAACGCGGCAGTGATCGGTGTGGTTACTTTTGCCTCAGGGTGGACCTCACGAACTTTCCGCACGATGGTGTCTTCGCCCATGATGGTGGTCGCTGATGTGCAACCGTAGGCGACCACATCGAGCGCCTCGCCCGGCAATATCAACCGCAGCGCATCGGGAATTCGAGCCTCCATAGCTGCCAGCGTTGCCGGTGTAACGCGAGGTGAATTCTCTATACGCGCCTGGTAGAACTGCACGTCAGGTGCCGTAAACACCTGACGGAATTCGTGGTCCAGAGTGTAGTCAGACGCCAGCACCACCACACCGACTTTGGCCGATGCACCATAACCCGCATCTGTCGAAAACGGCAGGTTTTCGATTAGCGTCCAGTCGTCCGGCTGGTCTGTCGGATTGCTCACCGTGCAGTGCCTAGCCCACAACCGCGGTTACAGCAATTTCAACGGTGAAGTCAGGGTGCGCCAGTTTTGACTCAACACAGGCGCGCGTCGGTGCATTGCCTTTTGATACCCATGCATCCCAGACACTATTCATTTCTGCAAACGTCGAGATATCCGATACCCATATCGTGGCTGTCAACAGCCTGGATTTGTCGGTGCCCGCTTCAGCCAGTAAGCCATCAATGGCATTTAATATGTCAGTCGTCTGCTCAGCAACCGTACCGCCCTTGGCATTCTGCGCTACCTGACCTGCGGTATAAACCATGCCGGAGTGAACCACCGCCTGGCTCATTCTGTCGCCGCTTTGAATTCGGGTAATCGTCATCTGCATTCTCAACATTTGGTTAAAAAAGCGAGTGTATCAGATGCATGGCAGCGATCCATGCAATTAAATGCCGTGATCGATGCTGCGTTGCTCCCCCCGACAGACAACATTTACGTTGCGAAAACCAGTATCTGCAACCACAATTATACTAACCTCACAGACCTGCCACACATGAAGCATCTCAAACCCAAGCAAGCCAAGAGCTTCCTCGATGAAAACCCGGACGCGCTGTTTATCGACTGCCGCAGCGATGCCGAGCACTTTTTCGTCGGCCATCCAGTCGGGTCCATGCACGTCGCATGGCAGGATGGTGAAGACTGGGATCTCAACCCGCATTTTATCGGGGAGGTACGACGATTGGCAGGCCATTCCGTACAACGACCGGTGGTACTGATCTGCCGCAGTGGTAATCGTTCGGTCGATGCTGGAACCGCGCTTATAGAGGCCGGTTTCAACAAGGTCTATAACGTATTGCACGGCTTCGAAGGCGAACTCGACGACAACCACCATCGCAGTGCAATGAACGGCTGGCGCCATGCCGGCCTGCCCTGGCAGCAATTGTAAAAAAGCGTCCGCGTCGTTAAAAACGGGTCCGTTAAAAACACCGGCTTAGCGCGCTACAACGCCCTTGCGGGTATGGCCCGGACTCTAAACCCTACTTGACATAGTTCGGCAGCGCATGCTCCGCCGGCAACGCTCTTGATTTACCGTCTTCATCAACGGCCACAAAGGTAAATGTCGCCTCTGTGACTTTCTCACGCAAGCCTATCTGGTCCCGTCGCACCCAGGCTTCAACCAATATGTCCATAGAGGAACGGCCAGTACGGGTTACCTCGGTATAGACACCGAGTATGTCACCCACTTTGACCGGTTTGATAAAGCTCATGCCGTCGATGGAAGCGGTCACTACCCGGCCCTGTGCCCGCTGACTTGCAGCAATGCCTCCGGCGATGTCCATTTGCGACAGTACCCAGCCACCGAAAATATCGCCGGATGGATTCGTGTCTGACGGCATCGCTACCGTCCGGGTAGTCGCATAGCGTCGTCCGGGATCCTCGGTGGTTGGTTCTTCGTTACTGGTCATGGGCTATAGGGCTCGATTGGGGATTCACTACTATAACAAGGCAGAGCGCTGTACACAGGGTAACAGCCACACAGTCAGAGGCACTGTCAGGCCGGTTGCCACCCGACATTTAGAAGGTCAGTGCATTGCCCGAAAAATCAGTCAGGGCAAACGTCTACTGTCAGTGTTCAGGATTTCTGCTGCCGGTAACCGGCCAATGCCTGCCCAAACGCCTCAAACACCACCCGGTTTACCGGATTATTGCCGGTGTCATACTCCGCGTGCCATTGCACCCCCAGTGCAAAACCAGAGGCGTCCGCAATCTGAATCGCTTCGACTGTGTCATCTTCAGCGACGCCTTCCACCACAACTCGCTGCCCGGCCTGCAGAATAGCCTGACCATGTAATGAATTTACTCTGATCGACGATTGCCCGTACATCTTTTCAAAGACCCCGTCGGCGGTAAGCTTGACGCTGTGTCGTTCACCGAAAACAACGCAGGGGTCAGGGTGTATTTCACCGGTCTCGAGCCGCGGCATGCGATGATTCATACGGCCGGGTACATCACGAATTTCCGGATGCAGTGTACCGCCATAAGCGACATTCATTTCTTGAAATCCACGGCAAATTCCCAACAGCGGAACGCCCCGGTCGACGCAAGCTCTGATCAGTGGCAATGCTGTGTCATCGCGCTGACGGTCATAGGGTTCGTAGCTTTCATGCGGTTCGGTATCGAACAATTCCGGGTGCACATTGGCACGCGCGCCAGTCAGCAGAATGCCATCGCAGACCTCCAACAGGGCGCCGATATCAGATAATTCAGGAACCCCCGCAAACATCAACGGCAATGCACCGGCTACCTGATCTACCGCGTGAAAGTTGTTCAACCCGGTCATTTGTATGTCGAATCGATCCTCAAGCAAATAGGCGTTGCCGATGATCCCTACCACTGGTTTTGTCATTTTGCAGTTACGTTAGTTTTGCAGCGATTTCTGGTCGGCTAATGGATAACCGGCCCTGGCTTGTCCGCTCATCCCGAAAATTCGCTGTTGGGACAATCGAGACACAGAATTGATTAATTTATCACGTCTCAGACACCGACTACATGCCCGCGGATTTCAGGTCGACAAATCCACAGGTGCACAAGTCGGGCCTGCACACCGCTGAATCACTGCCGTCGGCCCGAACTCGACAGCCTGTTGCCGCCCCGAACCCCGATTAGCCTCGATGCAAACCACATGCACTGCCGCAGCCGACTCGTGTGTTGTCGCGAAACCCGGGACATAGTGGCTTTATCGACGCTCTTCCCCGCGAATTGACACCCGCTTCACCGGCACTGTGTTTTCTTTGCGACCAGCCTGATGATCCAGCGCTTTTTTAGCGACGCAAATAGATTGCCGGCGACAGTGCCGGGTCAGACAATTACTCCCCGGGTGAGCGATTCGGACGTGTTTTTACAGGCTGTCGAGCGGCAGTTGACCCACCGCGTAGGAACAGAGCAAAATAACTAATCCGGGAAACCTAGAGATTCTAGCAATGGAACACTGCCGCCCACGTAACATCGTTGTCCTGCCACTCTTTGGTCCGAACTGCAGGTCCGGTCTGCTGGCATTGGCCGCACTCGCTCTACTCACCCTGTTCTACCCGCCGCACAGTATAGCTGCCGATACCACCGCTGCCACTCAGGTCGAGGCCGGCAGCTACCTCGGCGCAATGGACACCGAATACCCTGACTGGTTCAAGACCAGTTTTCTCGAACTGGAGGACGATATTCTGGAAGCTCAGGAAGCCGGTAAGCGCCTGATGCTGGTATTTCATCAACCCGGTTGCCCTTATTGCAATTACTTTATCGAACGCAACCTGGCTCAGAAGGATATCGAAAATACCGTCAGGGATAATTTCGACGCCATAGAAATAAATATATACGGGGATCGAGAAGTCACTTCGGTCAGCGGCGGGGAATTCACCGAGAAAACCTTTGCCAGAGAACTCAACGTACAATTTACTCCGACGGTGCTGATGTTCGACGCCACCGGCGGCCTGGCACTACGTATCAACGGTTACTTTCCGCCCGACAAGTTCCGCCACGCCCTGGACTATGTCCTGAACGAAAATACGGCTGCGCAGTCGTTTACCGAGTACCTTGCCAACCAGCCAGAAAGCATTGCAGCCAATACATCAACACAGACAGTCGCTAAACACGCCTATATCGACAGCGACGATTTCAACACCAGCGACGCTCAGGCACTGCCGGGCAGTGACAATGATCAACCCTATATTCTACTGTTTGAGCAACACGACTGCAGCAATTGCAAGCTGCTGCATGACAACGTTTTTACCCGCGACGCATCGCACAAGCTCCTGAGTCAATTCAGCGTAATACGGATCAATATGTGGGGCAAAGACCCTATCACCCTACGCGATGGCAAGACCGTAACCGGCAAACAACTCGCACAACAACTCGGCGTAAGCTACGCACCCACGATGGTACTTTATGCGGCCGATCATACGGAAGTCATAAGATCTGAGTCGTGGCTTAAGCGCTTCCATACCCAGTCTATTCTCGACTACGTGCAATCCGGTGCCTGGCAGCAGCAACCTAACTTTCAGCGCTACCTGACCGCCCGCACTGACGCGATTCGTGAGAGGGGTGGATCAGTGAATATATTCGATTAACTATGCCGCGATAGCAACCGTGTTGCGTCAGGCCTACTAATACTGCGGCGCTTCACGGTCAGATCGTTTCACTGCCAATTCCTGCCGCCCCGCGGGAACTACGTTTGGTTTGTCTGGCGACAAACCTCTGTACCCGACAGGTCCCCCTGAACATCATATCCGCTGGAGTTATAGCACTGACTCCGCACAACGGTAGAATCCCGCCTGCTGTAACGGCACCGGAGCGATGGGTGCAACTTAATTACTGAATGCGAGTAATTGATTGTGGGTCATTGCAACCGCCCGGGGGTGCTATCCCGGCATGCTGACGCCATTAGCGGCCAGGTCGCTGCACATACGTCTAAGCACGCCCCAGCTGAAAGCGTTTCTGCTCAACCGTCACAATATGGTAGACAATTTTTATAGCGCCCGCGATCGGTATGGCGATAATCATACCGAGGATGCCACCAATCGACCCACCGGCGATAACGCTCAACAACGACACCACCGGATGGACATCTACCTGCTCTTTCATGATCAATGGCAGAACGATAATGTTATCCAGCAACTGAATAGCCACCGCTACGGCGAGCACCCCGATCACGGCGATCAGATCGGGGTCAGACACCAGTATCAGTACCACACCGATGGCCGCTCCCGCAAAGGGCCCGACAATTCGAACAACATTGGTCACCGCAATCGCCAGCGCAATCAGCACGCACAGCGTAATACTAAGGGTGGTAAAAGCACTCAGAATCACCAGTAACAAAAATGCAGCCAGCCCCAACAGGACGTTTTCAATGACCAGACCCCGCAGGTAGGCTCCAAACAGCTCAGTGGTGCGCCGCAGCATGAGTGTGCCGGGTTCAAACAGCGCATTGGGTATAAACCCGATAATAGTGCGGTGGAACTTGTGACCATCGAGCAGCGCATAGGTAAATACAAACAGAAAAATCATCACAAAGCGCCCTGCCTGCGCCGCCACACCACCCAGCGAGTCGATAAACTGTACACTTTTCTCTTTGAAAAATACTCTGAGCTGGTCGATCACTTCGCGCGCATCGAGTCGTTCGGCAATCAGTCCATAGCGGTACAGCTGACTGGAGGTTTCATCGATGATGCCATAGATTCGCGACTCACCTGCCCGCGGATTCTGGTCCCCGGTAATCAGCTCGATTTCAGTCCGCACCAAAGGCAGACCGGTATAGATACTGTAGATAAGCCCCCAGGTCGCCGCGATGAAAATCAGCAACACACCCAGCCCTTTCGACAAACCGAATTGATCAAACAGCCGGATCACCGGATACAGCACATAGCCCAGCAGCAGGCCGAGCACGATCGGCGGCAACAGATGCGACACGCTGTTCACCAACGTCACAGCCGCAACGATAGCAAGCACGATCACCACCCGGCTGAAAAACAGACTATTGTCGTTCATGCAATGCTATCTGGCGGTTTAGCTCTTCCACTTTACTCTGTGCTATTTGCAGTTGATCAGTGGTGGCGATGAGGCTATCGACAACCGACATGGTAATCCCGCGCTGAATACACAAGGCATCCACCGGGTAGTTTTTGTTCAGGTCGTCGAGATCAAAACGCGAAATAGAGAACAACAGAGTATCGTTGTTGCTGGCTCTGGCACTGGCGGTACGCGAATACCCGGTCACCGTGGCGATCTCCCCAAACAACACGCCTTCAGGCAACTCTGCCAGATGAATATGAACGTCATCATCATCCTCGACAAACAACTCTACCCCGCCCTTTCTTATCAGGAACATGCAAACACCGGGGTTGCGATCGCGGAAGATCATTTCACGGCGTGAATAGCGGCGCTGCACCACCCGCGAAAACAAAAACAAGAGTGCCGGCACAGATAGCTCAGCCAACAGTTTATTGCTTTGCAAAAACTGGAAATCCGGGTCTGCAGCGACTTTCGCCGGTATCCGCATCGCCGGTTGCAGCATTTTTTTAAACAACGCTTTCACGGCACCGCTGTCCTCCCACCGTTCTCACCGATGCTACACCGCCGTTGCGGCAAGCGACTGTGCTCCACACACCGCCAGTCCGCACTATCCATGAGGCGGCCATTCTGTTTTTGTATCAAGCAATATTTACCGTGTTTGACGGCTACTTTACGTTACTACGCAAACCCCCGGGTGTCTATTCAATACCACAGCACCCGCTATCCTATGGGATCATTCGCCGCCCGTGAGCGCAGGCAAAAGCATGTCAGTGGCAGTCGCTCGATAGAACCGCTATCGCAAGTCGGGGAAATAGCCACCAGACCCGGGTCTCGACGGCAAGCAACCGCTGCCAGATCCAGGGCACCCGACCTTCATTGAGGTGGGTGATCGCTAACCGTCACAGAGTAATCACTACCGTGCCGGCTTTCATACCTGTCTCGACATACCGGTAAGCTGCGGCAATATCATCAAGCTCATAGGTGCTGTCGACCATCGGCAGATAGTGTTTTTTTTGCAGCAGATCACACAAATACTCAGCATCTGCTTTACGGTTAACCGGTATCGGGAACAACACCTTTCTTTGTCCAAACCACTTGGACCATAGACCTAGAAACGGATTTTGCCAATACGGTCCCAACTCCGTTGATGCATAACACCCCTCCTCAATCATTAACTTCCGGCATTTGAAAAAATCGCTTTTACCGACCGCATCAAACACAAAATCAAATGTCTCCCCGCACTCAGTGAAGTCTTCGCTGGTGTAGTCAATGACCCTGTCAGCCCCCAGATTTTTAATCGTATCGAGGTGTGTTGTGGCACAAACCGCAACCACCCGGCAACCGATGTGCTTGATAATCTGCAGCGCCGCAGACCCGATAGCGCCGGTCGCCCCATTTATCAGCACACTCGAACCGGCATGGATTCCTGCAGCACGTATGTAGTGCAACGCGTAGTGTGCGCCTTCCAGTGCACCGGCAGATTCAAGATAGGACAGATGATCCGGAATTCGCGCCACCATAGCGTCAGCCGGCATCGCGGTGTATTCGGCGTGCCCACCGAAACCGAAGTCGTCATCTTTAAACCCAACCACGCGATCGCCAATCGCAAACCCGGTTGCATCGTCCCCGAGAGCGACCACTTCACCGGCAAATTCGCAACCCAGAACCGTTGCCCTCGGTTTTCGCAACCCGCTGAAAAAGCGCACTATATACGGCTTGCCACGCAGAAAACCGCAATCGGTACGGTTGACTGTGGATGCATGGATTCGAATCAATATTTCGTGGCGCGCCGCGGATGGGATGGCAATCTGCCGAATAGATAACTGCTCCGGACCACCATAGCTCTGGTAGCACGCCGCTTTCATTGTCGTTTCGCTGGTTGAAGTCATTTTCAGTGGAAGTCCCTTTTACTTACAGCGTAAGTTTACTTGCAACAAGACTATACTTACAGTGTAAGTTCGTCAACTGGAGACTTTTATTGGTACGCCGAAAAAAAACCACCCGCACTGGCAAAGGTCGAAAACCTCTTAGCGCTACGGCAATATTCGAAGCGGCCCTGCGGCTCGCAGATGCCCATGGGGTGGATTCATTGTCGATGCGCAAAATTGCTCTGTCACTGAATGTAGAGGCAATGTCGCTGTACAACCACGTGCAGAACAAAGATTCCGTCATTGACGGCATTCTGGGCCTGGTGGTCAGCCAGTTTGAGTTGCCTGCAATCGAAAATCACTGGAAAGTCAGCATGCATCAGCGCGCGCTGTCCGCGCACCAGGTACTGCTGGAGCATCCGTGGGCTGCCATGTTGATGATTTCACAGGTGACAGTTAACCCGGCGCGACTGGCATGGACCGAGGCGACCATAGCCTGCCTCCATCATGCGGGCTTCAGTTACCCGATGGCAGACCACGCATGGAACGCTATCGACAACCACATTTTCGGCTTTACCCTGCAAGCGGTTAGCGCACCTGTTGATCAGGATCAGTACGCGGCAGCCGCAGAGCACTACCTGCCGGTCATCCCGGCTACCACATACCCGCACCTGCACGCAATGGCAACGCTGATCAGCCAGGGTGAACACAGCGGTGTGAATGACTTTGAATTCGGCTTGCGACTGATCCTGGATGGACTGGAGCGGCTACTCGACGCCGAGTAAATCGCAACGTTAAACGTCGACGACACTCGCCACAGACATTGATTTTGTCTTTAGACGATGCCGCTTGGTCAATTGAAACTGCCGACGTTGTGTTGCCAGATACTGCGTAAATTCATCCGCTGAGACCGGCTTGCTGTACAGATAACCCTGCACATAATCACAGCGCTGCAGGCCCAGAAAATCTGCCTGCCCACGGGTCTCTACGCCTTCCGCAACCACGGCCATACCTAGACTGTGAGCCATTCTGACAATAGCCTGGACCAAAGCCTGATTGCGTTGATCCTTAAATATATCTGATACAAAGGATCGATCCACTTTAAGCGTATTAGCTGGAAAATGACGCAGATAATTGAGTGAGGAATAACCGGTCCCGAAATCGTCAATCGAAATGCCAAAACCTGCTTCAGAAATCTTTTTCAGCAACACCGTGGTGTCCCTGTTTGACGATGCCAGCAACCCTTCCGTGATTTCTATTTTCACTGTGGCTGGTGCGACACCGGCCGCACTCGTGTATTGAACCATACGGTCAAACAACTCGTTGTCGCGAAACTGGCGCGGCGAAACATTTACAGCAAGTTCAAAGGTCTGGTCGTGCTGCGCTTGCCACAGAGTTAGCTGTTGCACAGATTTTTCCAATACCCAACGCCCGATATCACCAATTAATCCGCACTCTTCAGCCACAGGAATAAACCGCTCCGGCGACACCTGCCCCAACTTGCCATTGTCCCACCGAAGCAACGCCTCTGCTCCCACACAACGCCCGTTATAGACAGAGACAATTGGCTGATAATGTACAGACAACTCACCACGGTCAATAGCATTGGCAAGCTGCAGTTCAATATCATTTTTCTCACGTAATGCCTCGCCGAGTCCCGAGTCATAGAACCGGTACTGATTTTTACCCGTGGATTTTGCCAGGTACATTGCAGCATCGGCTCTCTGCAACAGTTTGTCGCTGGTGCAATGGTAGGTCCATCGGTTAGCGATTCCGACACTTGCACCAATATGGACCTCCTTACCCTTAATCTTGAATGCCGTATTCATCTGGTGAAGTGCCGCCTCGGCGATTTCGATAACCCCGGCATTAGAAAATTGCGGGGCGATAATCAAAAACTCGTCACCCCCCAACCGCGCCACATGGGAATGATCAGCACAGACATAACGCAATCTCTCGCTGGCCGCACGTAATAGCTGGTCTCCTATATCGTGACCGAAATTATCATTAACACGCTTAAAGCCGTCCAGGTCAATAAAAAGGACATAGAGATCAACACCCGATATCTGCACATCATTGATCGCATCCGACAAAAGCCGCAAAGCAAATGTGCGATTCGGCAACCCGGTGATCGCGTCATAATTGGCTTCACGGTAAAGCCGCATTGCAGATCGCTTCTGCTGACGCCAGTAATATATATAGGCGGTGGCAGCAAGCAATAGCAAGGCAATCAGTGATGGCACACCATGCTTGATCCACCATGCAGTTCGCGCTGCATCTTCTTTCAGTATTTTCACCGGATCATAGATAAACTCAGCAGCTGAAAACGGATTGTTCAACATACCCGCTGCGGTCAATTGCTGATGCGCGCGCTCCCATCGATCAGCACTGTTGTTGCCAAGCGGTACCACCGGGAACATCGCTAGCTCCCGGACTTTATCAATCTGGTAGAAATTCACCCCGAACAACTCACGATGCCGCCCTACCGCCAACCGGTCACGAGTCAATCGCATCGCCACAGCGTCGCTATCCTGCAGAGCATCACGCCAGCCTTCCAGACTGGCAAGCACAAACGCTTCTATCAAATCAGGGTTTTCAGCGAGCGTCTTCTGCGACGTAAAGATCGAACTGCCCGGCAAGTCCACTCCGCGATGACTCAGTTTAACGGGGACAAAATCCTGTTGCGACTGTATCGCTTCATAAGGAAACATCAGACTGTCTCCCAATGCCACATCCACTTTCCCTAAACGGCTGGCTTCGGCAGGCAAATCTAAAACACGGGAGTCGGGTTCGTCTGCCGAACCATGCATGTCATAAAGTAATTCCCGCGTTAATTTATACAGCGGATCGGTCACTTGCTGCAGTCGAATATGCGCAATATCAATTGGCATAGACACCACGTCAGTGGCTTTCGCATAGAGCTCGATGCTGCTGCGCTGAAGTATAACCGCCAGCACAACCACCGGAGCCCCTGTGTCTTTCGCTAATAACAGTTCCGCCCCCCCGATGCCAAAAGTAGCCTCGCCGCTGGTAACCCGCTCCACCACCGATGGCCGCAGCCCGTTTTCACTGGCCGCACTGCGAATAACAACATCCAACCCGGCTTTTTCGTACAAACCATTCCACTGTGCCGCATAAAATCCGGCGTATCGAAACTGATGATCGCCGTCCAACTGCAGCACCACCCGCTTCTTATCAGCGATGGCTTGAAGCGAGCCGAACAGCAAGGCGATACACAGGAGCGAGCGGGTATTCACGACATCACGACCACGCACTCACCATGTATAAGCTTCTGGAATTCATTCTTGCCATTAAATTAACGAAACATCCTATTTAGCCATTCAAAAAAAATGCACTGGACGTCAGCTGCATATGTGCCATATTTAATTGACCTGTCTATTTAGAATAGACCAGATGAAATAGAAGGGAATAGAGATGGGTCAGGGAATTACGCGTCGAACCTTACTCTGCAAGTCCATAGCAGGCGTTGCCGCAGCGGCCCCATTCTTTGGCCCATGGCGGGCAAACCGCGTCTATGCCAGTAGCACTGACAAACCCATTAGAATCGGCCTGCTCCACTCGGCAACCGGTCAATACGGAGTATCAGGGCAAGCCGAAATGCGCGGAACAACTACCGCCATCGCACAAGCCAATGCCGATGGCGGATTGCTGGGACGCAAGCTCGAGACGATCTGGGCTGACTCGCAAACCGATGCACACACCGCGAGGCTTAATACTCAACGGTTTATAGTCGAAAACGAAGTGTCTTTTTTGGTTGGTGCAGTTCACTCAAGTGTTGCCAAGGCAGTCAGCGAGGTTGCCCAGGAGTTCGGCTGTATTTACCTTAACACCAACTCCAGCTCACCAACCGAGTCAGCTGCAGATTGCCACCGGGTAAAATTTGTCTACGATGCTCACGGACTTAATTTCGCCAAGGCAACAGCCGCCCACGCCGCGAAAAACTTTGGCACCCGGTGGCTGCTGCTTACCAACGACTACGGTTGGGGGCACCATACAGCAAAAGCGATCAGAGCGATTGGCAGCCAATTCAACGTTGATTTTATCGATGAAATACTGGTTCCGGTAGGTACCCGGAACTATATCGGCATACTTAAAAAAATTGCCAACACAAAACCTGACGTAGTAGCCACCGCCATCGGCGGCGACGACAGCATCCCGTTACGCGCTCAGGCCGTCGACATGGGATTGCACAAGCGCCCGGCCTGGTTAAATAATCAACAGGACTGGCCGGATCATTTTGCGATGAGTGAAGCCGCGTTGTTTGGTATTTTTGGTACGACCTGGTATCACGGCCTGAAGCTGCCGGGCGTCACGGAATTTGTCAAACAATATAAAAAGCACTGGCCTGACGCTGCCATAACCGTACCGGGCAACGTGTACTATAACGGCTATACCGCCATGCAGACACTCTTTGATGCAATCAGAAAAGCCGGTACAACCAACAATATTGCCGTCATAAAGCAACTGGAGGCGACTTACCTACCCGCACGCGACCGTATGCAGCACTACGATGCTTATATGGACCCCGCGTCTCATCACCTGCAACAGACCGTGTATATTGCGTCGAACAACGACAACCCTGCGACAGAAAGAGATTACTATAAAATACTGGCGGCAGTGCGCCCGGAGGATGCCGCTGATGCTAACGAACGCAATTGCCGGATGGAATCTTATGCACAGACCCCGACCTACGAACTATAACCGGATTACCCCGCTATAGAGGTTCGTTACCATCGGCACTAGCGGCGTATCGGGGCAGATCATCAGCATTCGACACCCACGCCAGTCGTTCGTCCCAATGCACGTGGAATTGCGGCGATAGTTGGTCGGGGTCTGCCAGGCTGGCGACGTAAAAATGTACTTCGTGATCCCACTTTGCATTGCGGTAGGCCATTGGCGTGCCACAGCTGCCGCAAAAAAAGCGCGTGACTCCGGCACTTGACTGCAAGGTGGCAGGACGCTTGCCGGTCCAGCGCCAGCCGGTGTTATTGATACCGAAAAAAGTCGTAAACGGCGCCGCACAGTTGCGACGACAGCTGCTGCAGTGGCAGATGCAGACCCAGTTGGGTTATGCATCACTTGCCCAGCTACACGCGCCACAAAAGCAACGCCCTTCAAGTTTCATTGGGGCCTGTCCGTTATTGCCGCGCCTCACCGGTAAACACAATATTCTGCGCATCCTTGCCTCGCATAACGCGTTGAACATTGTCAGCTACCACCTGCCAGCGACGCTCTAGAAGTTGCTCAGTCCAGCCACTCTCATGTCCGCTGAGGATACAATTGTCGAGCTCTTGAAATGGAAAATTCGCCGGCCAGACCTCCGCCTCACCGGGCTGATTATAGTTGTACCAGACATCAATCACCGCACCGCCAATCGCTTGCGACTTCAGCGCCTGGTAGAGCGCTTTTTCATCGACCACACCGCCGCGCGACACATTGATCAGGACAGCGTTGCTTTTCATCAGCGCCAGTGTTTTTTCATTGATCAGATTGGCGGTGGCGTCATTCAGATCGCAGGCGATTAATACAAAGTCACTTTGCGCCAGTAATTCAGGCAATTGTGACTCTCCCCCCAACCAGTTGAGTTCGGGAGGTGTCGGCATCTGGCGCCGCCGTGTGCCAATACAGCGAACACCGAACGCAGCGGCACGGCGCGCTACCTCTTCACCGATGTGTCCATAACCGACAATACCAAGTGTGGTGCCCTTGACCTCGTGATGAAATAAGCCAGCCCCCGGGAACATGCCGTTCCACCCGGAACTTCGCACCCGCTGGTCCATTTTGCGCAGACCTATTTGCCATTCCAGCATCGCTAAAAGCACATACTCGGCAATGGCCGTTTCGTGTTCAAAGCAATTGGCCACCGGCACACCGGCAGGCATCTGCGCCGGGGTCGTGAAGTTGTAGCCGGTCCAGGGAATTTGAAACAGCTTTAATCGAGGCGCGGCAGGCCATCGCTCGAGTGGTATGTTGCCACCCACAATCACATCAGCGGTGGCAGCCAGGTCGATGAATTCCTCTGGCGTGTTGTGGCTCGGGTGCCACACCGAGATTGTCCAGTCGCTATCGGCGCAAGCCTTGAAATAAGCCACCTGCTCCGCCGCAATACGCCCCTGTAAAACCACATGCGCCATAGTAAATCCCCCGCTACGATGAAAAGCAAAAGCGCTCTATTTAATCATTTTTCTGTCCACTCCGCTGTTAAAGTTAGCCTTGCAGTCGCTGAATAATCCCCGTCACCATAAAACACCCTCGTCAGTAGACGGGCACAGAAAAAAACCTACACCCACCCTCTAATTGATCAGCTGATCAATGAAGCAACTCGCCCTGCCGCATCCGCCGCCATCACTGGACAACCGCTGATGGGATTTTGCAGGACACCGGCGACACCCGGCACTGTGGCTGCGGCTACGATGCCAGGCGGGTCCGATGATCGTTGTCGCAAACCCGTATTCGTAGCACTGGTCCGTCGCTGACCGAACCCGGATTAACGCGGTAGCTGTAAATACCAATGCAATGCGGCACTCCCTCAGGGTCACACTATCGGTGCCGATAGCAGACGGATAGCAATTCTCTGATTGGATAAACAAACGGTGTACCGGCTCGGCGCAACGGCGTCGTTGACGAACACGCGGTGACAGCAGGGTTGGACGATCACGGCCGATGCTATGGAATAGCAAAGCGTCTAGCGGATCAGTAAAAACACCCTCGCCACAGCACCCTTCCACAAGGCAGGCCCCTGGCCTGGAGAACGCAATGCCAGCCCCGCTAAAAAAACAACCCTACGTCGCTCCAGGTGAATGCGCCAATGACTCGGCAATACGCTTATCGGAGGTCATCTCCGCCATGTCCTATGCGCTTGACCTGGTTGGAGGCCACCGCGAAAACCACGCTGTCAGAACGGCCATCATCGGCCAGCACCTGGCAATGCAACTCAAGCTCGACACCGACACACAAAGCGCCCTGTTCTACGCCGCACTGCTGAAAGACCTCGGGTGCTCCAGCAATGCCGCGCGCATGTGCTCCCTGTTTCAGGCCGATGAACGAAAAATAAAGCACGACATCCGCCTTATCGACTGGACCAGCCAGCTGACTACCGCCCGATTTTCTATGAGTAACGCAAGGCGCGGCGGCAGCTTTACTGAGCGCTTGAAAGCGGTGCTGGGTATTGCGGTTAACAAAGAGGAGGCCAGTCGCGGCCTGATTAACGTTCGCTGCCAGCGTGGCGCCGACATTACCTCCATGCTCGGCTTTCCGCAGCAAACGGCCGACGCAATACTTGCGCTTGATGAACACTGGAACGGCAATGGTCAGCCATTAGGATTAAGCGGCAGTAGTATTCCACTGGTGGCGAGGATATGTTCACTGTCACAAACGCTGGAAGTATTCATCACCGAACACGGAATCGATGCGGCCTGCCGGGTAGCCACACAACGCCGTGGCAAGTGGTTCGATCCGGAGATAGTCAGCGCATTTTCCGCCATAGCGCGCGCGCCGGAATTTCTCGCCGCCATCCACCATACAGACTCCCGTCAGGTACTCCAGTCGCTGGAGCCGCACAATCAGGTGCGCTGGGTAGATGAGGAAAAATACGACCGCGTTGCATTGGCTTTTTCTCAGGTGATCGACGCCAAATCACCGTGGACACTGAGACACTCCGAAGGGGTGGCAATGATCGCCGTCGGTATCGCAGACACACTGGGACTTTCCAGTGTACACGCCAAAGAGATACACCGAGCTGGTTTGCTGCATGACATAGGCAAACTCGGTGTCTCAAACCTGGTACTGGATAAACCAGGCAAGCTGACCGATGAAGAGTTTTCTCAAATGCAGTCGCACACACGGTACACACAATCCCTGCTAAAACGGGTTTCGGTGTTCGAGCGGTTTGCCGACTATGCGAGCGCACACCACGAGCGACTGGACGGCACTGGCTACCACCGCGGGTTAAAGGGCGGGGAGATCACACTGGAAGCACGCATACTGGCAGTGGCCGATGTCTGCGAGGCATTGACCGCCGACCGTCCCTACCGCGAAGGCATGAGCGCTGAACAGACACTGGCGATCATCACCGCAGACAGTGGCAGCGCGTTTTGCCCCGAAGTCGTCGAGGCATTTGCGCACTATCAGGATAGCTGCAACCTTTTTGAGCAGTTAAAAAATCGCCCGGCACCTTAACGGTAACCGGCGTTAAACAACCGGCTTCCGCACTAACGCCGGGCGAAACTAAACGGCCTGACCGTTTGAGTGCTTTTGAATCACCAGAGCGATTGCCTCAAGCTGTGCAGCCGACATGCTGAAAACTCACGCCTATTGGGTAATAATGACGACAGTACTCGCCACGTTACCGGAGCCAGGCCATGAGTGATCAGCAATTGACCGAGCATGGAGTCACGCTGTCCGACAGCACCATAGCTGATTTTAATCGCGACGGCGCGGTGGTGCTGCGTGGCGTCTTTAGCGACTGGATGGACACACTGCGCGACGGTGTCGAGCAGAATATTGCCACCCCCGGTGACTTCGGCAAGGTGTACACCACGGAAGGTGAGCAAGGCCGGTTTTTCGGCGACTACTGCAACTGGCAGCGCATCGATCCCTACCGGCAGTTTTTCTTTGAGTCTGCTGCCGGACAGATAGCCGCGCAACTGGTCGACTCATCCAGTATGCGTATTTTCCATGAGCATGTACTCGTTAAAGAACCCGGCACTGCACGCAAAACCCCCTGGCATCACGATCAACCTTACTACTGCGTAGACGGCAGCAAGTTATGCAGCCTGTGGATTCCGCTCGATCCGGTTGACCGCTCTGTTTGCGCCGAGTTTATTGCAGGCTCACATTTGTGGAATCAGTCATTCCTGCCAACTAAATTTTCCGGCGTAGCCTATGAGCGTCCGGCCGAGAAACTGGAGAAACTACCCGACATCGACGCGCGCCGCGACGACTATGACATTCTAGCCTGGGATCTCGCTCCCGGTGATGCCATTGCGTTCCATTTTATGACCGTCCACGGTGCCCCTGAAAACTTGTCACCAAACAGAAGGCGTGCATTTTCTGCCAGGTTATTAGGCGATGATGCTGTGTATGCCATCCGCAGTGGTGAGATGTCGCCACCGTTTCCTGGGCTCTCGCAACGCCTGACGCCGGGGTCACCGATGCAGGCTGAGGAGTTTCCGATAATCTATAACCGCCCTTGACTGCTAACACTCAGTATTTTTAACAAACCTCGTCGGCAAAACGCTATCACCGGAAATAACGTATGGCTGGCACATAACAGCCTGCATCCCGTGGTCGTGATACTCACAATTCAACGGACTTGTGCCACCACTACGCAAGTCGCTGGTTCACCGCTACACTAGATAATGCCCATCCAGAAACAAGCGCTACTGCGTACTACTCAGGCACGCCATCTTTTGCCGACCACAGGTAATTACTTAAGAACTACTAAGCGCACATGTGGCAGGCCAAATCTCACGCACCTGAATGATCCTCGCGACGCCCTGTTTCCGGCTAGGCACTGGATAGATATGCGCCAACCAACTCTCTAGACAAACCGTACCGGCAGATTGCTGTAACCACGGAATCTTGCCAGGGGCATACGCTCAGATGCTCCGGCAGCCTGCATATTCGGGAAGCGTTTAATCAGTCGACTAAACGCTATTTTACCTTCATAGCGCGCCAGTGTTGCGCCAAGGCACACATGAATACCGGTAATAAACGAAATGTGCTTATTGGGCTTGCGGGTAAAATCTATTTCGTCGGGCCGCGCAAACACCTCGGGATCCCGATTAGCGGCTGCAATAGACGTGTGAATATAGGTGCCGGCCGCCACCGCTGTGCCGCCGATCACGGTATCGCATGAGGTCAGGCGATTGCCAATTTGCAGCGGACTCTCAAACCGGAGAATTTCCTCGACGGCGCTTGCCATATATTCCGGTTGTTCACGTAGCAGTTGATACTGGTCCGGTGCCTCCAATAGCATACCGACTCCGTTGGCCATCAGACTGGTGGTCGTCTCATGGCCGGCATTAAGCAGGAATATACAGTTCTGGATGAGTTCATCACGGGTTAGCTTGCGGCCATCAAATTCGCCGAAGATCAGCGCCTCTAGCACTTCACCCTGCCCGGCCCCTTCAGGGTTGGCACGGCGGTGATCAATGAGCTCCCCCAGTAGCGCACCAAATTCAGCCACAGCCTGATTGCCACTATCGAGTCTGGACTGCGAAATGACCGGATCAAGTGCGCCGAGTATCGCCAATGAAAAACCGCGCAGCTTGTGCCGATGCTCACGCGGCACGCCCAACATAAATGAAATCACTTCGGTGGGCAGGCGCATGGCAAATGCGGTCACGAAATCTACATCACCGGCACCGTCGAGTTCGTCGAGCAGAGTATCGACAATGCCTGCGATCAACGGCTCCATCTCGGCCAGCTTGCGTGGTGTAAACGCAGACGCCAGTAGCTTTCTGACGGTCGTATGATAAGGCGGATCGTTGAAGATCAGGCTGGTGGTATGATGGGTATACAGTGGCCCCTCGCCAAATTTTTCTCCAAAAGCTTTGGTTTTCTCAGACACCATGGTGCGATCCTGATATACCGCGCGTACATCGTTATAGCGGGTCAGGTAGAGCGATCCATCAGGGTTACAGTGAACGGGGTCGTGCTCACGCAGATTGGCAAGCACAGGGTACGGATCATCGATAAATGCCCGGTCTATTGCATTCAGGTCAAAGGACAATGCGTCTTTAGATGTCATAGAGGGTATCTTGCGGTCACAGGCTTTCAGTCAGAAGCTTAGCAGTCGCGAGCTGCCGGGTGTCAAGGCCGGTCTTACAGATTCGCTACAGCAGTATTAACACATCGCCTGCGACAGGCAGGCGCTTTGGTGCGGCAAATGGTCACGCCGGTGCGTAATCTACCGCTTCACTCATGGCATCGTCTGCATGCCATTGCCAGTACAGGTCTTTTAGCGCAAGGGTCGCCTCACCGGCACCGTCGTTGGAAAATGAGTGCTGGTTGATGCGGCTGACCGGGACAATGCCACCACCGGTTGTGGTCGCAAAAACCTCATCTGCCGCCAGCAGTTGCGCAAGCGATACATCGGCCTGCAACACCGACAGGCCCTGATGCGCGCACAACTCCATCGCAATCTTGCGCGTAATGCCTTCCAGCACGCCGGACCCGGGTGTGATGACCTGATTGTCTTTGATGATGAACAAATTAAATCCCGGCCCCTCAGTCACATGGCCATTGTTATCGATAAGCACGGTGTTGTCGTAGCCAGCATCTTTAGCCGCGATGAGTCCACGGGTAAAGTCACCCCAGTGATAATTTTTTGCTGTCGGATCGACCGAGTCAGGGCTGATCCGGTGCAAGTCATCAGGGACAAAAAGATGAGCGCCGCGCTGCATTACTTGTTCGGAGAACACCCAGATAAACGGCACGCACCAGGCGTAAAAATGATTGACGCAATCCCGTGGATCGCGACTGCCGGGAATCGCTGGCTGGCCACGACTGGCAACAAACGATACATAAGCGCGTTGCAACCCGGACTGGCCGACAATCCGGTGCAGAATGCGGCGGATATCGTCTCGGGACTGGTCAATCGATAACTGACATTTTTCCAGACTGCGTTCAAACCGCGATAGATAATCATCCAGTCGAAAAAAGCGACCATCCCAGGCGTGAACGACATCGTAGGTGATGTCTGAGTGGGTCAAGCCCCAGTCAGTGACGGGCAGCGATGCCTCGGCAATTGGCATTACCCGCCCACGCATCCAGGCTGCTCCGGCGGACCAGTTTGTGTTGCTCATGGTGTCTCCTGCGATACCGATCAGGGATTATCGCGTGTAATGGAGACCGTAACGCGATTTAATTGCCGTGCTTGTCTGATACCACATTAGCCCGTCAGACATCATCAGCCGAACACACGGCCTGACCGGTGCCGCAGCAAATCACCTTACGAGAGATCCTGAGCGATCATCAAGGCGTTGCCGTCCGGGTCAAAAAAGGTGGCTACTTTCACCATACCTTCTACTTCAATGGTGTCACCATCAAACTTGACACCTTGTTTCTCCAGCGCCGCGCGTGCTGAGTCAAAATCAGCAACACCAAACACCGGTGTGGTACTGGCCCGATCAATGGACTCAGCGTCTCCGAGCCCGATCGTCACACCGGGTGTATTGGTCGACAGCTCCGTCCAGCCTGCTTCGTCGACTGCAAAAATCTCGTTGAATCCAAGGTGCTTCTGATACCACGCCGAGGTGGCTCCCCGGTCAGTGACAGAAAATGCGATGGTGATTTTATCATCTGGTGTGATAGTAGACATGAATCCCTCCGTTGCAGAAACCACAAAAATATAGTTACTATACTATATGGACAAAAGTACGCTCGTCAAGCTATGTTCCCGCACCTGGTCACTCACCGCCCTGGGGTTGATGGCCGATGGCATTGCCGGACGAACATCGCCACTGGCCGCGGCAGCCGGTTGCGGTCGCACGGCTATGCAGGCAAGTGTTGCCCATCTGGTGGAACTCAACCTACTGGAGAAGAATGCAGGCTACGGGCACCCGATGCGGTCAGCGTACCGGTTAACCGAACAAGGAATGCACCTGGCCCAATGGGCTTCCCAACTCAATCAACTCGTTACACCCGGAGCAGATCGGCAGTTACTGCGCAGCAAGTGGTCCCTCCCGCTGATCAGCTGCCTGCCCGGCTACACACGCTACGGTGAGCTACGCCGCCAGCTAAACCCTGTCACCGACAGAGCGCTGTCACGAAGCCTTGGGCAACTTACCGAGCGGCGATGGATATCACGGCAGGTACTGACTCGACAGTCGCCGCCCGCAGTAATTTACAGCCTTGCACATACCGGCAGTAATCTGTTCGGGCATTTGCAGAAACTAACTGTGGAGTGACGTTAAAACAGCGACCGGCTTTGTGCTAGTGTTCACGGAGGTAAATCAACCCTAGGATGGAACCTTGACAGACAAAGCCAGGCTGGAGTTTTCCTTTGATTTCCAACCCACAGGCAAACCGCGGCAGCCGGACCAACCATTTCGCCTGCTGATCGTTGGCGACTTCAGTGGTGAGAACACTGCCGGCAGCACCAAGCCACGCCTGCACAGCGTCGACATCGACAACTTCGATGATCTGCTGGATCGGATCGCTCCCATTATCACCGTCGCGTCACACGGTGGAACGGCCACACGCGTGCAGGCTTTCACACTGGATGACTTTCACCCCGACGAGCTGATCGACAAACTGGCACCTTTCGGCGAGTTGCGCGATCTGCGCCGACGCCTGCAGAACCCCGCAACTTTCAGTCAGGCTGCGGCAGAGATGACGGCAGATCTGCCGGACACGGCCGCCCCACCAGCGAAACAAGTGACCGACCATAGCTCCGGTGAAAGCGACGATGACACCATCGAGCGCCTGCTGGGTCGGCCTGCCAGTGAAGACGTACCGGCGGCAAAACCTGAATCCGGTTTTGACAGCTTGATTCACGCCATCGTCGCACCGCACATCACGCCTGGCAAAAATCCACAACAGGCAAGCCTGGTGCGTAGCGTAGATGCCTCGATTGCGGCACTGATGAGCCAGGTATTGCATGTGCCAGCCCTGCAGGCACTCGAAGCCCGATGGCGGGCATTGTACGCGGTGGTTTCAAACGCTGAGTTAGACAGCCGAATCGAGGTGGCGATCTGGGATACCAATCGCGAGAACCTGCAGGCAATGCTGGAGCACCCGCCAAAGGACCCGATGGCCTCAGCAGCGGCAAAGCTGATGGCAGGCAATGACGCGGCCGGCAGATGGTCTGTTGTCGCCTCTGACCTGACCGTCACGCCCGATCACTCAGACTTACAGTTAATCGCCGGGCTCGCATCCGTCACCAATCAGTTTGGCAGCCCGCTGCTGGCATGCGCATCACCATCACTGTACGGATGCGATGCACCGCTCGCCACCACTACGGACGCCGACGACTGGCGGCCCGCGACTGACCCATCATTGTCGAACTGGCAAAAGTTACGTGAGTCAGCTATCGCGCCCTGGATTGGTCTGTGCTCTGCACGCTTGCTGCAACGCATGCCGTACGGCGCTAAGACCGATCCGATCAGCCCGTTTGCCTACGAGGAATTCGAGACAGGTCACCACGAAGATCTACTCTGGGGACCCGCTTCTATCGCCAGTGCTGCATTGCTGGCAACCTCCTACTGTGCACAACAATGGCGTATGAAGCCAGGTGACCATACTGATATCGTTGATCTGCCTGCTGTCACAGTGACACACGACGGGCAACGCGGGTTGATGCCGGTTGCCGAGGTAAATCTGACGGATCGATCTGCAGAAGAAATATTATCGCGCGGAGTGATGCCTGTACTCAGTTACAAGAACCGCAATGCTGCGCGTGTGTTTCGATTCCAGTCCGTGGCATCGCCGGGCAAGCCACTCGCCGGGCCGTGGGATTGATGATCTGACCTGTACCAGTCAACCGCTAAGGCGCTGCAAAAGGCAACGCCCGATAAAATTCTAGAGCGGCCAGAGCAAGGTATCCGGATAGAACTGCGACCATGCAAACCAGAACGCCTGATGCGCCCCCAGATCAGCACCTTCGCGATCGAGCGCTCTGATGCCACCGCCATCCAGTACCAGACGAATATTTCCAATTTCTATTTTCTCCCCTTTACTCAGCGCCAGATACGCTTTACTGCGCTGAAATGCCACCGGCTTACCAGAGGCAGACAACAGCCCGATGATGTCTTCATGCACTGACAGCCGGGGATCAACATCACCGACCGGGAAGATCGGACCATTGGCGTCGCGGTTATTGCGAAAGTCAAAGTCACGACCCAGCGCCAGTGATTCGGCAAGCACGGTGGTTTCCGGATGCGCTTTTTTCCATGCTCCCCAGGTGGCGGTAACCACCCCTGCCTGCGACAGTTTAATGTTGCGCTTCGCCAGCGGACCGGTGACGGCAGTACCACGAAAGGTATCGAATACCGACTGACTGCTTATGTCGTACATAACCTTGTTGGAGCGGATTAATAAACCCGAGGTTCTAAGCACCGGGCGGTCTATACCGTCGGGTAACTGATCGGTAAAATAGGCTTGCGCCGAGCCACACAAGGTACAGTACGGAATACCCAGATCTCGTCCACCAAGCGTGTCATTCACCATTTCCCTGACTTCCATGATACGTCGCGGATAAGCACGATATTCGCCATTTACCTCAACACCAAAAACAATATCGTCTTCCTTAATCCACGTTGCCTGTGTCGCACTGGTCACGGCAGGATTATCGGCAGCAGGTATACAATTGCAAGGGTCATCTGTTGTATCGAATGGTCTGTCATCGATGAGTACCCCACCCCACGAAACATGCCGCCAGTCGATATCCCCTTCAACAAAAATGCTATCCCAGCCAGGCACCGCAGCGGTGAAAATTGCACGCTTGACCGATAGATAGTCGGGTGGCGCGGGGATATCCCAGGCCATAAGATGGTTGGTAACCTGACGCCAGTAATCACTTTGCTCAAACTCTATATCGAGCAGTTTAAAAGCAGTGTTCGCTAATGCACCAGCGAGTTCCCGGTCAGTGACAAACCGCATCAGGTCGCTGAGCAGCCACGCCAGACGTGGATCCTCCGACCCGGCGATGACAGATAACGCGATAGTTTGATCAGGTCCCCAACTGGATGAGCGCATACTGTCAACAAACAGCGTCTGCACAGCGCCACGTACCTCGTTGCTAAAGGCCCCCTGCGGGATGACCGGGGGTTCACCAAAGCGCTCGATAACATAGTCGGGCAGCGGCTTCGAATCGACGGCCTGTGCCGCAGTCGCAAATATTGAAGTGTGTACCATCAACAATACAAGTACCGCTCGCGGTATTAAATTGGCAACAGATATAATCATGGATAGCGTCTCGCCGAAGGTGATTTTTAATTCAGACGTTGTAAGCGGCAAAGAGTTCGAAAAACCCTATAATGTTACCGTTAATGACGACCTTTAAGCAGATCAATACAGTTAGTCATCCGTTGCTAAAACACCTGATTCTCTACAGACACGGTCTATAGAATCGCGCGATACTCAATCGACGCTGGACGATTGAGACAACAAAAGATATCGTAACCGGCTCACCCCCCTTTGAGAACAAACAATGACAACTTCTACCGCAGTGATACTCGGTGTTGGACCACTGGACGGGCTCGGTGGAGCGCTTTGTGAACGTGCAGCACAGGGCGGGCTTCATGTGGTTGCCGCAGGACGGACCCCTGATGCCCTTGACGCCGTAACCCTGGCTATAAAAAATAATGGCGGTCAGGCCAGCACCTTTGTCACTGATGCCACGCAGGAGACCGATGTCAACGCACTGATTGCGCACTGCGAATCTATCGGCCCACTGGAGCTTTGCATCTATAATGCAGGTAATAATTTCCCCGGCAGTTTCCTGCAAATGGAAGCTGACTATTTCGAGCGTGCCTGGCGGGTGGGATGTTTTGGCGGTTTTCTTTTTGCACGGGCCGCACTTCGCACCATGACACCGCGCGCAACCGGCACACTGCTGTTTACCGGCGCCAGCGCATCACTGCGCGGCAAACCCGGCTTTGCCGCATTCACCGCAGCCAAAGCAGGCTTGCGTACTATGGTGCAAAGTCTGGCAAAGGAATATGGTGCACAGGGCATCCACGTGGCTCAGGTGATGATCGACGGCGGCATCAACGGTGCCCGCCTGCGCGAACGCCTGGGAGACCAACCTGTTGAAAACCCCGACGCTTTTGTCGGGCTGTCAGGGCTGGCCGATCTCTATCTGTTTCTCCATCATCAGCCACGCAACGCATGGACCCATGAACTCGATGTTCGCACCCATCTGGAGAACTTCTAGCCCAGACTCTGCATTTGGGGTTCGTTCAGCCATCAGTCGCAGACAACACTTCAAGCAGCGACAATGACTCACCGTCTATGTCATAGACCGCAACATCACCGCTCTCGCCGAGCACCTGATAGAGCGTATCACCATCATCACTTACCATCAGATCTACCCAGCTATCCTCTGCTGTAACGGTCGGGAAATCAGTGGTAATCGACGCCGTCTTTTCGATAAATTTTATGGATCCGTTCTGATCACTAAACCGGTAAGTTGATATTGATGTGTCCGTACCATCGGACACCCAGAAGTGTTGCTGATCCGGCGCCACACAAAGCCAACTGGACAGACGTTGCGCTCTATGGTCGTTAGTCGCCGGCAGCAACGCCTTGTCGAGTATGGCATCCAGCATTTGATCCTCGCGGCTAGTGATGAGCAGATCGCGATCCTCAGGCATCGATTTGATCGACGCCTCACCAGCCAACTCACCACTGACACGCAACTCAGAGGCATGAGCGCCAGAGCCCAGCACTGCTAGCATTACGGGAATGCTGCACGTGGACAAAGAGAATATTATCTGCCGATACGGTTGCTTTTTCATACGTGGCTCCTGAGATTAATGTTTTTTCTCTGACCAGAGAGATTGCACGGAATATCACTTGTTTACTGCACTGCACCACTCTGAGC
>CALKXD010000006.1 GCA_938003855.1 uncultured Granulosicoccaceae bacterium | reverse complement strand
TTAAGAACACGGAAATGAGCACACATGCAACACAAACGGTAAGCGTCCAATCACAGGCGATGAAGTTGCACTATCAAACTTCAGATTTACACCAATTGTGTTGATTGACTGATTAGAAACAAGGCGTCGCGAGGGTCATTCAGGTACGTCAGATTTTGCCTACCACCTGTAGCCGCTTAGTTGTTCTTAAGTAACTGCCCGTGGTCGGCAAGAGATTGCGTGCGTGAAATTTGGCGGCGCATCGTGAATCCGAATAGCCTGACCGCCTAGAATCCAGCAGGCCCGACCCACTACCCCTTAAAACCTGAAACCACACAGACGTCCGTCCAGCGCCTGAAAAAAACCGGGACACAAAACAACTGCAGTCAGGCTTGCAGGTGTTGTTTTATCGGCATAGCAACATCGCATGGTACGAAGCACCAATGCCGGCTGGAACGCTTATGGGTGAAAGGCAGTTGTGACTAACGACCCGAGTCAGAACCGAATCTTCCAACCACGATGGCACACAAGCTATGGTCGTCGGACAACACCGGCAAACCTGTACCAACGGCAGAACCAGAACCCCCGGTGAAAGTCTGCAGTTAACGGGCATTCATCCAATACTGGATAGAGGTTATCGAAACGCCAGACAGTTTTTCAGATCGCGGGACTCACAGCGGCTGGGAGAATATGTCGCATCCCGACAATCAAGGCACTACCGGCAAGCAATACTCCTTAAGCCGGTCACCTAGAAATGTATACGTCTGCCGCACCGAATTTATCACTCCGCGATCAGCTGTTAATAACTGTATCTGCTCAGTGTGCTCATCAAAGCAGTCGGGTGGGTGATCCGCATCTACCCATGGTGGACAGAACACCGAATGCCCGAAGTGCGCGCCTGATCGGTTCAGGCTCAATAGATAGCATTGATTTTCAATCGCACGGGTAGTGACAAACTGATGCCAGCTGTCAAACGAGGCATCCCGTGCATAAGCCCCCATATGCAGAATAACATCGACGCCGTGGTCAAGAGCCAGTGTCCGGCATAGTTCAGGGATGCGAATGTCGTAGCAGATGATTGTGCCGAGTGTAAATCCACCAACATTCAGTACCATCAGGCGCGGATCGCCGGCGACAAAATACTCTTTTTCCATGGAGTCGCCAAACTGCGCAAGGTGCAACTTGTAATACAGGCCAACCTGCTTGCCCCGGGGTGAGATTGCTGCCGACGCTATAGAATATCCATGCTCACCGCGATGCGCAAAGCCGTACACAACCCAGCATTTCCCCCGCAGAGCCACCTCACGCCATACTTGAAACGACGGGCCATCAGCGGTCTCTGCGAGTTCATCAAGGTTGGCAAACGCAGCACGGGAATAATCGATTGAAGACAACTCAGGCAATACCACCACATTTGCAGCGGTTTGTCGCAACTGCTGTGTGACCAACGAGGCGCTGCGTTGCAGGTGTGCATCGCGCCCGGCGGCTGTTGTCATTGCAGGCACAGCCAGTTGACAGGCCAGAATTTTAAGAGACGATAGCGCATCAGTCACAGATCACAGACTCCTCTGCTGGCAGGGATGACAACAACACCTAACCGCCCGGGTAATACCGGGCTTTGTTAAATTCACGCAGTCTGGCAAATACGTCAACACCGATCTGCCGGTAGACATGCAACAGATCCACCAGCACCCAGTTTTCGCGAATCAAGCCTTTCTCACAGCGCCAGAAGTCAAGGCTACGCATGGTGATCTTTTGGTTAGCCGGTGCAATGCCCAGAAAACCGTCCCCTGAGATTGTCATGTGCATCCCCGGCCACGCCGTAAACCCGACATACTCACCTTCACTAAACAGATTACCCTGCTCCACCAACCCTACCCGGTCAGGCATAGCGTTAAGAAAAGGGATCTGATGCCATTGTCGAAAACCCTGCACACCACGGCCGGTGCCGATGCCGGATGGACCATACCAACTGAATCTGGGGTGCCAGTAGTTCTCTAGCCGCATAGCATCCACGCCATGCTCCGCATAGTTGCCAAGCGCACCCAGCATGTCACTGACAAGCTTGCAACTGCCTGCGGTCACCGCGTCGTCCTGAGCAGAGGCAATCACACCGTCCTGTGTGGCCGGCCCGGGCACCTGCCACTCACGGCCGAGGCTCGGTGCCATTGGCCAGACACCGGCTTGCAACATTACTTCGGGGATATCCCACAATGCCTGCATTTCAACAGCACGTTTATCCTCAATACGAAAAAACTCGTGGAATCGCATAGCCACCTGATGACCGGTAGGTGGTATATCAAGCCAGGGCTTCACAAAAGTGCCTGTGTAATAGCCTGCACAGCCTACCCACTGGCTGTTGTTGTCGGGCGAGCCGGCAATGACAATAGTCTCGCGACGTTCGAGATCGGGTATCGCATTGTGCAGTGGGCGATAACCTTCCCGGTACAACCCGTCAGGTCCGCCTGGATCCTCCAACGGATAAGCCAGTTGCACATGAGCGTCACTTGCGAAGACCCGACTCAACGACCGTTGAACGTCGCCTGGATCGTAGTCGTACAGCGCCTGACGCAGAGGTTGCAACAGCAGGCGATTGTCAGAAGGCGTATTCATCAGTGTGTGGATCTCTGCAGTGGTTTAAAGGGAGTGATCCGGTGCCGACGGCGTTGCTTCACCGGTATCGTATTTTTCCCAGCCCTGTCCGGCAAACGGGTCAACGCCGAGTTGCTGCATCACGTGTGGGAAATCTACCATCACCCAGTTATCGGTGATTCGCCCCTCTTCAACTTTCCAGAAATCCATATAGCGTATTTCTACGCGCTTGCCGGTGGCGGCAATCCCCATAAACTCACCACTGTGTCTGGCCTCCTGTCGACCGAAGGCGGCCGCCCACTCCCCCATGAACAAGCGCGCTTCATCGACACAGACCTTATCCGAAAACGCGGCCTGAAACGGTTTTTGCCAGTTTCTTTGAAATTCAGCCAGACCGTTTTTAGTACCGCACCCGGCATTACCCATCCACCGAAAAGTCTCAGCAAAAAAATCGGTCATGCCATTAATCTTGTGGTCATTCAGACCATCAACCATTGACTCAATTACCTGCCGTGTCTGCTCGGTTTTTGTCATGTCTGTGTCCGCAGTTAACGCGGCTTGCTGCGGGCGTGAGCCTCTCATTTTTTGTCTCCAGCGATTGTGTTTCATGATGGGGTTTGTACCACTCAACAGATGGCAATGGCACACCGCGTCAATGATACCCGTTTTCGCCTGATTCGTTGCACCCGCCAACAGCGATCAACCGCTCTGAGTCGCACCGGGAATACACAACTTACACACAGCGACGGATAAGTTAATACCACACGGCACAACTATGACGAACAACGACAGATAAATGTCGATACCTATAAGCCGCGACCCCGCGGGCGAAGGAAGAAAACCGATTCGACCAGCAACGATAGTCGCTCTGTCCCTGACGGAGCCAGCCCACCAGACACCACGCAATTCATCCTGATTCAACGGTGGCAGAAACCGTGTTCGGCAATGAATACTGCCTTACAGACTAATCATTAATGCGCAAGCCTTGCCGAGGTCAATGGTAAACCGGGAATGATGCGATTCAGACATCGCCCTGCTCTGACCCGGAACGGCAGACGGCTCCCAACCATCGCACGGGTGGGACCTTAAAGGCTTATTCACCATCCGAACACAGCGCCACCTGAAATGAGAAGTGGTGCACTTTCTGCACTAACCAGATATTAAGGCAAAGAAAGAAAAGGATTATCACTCTTGCTAAACCGAACAGGATTGTTCGCCATATGGATGGTATGCACCATAACGATTAATGCCGTACCCTCCGATCAGGTATTAGCTGAGGAGCAACTTCCGAAATGTCTCTATGTGTCATCGTACCATCAAGGATATGTCTGGTCCGACGGCATTGAAGCCGGGCTCCGCCAGGGCCTGCGAGGTCATTGTGAAATACGTCAGTTTGACATGGACACCAAGCGCCGGAAAGATGCAGGCAACATACAGTCCGCCGCTGCCAATGTGCTCGACCTTATCGACAAATGGAAGCCTGATGTCGTTATTACATCTGACGATAATGCAGCGAAGTTTGTGGTGGCGCCGTATTATCGTGACAGCGAATTGCCATTCGTATTTTGCGGTATTAACTGGACAGTCGAAGAGTATGGATTTCCCTACGAGAATGTTACCGGGATCGTTGAAATAGCCCCGATCACACCGATGCTGCAACAGGCATTCGAGATTACCGAAGGCCGCAATGCACTGTATATCGGCGCTGAAACATTAAGCGAGCAAAAGAACTTTCAACGGATATTTGAGGAAGCTCAGGACCTGAATATAGCGATTGAATATCGTCCAACGGCGACATTCCAGGACTGGATAGATGCCTACCAGTCAGCTAACGCATACGATTTTGTGGTACTTGGCAACCACTCCGGAATCGAAAACTGGGACGCCACCGAGGCGGCCTCGCAAGCGCTCCAGCTGGCAGAAAAACTCACAGTCACTAACCATGAGCGAATGATGCCGGTGGCGACACTCGGTTACACCAAAATGCCGTGGGAACACGGTGAATGGGCTGCTGCTGCTGCCAGGCAGGTTCTTAGCGGTACACGCCCGAATGAAATACCTTTAGCCACCAGCAAACTCTGGGACCTATGGGTAAACGAGCAAATGCTGGATATCATTGGCCTGCGTATCAGCCAGAAGCTTCTTCGCAAGGCCAAAAAACTGCCAATTGAAACCGCTGAACTAATCAACAACTAAACTGTAGTTCGATGTATAAATTGCTCCTGACCACAATCGTCGGCATACTGGTTTTCTCCTTTGGAACCTACCAGAGTGCGCGGCACTCACATGTGCTCGAACAGCGGGAGTTTACCCGCAATGCTTCGGGTATCATCAATCGTATACACAGTGATCTGCTATCGATAGTCAGTGATATGCGATCCATGGGTGGTGCGCATCAAACCTCGCCGGACGGATTTAATTACGCACAACACGAGCACGTATCAAAAGCCCTGATTGACCGTATACACGCCGTTGACGCATCGGTACGGTTTGACGCAATCGATCACAATGATCTTGCTCCGTATGCCACTGAACTGCGTGACCACGGCATCTTTTCTTTTCAGCCCAAAACCCTTACCAGAGACGGCGAGCTGAAGCCGTTGCCAGTCAAAGAAAACTACCTGTCTATCATTGGCTACAACCCCAGTACCCCGATGTCGAACCGCTATATCGGGCTGGACCTGAACCATCTGCCACGGCTTCGCAATGCCATAAGAGAATCTACTGCACTGTATGACGTCGTTGCCATTGCTGCACCGCGTAACTGGGTCAGTGATTCAGACTTGCTGATTATATTTCCGTCCTACTACGGCAACCAGGTGCCAACCGATGTCGAAAGCAGGCTTCTGCAAACCGACGGCGGCTATCTGGTGTCGGTCAGCATTGAAAAACTGCTGCAACAGCGGATTCCTGACAACAGTTCTGTTTCGGTTTCGGTATATAACAATCAGTCAATCTCGGGGTATACAGAACTATACAACGTTGCAAACAACCGCTCCGATGACCGTATGCTGCACTCTATTTTTCAACCGGTAGAACTGAACTACGATTTTCGCATTGGCAATTCTTCTCTTACCTTGAATTTATCGTCACCCACTGGTGAGCAACGGTCAATACTGCTAAGGGCAGTGATGATCGGATTGATCGCGTTATTTGTCTATACGGTGTCTGCCTCGGCAGTTATAATCAGGCAACGCTCGGTTAAAAACCTTGCAGAAAAAGACAAGGCAATCCAGCGCGAGAAAGAGCGCGCGCTCGTTACCCTGCGATCCATTGACGATGCGGTCGTCACTGCCGACAAAAACAATGCAATTGACTACGTCAATCCTGCGGCGCAGCAACTACTAAAGTTGCACCATGAAGACCTCCTCACCCGTAGTGTTACCAGTGTCCTGACGAGCTTCTCAAAAACCGAGAATACCGACCTGGACCTGGGGCAATCTGAGAGCATTCTAAATGCACCGGGTCCGGTTACACTGCTGTCTAATTCAGGCACGGTGGTGAACCTCAGGGTATCACCACTGCACGACACCGAGCAAAGCCGGCTGGGTACTGTATTGACCATGCGTGATATCTCTAAAGAGCATGCATTAACCAGTGAACTCGCGCACCAGGCTATGCACGATGCTCTGACCGGTATCCCGAATCGGCGCAGCTTTGAAAATGCGATAATTAAACTGTTAGAACATGCCCGATCCACACCGGACATTAAGCACGCTGTCAGTTACATCGATCTCGATCAATTCAAGCTGATCAACGACACCGCCGGTCACGCCGTTGGTGACGAGCTACTGATTAAACTGTCCAATGACCTCACTAATCATTTCAATGATGCTGGACTTCTCGCACGGCTCGGCGGCGATGAATTCGGATTGATACTGTCGGCGTCTAACGAGCAAAACCTGGTAGACCGCATCAACGAGCTCTACGAGTTTTTCCAGAGCTACTACTTTCAGACCAGCAAACAACTGTTCTCCGTGCGAGCCTGCATTGGCATGACACACATCCGCGACACACATCTCACCATGAATGATGTATTAAGTGAGGTCGATCTTGCCTGTTATGCCGCCAAGGACTCCGGCCGCAATAATCTACACATCTACGATCCGGATAATAAAGACACCCAACAACGTCAGGGGGAGATGCATTATCTGCCGATCCTGCAAACCGCGTTAAAAGAAGACCGTTTTCTAATTTATGTGCAGGCAATTGCCTCCACTTCCAACCTGGATACCTTCACTCCCACGCACTACGAATGCCTGCTGCGCGTACCCGGTGACAATGGACAGGTCAGTACCCCGTTTAAATTTATACTTGCCGCCGAACGCTACGAGATGATGCGCGACATCGATAGATGGGTGATTCATAACGCCTTCCAGCAGATAGCCGGTTTTCGCAACACACCGGTCGCAAATCATCATTTCAGCATCAATCTGTCCGGTCAAAGCGCCGTCGACGCAACGCTGCCATCCTATATCGAAGAGAAACTGAAAGAGTTCAACGTCGCCCCGCAGACAATCTGCTTCGAACTCACCGAGACGGCAGTCATCAGTAACCTGTCGCAGGCACAGCAGTTGATCGGCTACCTGCGCGAAACAGGGTGCAGTATTGCGCTTGATGACTTCGGCTCCGGTGTCAGTTCGTTTGGTTATCTTAAAAATCTGCAGGTTGACTACCTCAAAATCGACGGTCAGTTTGTCAAAGACATTACCAAAGACCCGATAGACCTGGAAATGGTGCGGTCAATTAATAACGTGGGCAAGGCACTGGGCATCAAAACCATCGCCGAGTTTGTCGAGACCCGCGAGATCATGAAAACGCTGGCCGAGCTATCAGTCGACTATGCACAGGGCTACTACGTCAACAAACCCTTTCCAATGCCGGACTTGCTTATCGACGAGCAGACGAACAAAGCCGCCTGAAGCACACGGCAGGTGTGCGTAGGCCGCGCCCCGCCAGCAACGTAACGGGGTGCGCTTGTTCACGGTACAAAATTCATCTGGTACGCAGCAAACGACCGAGCCTTGCCACCAGTGATACTCGCTGATCCCCCTGCACTGCTGCTCTGGAAAATGCATCAGCCCTGATCCGGTGCTGATCTGCCCCCAGCAATTTAACCGTTTTGGCTACCGACTCTACCATGACCGGTGACCCTGCAATATATACCGAAGCGTCTTGCAGACTGTACGACAGCTGGTTAAGACACTGGGTAATCGAGTCATTGTGCAACGTACTTAATGGCGGGTCGGCCGATACCACTAATTGCACATTCAGTATCGGTGTGTTTGCCGCCAAACGCTGGAGCTCTTCCAGATAATACTGGTGGCGCTTTTCACGCTCGGCGTAAATCAGTGTCAAGCGTCTTTCCGGCGTGGTGATAATCGCGCTTCTGATGATTGACACCAACGGCGCCAGGCCGGTTCCCGCCGCAATAGCAACCAGTGGACCTTTCTCTTCTGGGCGAAGGTAGGCATCACCAAACGGCCCTCGCACAGAAAAGCGATCACCGGCGTGCAGATAGCGCGCTATGTAGTCGCTGACAAAGCCATTGTCCTGGTGCTCTATATGAAACTCCAACGTAGCTGACCCGCTGACAGATGCCATGGAATACGGCCGGACGGGCAAACCCGGAAGTACAAAATTCACATACTGCCCCGGTTTAAATACCATGGCAGACGGATCTGCCAGCAGCGCGACGACCAATCGGCAAACCCGCCCTTCACGCTTCACCGAGCGCACCTCGACCGGAATTTCAGCGGCTGACGTTTCATCGACATCTGCCTCGTCAAGCCAACTGACTTCAACATCAGTGACAGGCGTTGACCGGCAAGCCAGTATAAGGTTGTCCTGTCGTTCATTATCGCTCAGCGCTATATCCAGACAAGGCATTTGCCTGACCGATCCGCTGATCAAGCGGGTTTTACATTGACCGCACTCACCGCTGCGACACTGATGCGGGTATGGCACGCCACGGCGCAATGCCTGCTCCAGCAGCGTACCCTTGTGATGTATCAGCGGTTCTGCCCACTGATTAATTTTGATTATTGTCATTGTGATTCACCTGTTCCGGACCCGCGACCACAGACACCGCATTGCCCGCCCGGCCAGCAGCGCCGGTTGATTCAGACCCGGGCGGCGATGCCTGTGGTTATAGATCGAAGCTGTTTTCAGTAGATGGTCATGTGTCTGAGTCGAGCTAATCAAGCACCAGTTGCACGGGATGCAGGTGCCGACTATGACGTGTCTGGCTGTGATCAAACACCGCCACCCACAGGTAAACCGGCTTGTCATCATTGCGCAGTGGTATATCGAACTCAGAGCCGGTATCCAGCTTGCGCCTGACTTCCATACGCCACTGTCCCTCGCGCCACTCGGAAAAGGCTGACACATCGCCGCGATCTCCTACAAAGGGTCCATCCAGCAGCACAGACGGCAACACCGTACCCACCGGATACGTATCCAGTGCCTCCGAGTACGGCACCGTGTCCTCCATCATCATCCAGAACTGACCATCATCACTGGCTAGCGGGTCGAGGTTAAGACGGCCGAGTTTATCCAGCATATACGTATTTTTTGGCAACCGTTTGGGGATCACCAGATCATCGGAGTACTTCTCCCAGTTCATCGAAAAACCACCCGCGGACTTTGGATCTTTGCTATAGCCACCGGTGTAGCGGCCACTCTTAGGCTCCAGTGGCGGACCGAAGAAATTATCGTCAATCTGATTCATGTCACTGGAACCGGTGCGCACCGACTTCCAGTGCCACACATCCACCAGACTATTGTCGGTGGTATAATGCAACCCACGTCCGCCCGACGGCGCGGGTTTATCATCAAGCGGCTTTGAGCCAAGCTGAGTACTGCCACCTCCGCCTATTTCTGCCGAGTAAGACAGCATGACGCCAAACTTGTCCTCGTAGTAGCGGTCTTCATCCTTGCGGCCAAACTCCGACTGCACCACCCGCCATCCGTCAGCGGTTTTCTGCAGCGGCAGATGCTTCTGACTGCGGGTCTGATCCGGCCATTCAAAACGCCCGTAAAGGTATTCACCATCGTGCAGCAGTTTCACACTGACCTGGGTTTCCTGATGGTCCTGGTTCTGTCCGGTCGTCGTCAGAATCTGCATTGTCTTTGCTTTGGCCCACACAACATCCCCCATGTCACCGTCTATTAACGGTGCCGTTGTCACATGCTTTATCTGCAGGGTTTTGACGGCGTTGCGATCAAGCACAACCATTGTTGCGCCAACCGCTCCTGCAACCACCAGCGCACCCAACGCCGCACTGGTATAAGCCATACGCGGGTTAAGAATCTTTAAAAGCTGCCTGAACCCACCCAAACCGAGTTGCGCCAGCACATGCAGCACAACATAGGCAATCAGCAACCAGGCAACAACACGATGAATCACAAGCGTTGCGTTATAGGGCGTGAAGCCCGGCATAAAATAAACACTGACGCCGGTAATCGCCGCGGTCAGCAGAAGGACAAAAGCACACCAGTACAACACAATGTTAATCGACCTCCAGCGCGACGCCCGATCCGCAGCACCCAATTGCGAGACCCTCACAGCATCGAGCTTTACGCGGGAACTCAGATGTGCCGACAATAAGTACATTACGTAGGCAATGCTGATCACCGTCAACGCCAGAGCGGCCCACACATGCCACTTAATCACAGCGCCTTGCAGCAACACCGGATCAAGCAGTCGGGACCAGACTGCATCTTTAGCGTCGCTGGATATACGCAACCCGGTAATCAGACTGACTACCAGAGTAATAAACAAAGCCCAATGTAAAAACACCGTTGGACTATCGGTTTTTTCAATACGCGTTTTGTGGTTCAATTTGCGGCTCCCTGTTGGTTCAGGGATAAGCCTATGGCCGGTTTCTTATCTCAGGCTTAAGGCAGCAGTGATGAATTCCCTTACCAACCGGCAATAATAAATAATCAGTCTTGCGAGAGATTCTAGAGGGCAGACAAAAGTGTGATGCGCGTCACACCGGTTATGCCATCAGTGCGAAGGTCGGTGCGTGTTACTTCAGTCCGGGTACCGTCTTACCAGATTCTATTCTATCGATGTGTCTCCTACCCCGCCATTCGGGAAGACTAACCAAAACTGTTCAACGCGTCGGTATGAGATCATTTGCGAACCAACCGAAACTCCTGCGGGAATAGGTACAACCACCCATAGATGCAGTTTTCGAAGTCCCTAATGCTTACCTGGTATTGTCGTATACTGTCTTATCTATCGCGTAGTCATTGTGTAGCTTAGCACGGGGTATGGGTATTTCGTCTTCTGCCAGAATCGCCTTAGTTTTATCACTTCTATGAAGCACTGTTGCCACAGCCACCAGTTACGGCATCAATTCTGTCGATAAGTTTCATATATAGAGGCTTTGCATTCCAGTGAATAGTTTTGGTCGGGCATCGAGTGATCGTTTTGGACGAGCGCCACCGGTGGTTGCCAGTTTTTACCTGCTTGCTACAACTGCGTCTGGATGATTATTTAGCAATCAGTTGAATACGAAACTGCCTACT
>CALKXD010000005.1 GCA_938003855.1 uncultured Granulosicoccaceae bacterium | reverse complement strand
ATCGTCGATGTCTGTCAGTGCCAGTGTTGATGTGACAGCGACAGCGCCGTCATTTTCGCTGTAAGTCAGCGCGCCGGCCTCGATGGATGCCTGAACAGGCACATCGTTGGCGGCAGTGATATCAATAGTGCGAGTAACGGCGGTAGAGTCAGTGTCACCGTCATTGACGGTGAAGGTAACAGTGCGGCTCAGCGTGTCCGGGTCATCGCTGATGTTTTCGTAGGTCACTGCTCTGAGAGCAGCCTGATAGGCGGCTTTGGTGTCAGTGCCGCTTAAGGTCAGTGTTCCGCTGCCGGCGTTCCAGCTGCCGGTGATGTTGGCCGTGTCGGCAAAGGCGAGAACGTCTTCGGTGGTGGCGAAGTTACCGCTTATGGCGACAATGGCCAATTCCAGGTCTGTATCGTCAGGGTCGGTTAAAGCGATGGCTGATGTGACCGCCACGGCACCGTCGTTTTCGTCGTAGGCAAGTGCAGCGGATTCTATGGATGCCTGGACGGGTGCATCGTTGGCGGCAGTGATATCAATAGTGCGAGTAACGGCGGTAGAGTCAGTGTCACCGTCATTGACGGTGAAGGTAACAGTACGGCTCAGCGTATCCGGGTCATCGCTGGTGTTTTCGTAGGTCACTGCTCTGAGAGCAGCCTGATAGGCGGATTTGGAGTCAGTGCCGCTTAAGGTCAGTATTCCGGTACCGGCGTTCCAGCTGCCGGTGATGTTGGCGGTGTCGGCAAAGGCGAGAACGTCTTCGGCGGTGGCGAAGTTACCGCTAATGGCGACAATGGCCGATTCCAGGTCTGTATCGTCAGGGTCGGTTAAAGCGATGGCTGATGTGACCGCCACGGCACCGTCGTTTTCGTTGTAGGCAATTGCTGGTGCTTCGATTGAAGTCTGTGTCGGGGCATCGTTTACTCCAGTGATGCTGACTGTGGTGCTGCCAGTGTCGTTCAGTGATCCACCACTGCCTTGTGCGGCGATATTTCCGTCGTTGAAGGTCCAGTCAATTTCTACAGTGGCGTCGGGGTTGTGGCTGCTGTTTTCATAGGCAATCAACTGCAGCACTTCATTAACCTGAGCGCCGTTTACGCCACTGTCAAAAGTCAGGTTCAGTGTGCCGCCGACCTGTGTGTAACTGCCGACAGTAACCGAAGATAGTTCCAGGGTACCGGCATTGAAATCGAGGTTTCCGGTGGCGCTGAAAACATCGTTAGTACTTGATCCGCCAGCGCGAGCAAGATTGACGGTGGCCCCGCCGAAGTTGTCTGTGCTGCTGAGTTCCTGATCGAAGATAGTCAGGTTGGGGTCGAGCAGGACGGCGGGTCCGTCTTCAGTGTAGCTGGCAGTGCCCATGACTCCTGATTGATACCGAACAGAGATGTTGTCTATGTAACCATCGACACTGGTTGAGCCATCAGACACGCCGGCGGTATCTGACGTGTCGGTGAAGACGATAGTTGCTGAACTTGAATCGGCGGTGAATGCATAGGAATACCGTGTAAAACTGTCACCCGCCTCAGTGACAATATGTGCTGTTGTCAGCAGGTTGCCAGCGCCGGCAATGGTAACCTGAAGCGATTGGTCGAGGATAACGTTATCATCGCGGTAGTCAAAGACCAGTTCGTAGGCGCTGCCTGGTGCGGTTGCTATTGTCTGGGTAGCGGTATGTGGTCCAACAGCGTTTCCAGAACCAAAGCGAAGACTATTTGTTGTTAAGCCGACGGTGCCAGTGGTTGCCCAGTTGGCGATGCTGCTGTCAAAGGTGCCGTTGGTGACCAGTTCCGGCTGAGTGAGCTCCGGTGGATCATTTACCGCTGAGATGGTTATGGGAATGAGGTCGTTAATACTGGCAGGCTCGTTGGCGAGTATTGAGATTTCGTCTGCGCCAAGTGCACGGTTATAGATTCGCGCGGCATCAATTTGCCCGTTAAAGTCAAGTGTTGTTTGACCGTCACCGTGCGCCCCGATAACTGTGTTGCCGGCCGGATTGACAGTAATCGCGGGTACTGATGAAGACGACCCGACTTCGAGGCCGTTCAGGTAAAGCCTGGCGGTGGTGGAGGTGGAGTCCAAAGTCAGGGCCACGTGATTCCACCCGCTGCCAGCCAAAGTGATGGCTGGCACGCTCAGAAGTGTTGTGCCATTGGAGGTGAATGCCAGGCCATTGGCTGTCTCGTCCAGACGAAGTGATACATCGTCGGCCAGGCTAATCACTTCAGCATCGGTAGCGCCATCTGACAGATTAACCCAGGCCGCCAGCGTTACCGAGGAAGCTGAGCTGTAGGTTGAATTAATCTCGATGTAGTCCCGATTACCATCAAGATTCAATACCTGCCCGCGAATGGTATCAGTGACAATGACGGCGTCATTGACCAGTAAGCCATCCTCCGTACTGCCGATAGAGCTGTCGTCGGCGGTGGAGTCGTTAAATGTGTAGTGACCCTCCAGTCCGGCGTCAACGGCTGTTGTTATGTCGAGTGTGTCCGGGCCGTTGTATGAAGTATCTGGCGTGTAGCTAAGGCCATCCAAGGCGCTGTTAACAGCGCTTTCAGTGCCCGATACAGTGACTGATGCGCTGTTATTACTGCCATTGACGATGGCAAGACCGGTCAGGTTTGCCAGCGCCAGGGTCCCGCTCCCAACTTCCAGTGTGACCTGCACGACCTGATCGGAGGGATTGTCGTTGCTGATACTAATGGCATTGCCATTGGCAATGTTGAAGATGATTGGTGTGTCTTCATCTTCCAGTTGCAAAAGCGGCAGGCTATGTTGTAGCTCCGGTGTGACATTAGTGATTTCAACGGTAGTGGTGTCATTGCTTGTGATGCCACCCGCGTTAGTCACATCGATGCTGATCGGCTGCGATGAGCTTGCTTCAAAGTCTACAAGTGAGGTATCGGCAACAGTGATCTCACCGGTATCCGCATCGAGTGCAAAGCGCCCACCGGCGGAGTCGGTGAGACTAAATGTATAATTGCCAAGTACTTCGGTCACGCTCCACTCAGTAATATAGGATCGGGTGTGCGCGGAACCATCGAGATCGTTCCAAAGGCCGCTTTGTGCATCGATATCTAGAACGTGTTCAAGTCCGGCCAGATTGCTTGGATTTGTGGGGGAAAAGTTACTGTAAGCCCCATCGACCGCTGCGCCAGCGGTGTGAAAAACCTCATCGGCGTCGCTATGCCAGATCCAGGTCCCTTCTGTTGCCACATCTGAGCCGCCAATCCAGGCCTGCGCAGCGCTACTATCCAGTAGCAGTTGCTGCAGGTACAGATTTTCGGAGGCCGATTTTATAGAGGCCAGTTTTCCAGGCACATCGTGAAGTTCGGTTCCTGTAGCAGCGATTTGCGCAGCGCCCCGGTTTACCGGACTGGAATTTATCTGGTAAAATTTCTGCGTCGCTGCGTTGTAGTGCAGATCGGTGTTGTCGTGCAGAATAGAAGCGATCGCTTCGGATACCCGGGTAACGTGCACATCGGCGATCACGGCACCGGAGGAAGAACTCTCCAGCGATTGAAATTGCAGGGTGGTATTTGTTGAATCGGCGATAAACGAAAATGACTTCGGCTGCCATAGCATATTTGATGCGGACCAGTCGGCCCCGGACTCATAAAAGAAGTCCTCACTTGACCCATTGGCGCTGACACGAAGCTCCTTGAGTGCGTCGCCACCGTACGCGTTTGCGCTCATCTCAAAATTGATGCGGTATTCTGCGCCAATCTCGGTTGCTATTGTCTGCGTGATGGTGCCAGGCGTTCCGTCGTTCAAATCGAGAGTGTTTCCACCAAGCGGCGACGCTCCGAACCAAAAGCCCGCGTCCAGGTTAACGGTGCCGTCAACGACCGTCCAGCCACCGAACGTTGTAGTCGCTGCGTAACTGGATGACGTTCCTGCTACCAGACCGGCTTCTGTGAATTGGCTGTCATTGATCAGGTTATTACGGTAAGTGGCTTGCGGAAACAGAAAGCCAATGGAAGTTCCGTTTTTACTGTTTTCAGCGATGGATAGCTCTTGCTCCGGTATTGGAATGATCGCTTGTGGCTTGTTGCCATTGAAGGCTTCAATGCTGGAGATTGAATAATCTGGCTGATTCGAATACGGCCCTGCAGCCTGTCCATAGAAACTGGTGTCGATGTACCAGCCTGCTGAAGCAGTTACCCCGGATGCGGTGTAGAAAGTGACACCATTGTGCTGGTAGTGGATGTCAGTGCCATCGACATGAAAAGAAAACTTGTCACCGTCGGTGTAGCCGACGCTGTAGGTGCCCACCGTTACACCGTTCACTCGTACCTGAACATCACTACCTAAACCCTGATCAAAAACCATCGCTTGCTCGACATCGGTTTCTGTGGCGTCTGATTCAGTTTCAGACAGGCCGATGGCGTAGGCCTGCGTGCTCAGGCTGTCAACCGTAAATCTGACGGTATAATCGTCTGTAAAACCCATTGATGGGAGCGTTGCAGAGTTAATCTGAGAGTCGAAACCGGCAGTGGACGCAGAATCATCCGTGAACGTTATGGTTGATCCACTGACACTGACACCAGTGCTCGCGTTGCTCCAGTCGGTAACGGGCACCGGAAAATAGATATTGCCAACACTGAGATTTAGTGCGCCCACCTCGTTGATCACTTCATCGGATGAGTTGAACCCGGACATCTGCCAGTTTGCAACCAGGCCGGCAGGAAGGCTGGCAGGATTGATCTTCAACTGGTGATGCGTTTGGATTTCTACCTTGCTCAGCGCATGATCCCAGATGCGCACGTCATACAGAGTGCCTTGCAATGCCTGATCTGTTCTGAAACCACCACTAACGACGTCTTGTTCCTGACCTAAGACAAGTGTACCTGCAGGATCTGTGGTATCGCCTGTGTGAAAACCGGTGTTTTCGTGGACCAATTCACCGTCGATGTGGAAGGTCACTCTTCCTGCGGTGTTGTCCCAGGTTACTGCTATCTGATGTGCCTTGCCATCGAGCAACTCTGGGTAGAGGTTAGCCGTAATGTATCCGCCCAGGAAATTAGCGGCGACCCTGCCATCAGGTTCTATCGAGAGAAGTACCTCATTAGCATTGCCTGGGGTCGCGAATGACAGGACTGTTGCGAGTGTTTCTATCCGGTCAATACTGAAGTTTACTTCGATGGTAAAGGCGTCGCGTGACCCTAATATAGAACCGCCGTCTGTGGTGTAGAGGTACCCGCCGGGATCAGTGTCGGAATTGAGTGTAATTCCGGAAGAGATTTCAAGCGAGGAACTGTCCTCTGCAATGTTGTTAACGATAACAGTCAGTACTTTATCGTAAGTATTGCTGTCGACATCCGTTGTTCGAATTGTCAGGCTGTGGGAGGCCGTCGTTTCGAAATCGAGTTGCTCGCCTTTTGCCACGGTGATAGCGCCGGAGGCATCAATGGTGAATGTCCCGGCTACGGTTTGCGTGGGTATCGAGTAACTCAGAAGTTGGGTGGCATCCAGTACTGCCTTTGCATTCCATTCAATCAGGTAGGCGGAATTCTCGGTAGAAAGCTCTGCGTCCCAGTGCCCCGGGCTTTGCAGGTAGTCAAACTGAATAAAGTCTCTATCGGACTCTGTATCGTCGGGCTCGCCGGCGCTGAAATTATTGTATGCGTTACCAATGGCGTACCCGGTTGTTCCATCGCCTTGCCATATCTGACTGTCAGCGGTGTTACCCGTGTACCAAAGTATATTTCCTTCGGTGGCCGAATCACTCGCGCCGATCCATAGATCACTGGTGACATCAGTCGCGATCTGTGCAACAGCGGCGTTTTCCGATGCGGTATGAATAGTTGCCAGTTGCCCTGTGACACCATCCAGTGCGGTGCTAGTAGCTGCTGTTTGTGCTGCCGCCCAACTGACAGCAGTGAGAACCGGCTTATAAAACTTGTCTGTCGTGGCGCTGTAGCGAAGGTCAGAATCGCCCGCAAGGAGCGCATCTATGCGTGCCTGTCTATCGAAATCAATGCCAGTTACCGTACCTATCACCGATCCGTTAGTAGCGTTTTCGTCAACGTGTAGGGTGAGCTCGGCGTTACTGTGTGAAAAAGTCGGATCAGCGACAGATTGAAGCGTGAGATTATTTCCGCTGACTGAATCCGTGACAATGCCGTCAACCGAGATACGGTTGAAGTCCCATTGGGCAATGAGGCCGGATTCATTGTAGCGTAGCGTGTCCCGGTAACTTGACAGGATTTCGGTGCTACTTCTGACGTCGTCAAACAGACGTGTATTATAGATGGTGCCTTTGAATTGCTGGCTACTGTCGAAGTTGGCCAGATTACCATCAGTTTCCTGCCCGATGAGCAGTACCCCGTTGTTGGCAGTGGTGACACCGGTGGCAAGGCCACTGCCTGATTCGGTTAGACTGCCATCGATATATAGATTGTAGTCGCCGCTGGTGTTGTCCCAGGTGAATGCAACCGCATGACTGTCTCCATCAAGCAGTGAGTGGTAGTTGATACTACTTAACGACAGCGCGGATCCCTGCAGCAGTACTTTTAGTGTTTGATCAGAATTAATAGAGATACTGAAGGCGTTTGAATTCAGCGGCGCATCCAGCGTTTCATAGGCAATCAGCGTTTGCTCTATCGTGTTGTCTGTCGCTGCAAATTGCACCTCATAGCTGAATGTATCGCGTCCTCCCAAGAGGGCATCACCGTCGTCGGCTAACAGGTAATTGTTTATGCCGCCGTCGTTGTTCAGGGTTAGCCCCGCGTTCGAGCCATCTGTGGTGATGATGTCACTGCCGATATGTACAAGTACAGATCCCTGGTGGCTGTCGCTGAGTGCGGTGTCCGTCGCCATCATTGAGATGACCGCCTCTCCGTTGTAGCTGTTTGCCGGCGTTAACGTTAGTGCGGACAGGGCGGTATTGATGTCCTCGACAGTGCCGCTGAAAGTCATGGTGGCATCAACAGTTCCATCACCGTTGGTGAAAACCAGACCGGTGACACCGCTGAGAGACAGCAGCCCGTTGGAGGTGCTCAGTGTTACCTCCAGTGCTTCGCCGGGGTCGTCGGTGATTGAAATTAAATTGTTGTTTGCTGCGGAAAATATAATTGCGGTATTTTCAGCGGTGGATTGCGGGCCTGGAAGGTCGACATCAGGGCCCGGTGCGAGCAATGTGGCGGTGTAGTCTTGCTGGAATAGTTCTGAAAACGGCAGGGTGGTCGAGATTGTCCCTGTGACAACTTCAATGTCCCAGTCACCATCGTTGCTCTGGTGTCCGGTCAGGTCATCACTGGCGCCGACATCGGCACCGGTGATATCTGCCAGTGACTGCGTGAAAGCCACGCCCGTGGCTGTGCCTGCCACATCACATCCGTAGATCAGCAGATCAGCATCAGGCCCAAGGGCGTTGCTCCAGCTTGCGATCTCGAGCATTCTGTTGTTGAGCGAGCTTTGGTTGAAAGTGGTGTTGCCCAGCGCGATGTTGCCGTCACTGCCGTGCGAGATTATATGTATCGCATCGATATCACGCTGCGCCGCGAGGGTGTTGCTGACAACATCAATGCCGTCCTCTGTAGAGTCGATGATAATAATCTGGTAACTGGCTCTGCCTGCGTTATAGGCGGTAATGTCTTGTACAAATGCCTGATAGTCCGGAACGTCGGCGTCAATAAAGATAAGTTCATAGCGCGCTTGCTTGTCAGAGGTGCTGTCGGCAGCGGCGTCCTGAGGAGGATTTTCCTTAACGGATGTTTCGGGCTCCGGGTCTGCAGTCTCGGTGCTGATAGCGCTCGTGTTTGAAGTGGCGCTCACGGCGATCACAGGTGTCGCCAGTGATGTCGCCGGATCAGCGGGCGTTACCCGGCGGCCCTCCGGTTCGATGTTCTTTGGTTGAACGGATTGCTGTATCTGTGCTGATTGACCGATCGAAGTTTGATTGGTCCCGTCGTGGTCACTTGTGTCCGGCGACTGTGGCGTGGTCGCAGCAATAGCGACGCCTTCGTGCGCGGGGAAGTTCTCGACGGTTGATGCAGATTTTTCCGCAGATGCCGAACCGGAAGATAGTGGGTCGGTTATTTGCGAAACTGGCACCGGTGGTGTTGTAAAGTTGTCGCGCTCTGGCTGTGCGGTGTCCTCAGCGGTCTGCGATATGGCAACATGGCCTGGTTGAGCCAGCAAATGGACAGGGAACATCGGTGACGGTACCACCAGCGATGGCAGGTAATTTTCCGCGTCTGTTGCAGGCACACTTTCCCAAACATCTGCAGTTGGCGGAAGTATATCGGCCGAGAATAGTATTCTCGGTTCGAGAGACTCGACCACTGCTTTCGGCTTAACTTCCTGTTTATTATTGAGATTTTTACTCAATTGGTACAGCCTGATGGTTTGGTTGTAAAAACTCCTTTGTTTGGAATCGGCTCTTTGGGGAATATCTTTATGAAAAAATCCCTATATAATTTAATGCTTTACGCAACAATTTTAATTCAATTTATCAATTGATAGCGTTGTCACAATGATGGTAA
>CALKXD010000004.1 GCA_938003855.1 uncultured Granulosicoccaceae bacterium | reverse complement strand
GGTGCTGTTCAGAGACGGATTTTATTGTTGCTGAATCTTAACCATTGTCTTGACGGCTGGACACTAGACATACCCCATTTGGGGTAGTGCCAGCTATCTGATTTTAAGTGTTGGAAAAAGGCGCTTGCTTTTACTGGCTGGAATGAACTCTTCGAGATCAACCGGCCTGTCGTATTTTTCAGCGGGCGGACTTTGCAGTGAGTTGAGATCGCCTTCGAGCAGTTGTCCGGTGAGAGTGGCGTCGTCCTCAAGCACCAGTTTGTAGTACAGGCCGTTCCATGCGTCGATGCCGAATTCAGACGGCGTTTTGCGGATAAACAGCAGTTGGTACTCGAGGTCAGTTAGATCGTCAGGGGTGACAATGCCGCGCAACTCATACGGGTACTCGAGGTAGCAGAACCATTCTGTATCTCCTTGCAGGCACCGGAACGGTCTCATCGATAGAAAGTGATCGGTGAAAACATCGTTATTGAGTGTGACAGCAAATGCAGATGAGCTACTGCCGCTTGGTGAGAATACTACCCGCCCGATATTGATCTCATCACCGTCTGCTGGCTGCAGATAAATAGACGCCTGTGCCGGAAAATCAGCAGCGGATGGTTTACAGCAGAACAGCAGTACAGCACACACAGCAATGAAGTTTCGCATGTTCAAGCCGGCTCGTGGGTTAGCGAGGTGCTTAGTATACGCGAGAGTCTTTGGTTTCTAAGTGGCTGTCATGACGCCTTCCATGACAAATAAGCTACCGGGTAAGCAATCCGAGGTGGCACCGGGCAGATGCGAGCTGTGGGAATTCTCTGAGCGTGGTAGTCCTGCTTGCGGGTCTCTGTTCCATTAAAAGCTAAACAACGCGCTTTTGTGACCGATATCACTAGTGCAGGGAGACGTCATTCTCATGGAAGGGGATGGCCAGGGAGGGCACAGAGAGGGGGCCTGACAGGGATGTCGGGGTTGTTGCATTGGATGCAACAAAGGCGCAGGAGGCGCGCCTCTTTGTTTTTGCGGTGCTCTCGTAAAGTACCGAGTGAATAGGCATCGGCGGGAGAGATCGTCCTGTACTCTCAGAAAACAGTGAGGTTGCTCTGAGCCACATGCCCCAGCACCTAGGTTGACCCGGCCGGGATTGATTGCCCATCACCCTGGTTTCTCGGAGTTTGTTACTGTCCGTCAGGGTGAAAAGCAGCGGGGCAGCCGCGCGCTGATTCAGTCTTCAGTTGAGGCGCGTTCGACGTCGCTATGGTCTGCGCCTGTTACTGCCAGCAATGATTTTGAGAGAATTGCCTGTGCAGCAACATCAGCCACCACGCGATTACCCTCTATGCTCAGATGCAAATGTCCTTTCTGGTAGTAATATTTCTTTTTGCTGTTTTCGGGCCTGGTGAACACGTTCATTGGTGAGGCCAGGTGGAAATTTGCCGGCAGGTCGTAGTCTTTCATTTCGATATCGAGCACCGAGTAATAGTTCGGTGGATCAAACCCGTTTGGAATGTCGACCAGCAAAAACTCTGCGTTGTTTTCGTTGCTGAGTTGCCTGCCGCGTTCGAGCAATGCGTGCAGAAGGTCTTCGGGGCTGTTTTGCGTAGGAGCGGTGTCGGTGCTGTTGCCGGTTGCCCCTGACGGATTGGACAGATAATTTTTCACCGTATTTTTAACCAGCAACAGTTGCTTTACCGTTTTGCCGGCATGCTCTCGAATCACACTATAGAGTTGGCTGTGTTCAATCAGCCAGCGATAGATGGCGTACTGCATTAGTTTGTCTCTGACAGCAATCGCTGGCAGGTAGTTGTTACCGGTTCTCACCAACTGGCCATCATCCAGAGTAAACAGGTTTGAGATCACGTTTTCGCGCAGATCAGTCTGGTGCAATTCGAAGATGACCAGATCGGGATCAAACGGCAATACCCGGGATTCCATCGATACAATGTACTCGGCGGTACCGAAACCACTTACTGAGAAATTTAAAATTTCGCACGGTTGGTTCGCGTCCGCCAGTTTGCTTTCCAGCAGGTAGGAAAAACTGTTTTCGATATCAACTTCGTAGCCCATGAAAAAGCTGTCGCCAAGTACTGCGATGCGGCAGGTACCCTCGGGTTTTTGAAGTGGAAAGTCGCGATCCGCCCTGAGCCCCTGGCTATTGACACGTATTTCAATATCAACTTCCTGTGAGGTCTGGCTATAGGCCGAGTTTGGTATGTTGCGTCGAATTCCGTCGTCGCCGCCGGTCACGTAGCGCGGCATCAATGCAACGCCCGCAAACAGCCGCATGAAGATTTCACCGAAGATTAGGATATATATCGGTGCGCAGAGCAATATCAGTGCGATCTTGCCCGGAGAGTGAAAACGACCGGACGTTGTATTTTTAAATATATCCACAATCAAAAATCAAAGTATATAAATTCGACTTCGCCCTGGTAGGTCAGAGCCACGATGGAGAACAACACAAACAGGTACATGTTATAACGCAGGAATGGTGTGACATCGAACTGGAATTCCAGCTTTTTGTAGTGCGCTTGTAAAATTTGCACGATCACCAGAGGTACAATAAATTTCAGGACTGTAGTTAAGGATCCGGTGTCTCCAAGGGCGCGCATTGCGAATAACCCGTCAAAGTAGGTAGCCAGGTTATCGAGCCCGTTGGCCCGGAAGATCAGCCAGCCGATCATGGTAAGAAAAAAGAAAATTGCCATGGTGATCGCACTGCGGGTGAATTCAAAGACCGGCGATAGAGGCCTGGCCAGCCACTGGTCGATGTGTGCGATGCGGTACACAACCAGAACGGAACCCTGATAAGCACCCCACAAAACAAAGGTCCACGCGGCACCGTGCCACAACCCGCCCAGCAGCATGGTTAGAAACAGATTTCGGTACGTCAGTAATCCACCGCCGCGATTGCCACCTAGCCCGATATACAGGTAGTCGCGTAGCCAGCTTGACAGGCTGATATGCCAGCCACGCCAGAATTCAGAAGGCGTGCGGGAAAAATAGGGGAGGCGGAAATTGACCATGAGATCGAAGCCCATAATACGGGCGATGCCTCGTGCCATATCACTGTAGCCGGAAAAATCACAGTAGATCTGAAAGGTAAAAGCGATCAGTCCCAGCCACAGGCCGGCTGACGTCATGGTGTCAGGGCTGGCGAACGCGTCATTGGCAATGATGGACAGGTTGTCTGCGATCACTGCTTTTTTGTACATCCCCCACGCGAACAACATAGCACCGGAGGTGATGCGCTCGAAGGTGATTTCCCGTCTCTTGAAAAACTGCGGTAGCAGATTGCGGGCGCGCTCGATTGGACCGGCAACCAGCTGCGGAAAAAACGCTATATAGGCCGCAAGCTCCATTAGCTTTTCGGTGGGCTTCATACGATCACGGTAGATATCGATGGTGTAGCTGAGGGTCTGGAATGTATAGAAACTAATGCCCACGGGCAGTGCGATATACAACGTCGTCCAGGTCAATTCCAGACCGGCACCGCTGGCGAGAGTTGCCAGTGAATCTGCGAAAAAATTGAAGTACTTGAATACAGCCAGCAGCCCCAGATTGACGATCAGACTGATGGTCATCCAGAATTTGCGGCGGGAAGCTTCCTCGAGTCCGGTGGCATGGCGAAGTGCCAGTGCGCCAGCGCCGACGAACACCACAACTGCTGCGAAAAATTGCCATGACTCGGCGATGGTGGCACCGAGTGCCACACCGCTGCCGATCAGCAGAAAGGCGGCGGTCTTCAGCGCCACGCGACGTGATATCTGGCGGCCGGCAGCCCCCAGACCGGCAATGTAGTCGGTGGCCGTTGACGCCATTATCAGCACCAGGAAACGTTCGTCCCAGGCAGCATAGAAGATGTAACTGCCAACAAGTACCAGCAAGTTCTGAGCGGTGAGAAACTTGTGTAAGCCGAAGTACAGCGCGATAAATATCGCGAAAAACAAAAAGAATGTACTTGTATGAAAAAGCACGAGTGGTAATACCCTGGTTTTTTTATTTAGTGAGACTGCCGCATCAGACGACGCATCAATCCCCATGCTTCAGCAGGATTAGCGCCAGTCAGTGTTGCCGTGTGTAAATTTTGATCATGATCGGATCATTCGCCCGGCCTGGCGTTGTTGCCTAAGGCGCTTTCGGGATATTTATCCGCATCTAAGGGGCCAGAATAGCAACACGGCATGCGACGGCTGGTGACTGTCTGGCAAGCGCCTGAGCCGGGCTGGTTATAAGTTGTGTGTTTCGCTGGCCTGAGGTGGTAAAGCACAACGTCAGAGTGTTATGCGATAATCAGGGCTTACTGCCTGACTTGGAGTGGATGGATGAAAAAATGTGTGTTGGCATCATTGCTGGCTGCAATCTGTGTCACTGGCTGCGCGACTAATCCCGTAACCGGAAAAAAAGAACTCAGCTTTGTTGGTGAAAAGTGGGAGCTTGAGGTGGGGCAGCAACAGTATTCACCCGGACGCCAATCTCAGGGTGGAGACTATGTCGCGGACCCGCAAGTCGAGGCATACGTAAATAAAGTGGGACAGCGTCTCGCGTCGGTCAGCGATCGCAAGCTGCCGTATGAGTTTCATGTTATCAATTCTGATGTGCCGAATGCCTGGGCGTTACCCGGGGGGAAAATTGCGATCAACCGCGGCCTGCTGACCGAGATGAGCACTGAGGCCGAGCTTGCTGCTGTGCTGGGTCATGAAATAGTCCATGCTGCGGCAAAGCATGGTGCAAAAGGTATGACGCGCGGCGTGCTGTTGCAGGGAGGATTGATGGCAGCAACTATCGCCACTGCCGGCAAAGACTATTCCAAAGCGGCTCAATTGGGCGCGAACGTCGGTGCTCAACTGATAAATACACGCTATGGGCGCGATGCCGAGCGTGAATCAGATCGCTACGGTATCGAGTACATGGCAAGAGCGGGTTATGACCCGCAGGGCGCTGTCGATCTGCAGGAAACATTTCTTGGCTTCTCGAAAGACAGCAAGCGCAAACAGGATTTTCTCAGTGGCTTGTTTGCCAGCCACCCACCGTCAGCCGAGCGGCTCGCCACCAACCGCAAGATTGCCGCTTCGATGCCAGCCGGCGGGGAGATCGGCCGTGAAACCTATCAGCGGGTGATGGCAGGTCTGCGTCGTGCGCAACCGGCCTATGATGCCTATGCCGAGGCCAAAAAAGCGTTGGAGAAAGAAGACTACCAGCAAGCCCGTTCTCTGGTGCGAAAGGCAATCTCCATTGAGCCCAGAGAGGGACACTTCCACTCTTTTCTGGGTGACATAGAATTTCTAAACGAAAACTTCCCTACCGCCGGGCGGCATTACAAAGATGCTATCCGGCGAAATGACAATTTCTTTTATTACCATCTACAGCATGGTCTGGTAAGTGAGAAAACCCGCGACTTCGCCACCGCCCGTACAGCGCTGGCCAGGAGTGTGCAGTTGCTGCCAACCGCCAATGCGCACAATGCGCTGGGTAACATTGCACGTGCGTCGGGCAACCGTGACGAGGCGGTGGCGCAATATGCCAAGGCTGCCGGCCATGATAGTCCGGCCGGCAAGGAAGCGCTCGGTTCACTGGTCGATCTGGACCTGCCTGCCAACCCCGGCAAGTACGCTGTCGCCCGTGCCCAGGTGCTGAGTACAGGAGCAGTGCAAGTACAGGTGCAAAATAAAACACCGCGCAATCTGGGAGGAATGGCAATCAAAGTGATATATCCGGACAGCAGTGGTCAGATGCGGGAGTTTAATCGGCCGATTGACGGGGTGCTGGCGGCAGGTACCTCCAAGGTGATGCAGTTGCCGCTGAAAATTGATCCCAGATACGCAAAAAATGTCCGTGTGGGTATTGTGCGCGCCAGCGTGGTTGGCCGCAGTAACTGATCAGGGAGCCGGCAGCGTCATTGGCGTGTCTGTGGCACCTGTGCAGGTCAGATGCGGTGAAGGGTTAGCGGCTGCGGCGACGCGGACGTAGCGTCAACACGGTATTAATGCCAACCATCAGCGACAGCACGACGATACCAAGCACACCGGCCGCGAGCAGTGGCCCGAGACTATCGGCTGTAAAACGGGTTGCGTTGATGGCCAGGTAAAATGAACAGGCTATCATTAACGCGCTGGTGGTCAGAGTCAGTACCGCCGTGCGCAGCGAACTTCGGCGCGATGCCACGACCAGGTAACCGGCCACAAAGACCAGCAGGCAAAATGTAACGGCGATTTTTTCCATCGGGAAGCCTGGAGGTGGCGCGTCAGCGTAGAGGGCCAGTGTATTTGTCAGCTGGAAATTTCACAACATAAGGTAGACTTCGGGTTTGCGTACCAGCCCGCAATTGTTGACGTTATGACCTGTCGAGTACGATCCGCCTATGAAAATTGAAAATAACACCGTCGTCTCCTTTCACTATCAACTGCGTGAGGTCGGTGGTGATTACACCGAGGACTCAACGAACGGTGACCCCATGCTTTACCTGCATGGACATCGGGGAATATTACCCGGCCTGGAAGACGCCATGCTGGGTCGCAGCATTGGCGACAAATTTACCGTCGCTCTGCCGCCTGAGGATGCCTATGGACCGCGTAATGATGCGGCTGTACAGCGTGTGCCATTGAAGCACTTGATTAACGAGCCCCGACCTCGCGTGGGACAGATCGTTACGGTAAATACGCGGAACGGCAAGGTCAGGGCAACGGTTGTGAAAGTTGGCCGTTTTAATGTGGATATCGACACCAATCACCCGCTGGCTGGCAAGAGTCTCGAGTTTGACGTTGAAATTCTTCAAATACGCGAGGCAACCATGGATGAAGTCTCCCATCGCCATGCCCACGGCCCCGGGGGGCATCAGCACTAGTCGATCTGACTAATTGGACTGGCGTGCGCGTAGTCGGGCGCAACCGAGCAAGGCGAAAGTTTTATTGCGCTGTGCTGGTCGCAGGCAATTTAGTTAAACAAGCCTTGATATTGTGTTCACTAAACGTCATGTGCAGGCTCTGCGACTGTTGGTGGATAGGCTTGTTCGGCCTGGCAAGCTATAGTGTGAGAATAGGGGAGGCAGGCTCCGTCAGTTGAAGCGCGTGTTGCGTTATGCATGCTGATCACGTCAATGCCGGTCTAATAAAAGTCAGCCATACCCGACCCGGGTAGAGTCCCGGTGGTATGGTGGCAGCAGCGAAAATAACCTAACGTGTGTCATTTATGAGCGATCTGGTAGCAGAATCCGTCGACATGACTTTCAGAACGCCGGCTGGTGAGGCCGTGCACGCTTTGAAAAATGTCAACTTTACACTGAAGCAGGGCGAGTTACTGTCGGTGCTCGGCCCTAGTGGTTGTGGCAAGACAACACTGCTCAATATCATTGCCGGGTTTATCCGCCCGACCGGTGGTCGCATCGAGCTCAACAACGCCGAAATCGACGGTCCGGGAGTTGAGCGCGGAATGGTGTTTCAGCAGGGCGCGTTGTTCGAGTGGCTGACGGTCGCTGAAAATGTCAATTTCGGGTTGCGGATGAAAAAGCACAACAAAGCCGACACCGCCAGAAAAGTTGACGAATGGCTGGAGATCGTCGGCTTGCAGGGCTTCGGACCGACTCCGACTTACCAGCTTTCCGGCGGTATGCAGCAGCGGGTGGCGCTGGCGCGCTGCCTGATAAACGATCCCGACCTGATCCTGATGGATGAACCGCTGGGTGCGCTCGATGCGCTGACGCGTGAAAAAATGCAATCCCTGGTGCTGAAGATCTGGAAGGAGACCGGCAAAACTATCATGATAATCACGCACTCTGTCGAGGAGGCGCTGCTGCTGGGAGAACGCTTGTTTGTGATGGCGCCACGGCCCGGGCGGTTGCATAAAGAGTATCGGCTACCGTTTGCGGAGTGGGGTTTGAATCAAGATCTGCGCGACATTAAAAATCACCCTGAGTTTGTAAAGAATCGCGAGGAAATACTCTCCATGATCTGGAATATGGAAGAGGAAATCATGGGGAAAACCCTCTAATGGTTAGTTCAATTGCGGAACATCGTGGTTTCATCGTTGGCGTGATTTTTATTGTCCTGTCTTTGGGATTAATAGCGTCGTACGTTTTCGGTCAGCGCCTGATAAGAACAGAAAAGACGGATGCAGTGTTTGGCAATCCGGAGCGCGCCCTCGGCGGCTGGCATTGGGTGATTGCCGGCGTGTCCAGTATATTGCTGGTCTGGTTTTATTTTTCCTGGGATGCAGCGCGCTCTTATTTCCCTGATGCGGCTAACGAGCTGTGTCAGGTGGCTAAAGTGGACACCGCGATCAACCCGATGCGATCGGTGTTTCCTATCGACTCGCGCTTGCTCAAAGGCACCTCACTGCTGGCGCGTGATTCGCTGCAGATCGAGCAGCTTGACCGTGCTTTATCCAAAGCCGCCTTTGGCGATGCTGAAAAAGCAGAGTACGGAGCCACGGTAGCGAAGCTTCGCAGCGTGCTGTTGCTGCTGGCAGCACCGGAGCACCTTTCGGATGAGACCCGGGAGAAGCTTGATGATATCGCCCTGCGTATGGATGCTGCCACGGCCAGGCTGGCGGATGCCTCTTTCCCCGGAGAGCCAGACCCGGCGGCACTTGCTGAGGCCCTGGCGCAGCCTGGCTGGGGTGTGTCTTCAACGGAAATACCTGATAAGCCCTACACCCCGCGCGGTCGGAAATTCGAAGCGATATCCGGCGAGGTGGCCGTCATTGCCAAAGACTTTATCAAAATTAAAAATACCGGTGATTCCTTCGACAGGACTATCGTCGAGATCAACACAGAGATAAAAGCACTGCGTGAAGGTCTGAAGACCAACACGACTCTGACAGCCGATGAGATTGACGCGCGCGATGATTACCTCAAGCAAGTCAACAAGATCTTAAAGCGGGTTGACGACGGAACTGTTTTTCCACCGCAAGCGCTTGATGGTGTTGAAGCGTCTGTCATTAAGTTCGAGGCGGAAGTATCGAATCAGAAAGGAACCTTAAAGCTGATCGATGCGATAGCCATGCCTTCCGGGACTATTGTCGCTGGCGCGACGGCGTGCAGTGAGCAGGGGTCAGGGCGCTGGTTGCCCAAGCCGTCTGACACTCTGGGAACGCTGGTAAAAATCTCCGATCCTGACGTAGGCTACAAAGGCATTCCTTTGCTGTGGTATCACCCTAAGCCGTTGGCAGAAATGGTGGGGTTTCTGGTCCCCGACTGGATTGCTGATCTGGTTCCGGGTCAGTACCCGCGTCACAAGCCGGATGGCACCATCGATGAAAACCTGAAAACCAAAGTGCTGAACATTGCTACCGGAAATTTCCCGTCGGTCAGTATTCCGATGCCGATGGGGCATATCTGGGATTCAATACTGCGGGTGCTGGCCGGGTTATTTTGCGGCATTCTACTTGGTGTGCCGTTGGGGCTGTTTATGGGTCTGTCGCGGTTTGCGAAGGGCTTTTTTGACCCGCTTATCGAGCTATACCGTCCAGTACCACCGTTGGCCTGGGCACCGTTGATCCTGACCATCTTCGGTATTCAGGATGATGGCAAAATATTTCTGCTGTTCATGGTGGCGTTCGCGATTATGGTAATTTCGGCTCGTACCGGCGCGACCGGAACGCAACTGTCAAAGATTCATGCTGCGCATTCTCTGGGCGCATCTAAACGCCAGATTATTCGTGAGGTCATTCTGCCGAATTCGCTGCCAGAGATTTTAACCGGTATCCGGATTTCGATTGGTGTGTGCTGGGGAACGCTGGTGGCTGCAGAAATGCTGGCCGGGACGACGGGTATCGGCTTTGTCGAGAATGTGGCTCGCAAGCAAAGTGACTATGAGATTATCTGGGTCACTATTCTGTTACTGGGTTTACTCGGGCTGCTTTTTGACCTGATCATGCGCTGGGTGATCAGGCGAACCATTCCGTGGCGAGGTAAAGGGTAGCGGCAAACCGACGCATCAGCGCGGAACAATAAGCAGCGGCAGTGCATTTGCACTGCCGTTTTTGGTTATGGCGGCTAGATGGTCACGCCGAGTTTTGATTCAAGGTCTTTGATGCTTTTTGCCGCACCCATATTTTGTGGTGAAATTTGCAGCACTCGCTCGAATGCGTGCAGTGCTTTTTCGGGTTCACCTGCTTGCAGCATTATTAGACCGATGCCGGAAATAGCCCCGAAGTGGCGTGGTTCCAGAGTCAGAGTTTTTTCGATATCCGACAGCGATTGCGTATAGTCGCCGAGTAAGTAATGGACGGTTGCCCGCCGGTTCCAGGCTTCTGCAAAGTCGGGTTGTTGCTCCACCAGGGTATTTAACAAAGTAAGTGCAATGGTATAGCGACCAGTGCTCATCGCATCTACCGCAGAGGTCATGCTGTCGCCGCCGGCGGAGTCATCACGCTCGTACCATTTTTTCCAGATTTCGGCTTCGATCAGTACCGCCTGTTGCGGACTACTGGCTTGCTGAAGTTGCCCGAACAGGTCTGGCAGATCATCGTTTTTTTGATCGGCGATTGAGGTGTTACCGGTAAACGCCACCAGGGCGGCGAAGACAAGCGTTTGCAACTTGTTCATTAAATCTCTCCCCGAGTATGTCATTTTTCAGGCGGTGCAGTAGGCACTCCTTATGACTCTCGTCATACAGGTTGGCGTCCACTGATCAAGCAAATTTATGAACTGGATAACATTTTGTCACTTTGGCCGCAATATTTTCGTGCTTAGTAAGTAGGGATGGTGATTCTGAAAATCAGAGTGATTCTTTTTGGGAATGATTTTGATGCACTAAGGCGCAGAGCGATGGTATAAGTCGATAAGCAGATCGCTGGCAGCCACCGGTGATATTTGCCCGGATGAGACCTGTTGACGCAACTCGACGAGCTTGCGCCGGACTGATTCATCGGCATGAAAATCACTCAGCAGCCGGTGACGCAGGGTGCTGTTAAGCCAGTCCATTGATTGTTGCTGCCGGTGACTGGTGAATGACCCGTTGTCACAGCAAATCTGCCGGTGCCGGAGTACCTGCTGCCACACGTCATCGAGGCCTTCATTGTTGATTGCACTGCAGGTAAGAACCGGTGGCAGCCAGTTGCTCGATGCTGGAAACAGTGTTCGGATGGCATGGGTGTAGTCGTTTTTTGCGGCCTGGGCTCTGTGGCGGTTATCGCCATCGGATTTGTTGATAACGATCATGTCCGCTACCTCCATCAGTCCACGTTTGATGCCTTGTAGATCGTCACCGGCACCGGGCAGCATCAACAGCAGGAAGAAGTCCACCATGGTGGCCACGGTGGTTTCAGACTGTCCGACACCCACAGTTTCGACGATCACCACATCAAAGCCCGCGGCCTCGCACAGCAGGATAGTCTCGCGGGTGACCCGGTTGACGCCACCAAGGGTGCCGGAAGTCGGTGACGGCCGGACGAACGCATCTGGCTGCACGCTGAGCGATTGCATGCGTGTTTTATCGCCCAGAATACTGCCTCCGGTGCGCTCGCTGGTTGGATCAACAGCAAGGACTGCGACCTTTTTCTGAAGCTTTATCAGATTGCTGCCAAAATTCTCGATAAAGGTACTTTTGCCCACGCCCGGCACACCGGACAGGCCAATGCGTATTGATCCACCGGAGTGTGGCAGCAGTTGCTGAATCAGTTGCTGCGCCTGCTGCTGATGCGCCCGGTTGCTCGATTCCACCAATGTCACAGCGCGACCCAGAATGGCTCGGTCACCCGTGAGCACGCCGTTGGCAAGTTGCTCTGTGGATAGCTGTCGTCGTCTAGGGAGGACCGGTGTCATTGAGATGTTGTGGCCGTCAATCCGCGGATATCAGATGGTTGTTCAGGCCGCATCGTTGAAGCCAAGGCTTTCGCAGAGTTTGTGCAGCAGGGATTCAGCGGCTTCACTGATAACCGTGCCCGGTGGGAAAATTGCCGCGGCACCTGCGTTATAGAGTGCGTCGAAATCAGAAGGGGGAATGACGCCGCCGATCGCGACCAGGATGTCTTCGCGACCGAGTTCGGCCAGTGCCTCGCGCAAGTCAGGCATCAGGGTCAGGTGGCCTGCTGCCAGCGAACTTGCACCAATGATATGTACATCGTTCTCAATGGCCTGTCTGGCAACTTCTGACGGTGTTTGAAACAGCGGACCTATGTCGACGTCAAAGCCGAGGTCGGCAAAAGCGCTGGCAATGACCTTTTGTCCTCTGTCATGGCCGTCCTGGCCCATTTTCGCTACAAGTATCCGCGGTCGGCGACCTTCCTGTTCGGTGAATCGATCAATCAGTGTTTTGAGTTTATCCAATGGTACGCCACCTTTGTTCATTTCGTCGCTGTACACGCCGCGGATTGCAGTGATTTGGGCCTGGTGCCTGCCGAACACACGCTCAAGGGCGTCGGTCATTTCACCGACGGTTGCGCAGGCACGTGCAGCGGCGACAGATTTTTCCAGCAGGTTGCCCTGGTTGCTGCGAGCGCAATCTTCCAGTGCCTGAAGGGCCTGTTGTGTTTGCGCCTCATTGCGCTCCCGCCGCAGTTGCGCCAGTTGTGCTATCTGTTGTTCGCGTACCGCCGAGTTATCAACTTTCAGGACGTCTATTGCTTCTTCTTGTGTGGGTTGATACTTGTTTACCCCGACCACGGTTTGGCTTGCCGAATCTATACGTGCCTGAGTGCGTGCGGCGGCTTCTTCGATGCGCATCTTCGGGATACCGGCTTCGATGGCTTTTGCCATTCCGCCGGAAGCTTCGATCTCTCGAATATGTTGCCAGGCTTTGTCGGCCAGTTGATGGGTAAGGGTTTCAATAAAATAGCTGCCGCCCCAGGGATCTATACTGCGGCAGGTACCACTCTCGAGCTGTAGAAAAAGCTGCGTGTTGCGGGCGATGCGTGCCGAAAAATCCGTTGGCAGGGCCAGTGCTTCATCGAGTGCATTGGTGTGCAATGACTGGGTGTGACCCTGAGTTGCTGCCATGGCTTCGACACAAGTGCGAACGACATTGTTGTAAACGTCCTGTGCGGTCAGGCTCCAGCCCGAGGTCTGGCAGTGTGTTCGAAGACAGGATGATTTCGGGTTTTGCGGATTGAATGGTGACACCAGATGTGACCACAACAGCCGCGCCGCCCGTAGTTTGGCCACCTCCATATAGAAGTTCATGCCGATAGCCCAGAAAAAAGATAACCGGGGTGCGAAAGCATCAATGTTGAGGCCGGCATCGATGCCTGCGCGCAAGTACTCAACACCATCCGCCAGTGTGTAGGCGAGTTCGAGATCGGCGGTGGCTCCGGCTTCCTGCATGTGGTATCCGGAAATACTAATGCTGTTAAAGCGAGGCATGTGTTCGGAGGTATAGGAAAAAATATCCGAAATCACCCGCATTGATGGCTCCGGAGGGAAAATATAGGTATTGCGAACCATAAACTCTTTGAGGATATCGTTCTGGATAGTGCCTGATAGCTCTGCAGCGCTGACTCCCTGTTCTTCAGCAGCGGCGATATAGAGTGCCATGATCGGCAGCACAGCACCGTTCATCGTCATGGAGACGCTCATTTTGTCGAGCGGAATACCGTCGAACAAAGTGCGCATATCTATGATTGAATCAATAGCCACTCCGGCCATACCAACGTCGCTCTTCACCCGTGGGTGGTCGGAATCGTAACCACGGTGGGTGGCCAGATCGAACGCGACCGACAGGCCTTTCTGGCCGCCGGCCAGATTGCGGCGATAAAATGCATTGCTCTCTTTTGCGGTGGAAAAGCCAGCGTATTGTCGCACCGTCCATGGGCGGTTCACATACATCGACGGATAAGGACCGCGTGCGTATGGGGCGATACCGGGCCAGGTGTCGGTGAATGGCAAGCCGGCATTGTCTGCCGCCGTGTAGTGCGAGCGGAAATCTATTTGTTCAGGAGTGCTGTGGTGGCTGCCTGCCGCTGGTGCGTCATCGGTTGTTAATTGCTCAAAGTTAATGGTGCTGAAATTCGGGATGGTGCTCATGTTATGCGACTGCCAGTAGTTCTAGTGCACGGTTGAGCAACTCAGCCTTGTCGCACTGTGTATGAATTTGCTGCGTCATGCCATTCTCCATGAGTTGATGCTCTAATTCTCCGGCCTTGCCAGCAAGCCAGATCTCTGAATCAGAGTATGCCGAGATCTTTTTACAGGCATCGGTTGCTGTGTTGGCATATTGCTTATTTGAAGAGCACAGCACGGTGATCGGTGTGTTGTTTACGTGCTGATCGGATAGCTCGTCAAGTGCAATGGTGATGGTGCTAACGCCGGCGATTGCGAAAAAATTCCGGCAATAGGTTGTTCTTGCGGTGAAGTCGGATGCGTTCCCTAGAGTGACCAGCAAGACGGTGGGCGCGGTGGCGTTTTCCGCTGTATGGCGCTGGCAGCGGGTTAGCATATTCTCGAACAAAGCGGCATCTCTGAACGCAGTCAATGCCGGCGCCACAGCGTTGTTATAGAGGTGGCTGGTATCAATGTTCTGTCGGTTGCTGCCGTTCAGCAGGGCATTAACGCGTTCTGTTTGTGTCGTCAGTTTTGCTTCATTGCGGTTGCCTTGTGAAGCAGTCGACGGTTGCTGACCCTGCGCGACTGAACTGAATGCCTGTTCAGCGGTGTCGGGGTACTCGGTGACGCCAATGATCGCTGTTCTCCCCTGAGCGACTGCTTGCCGCCGGGTGTCCCGGGTTTGCCCGACAGCGTCGACGATATAATCTGTCTGCAGGGTATCCCACATACCATTGCGGCTTTCTATGTCCTGAAAAATTGCCCAGGCTTTGTGGCACAGTTGCTGTGTCAGGTCTTCAATAAACCCGGAGCCACGCAATGGATCTGATACCGCGCCTATGTGCGATTCTTCGGTCAGTATTAGTTGGGTGTTGCGCGCAATCCTGCGTCCCAGGTTTGATTGCTTCTCTAGATTTATATCGTAGGGGGCGCTGTTAAAACTGTTGGCACCGCCGACCATCGCGGCAAATGCCTGTGAAGTCACCCTCAGTATATTTACCCAGGGATCCCGCGCGCTTAGGCAACGAATACCCGATTGCGCGTCGAGTGTAATCGTCGCACTCCCGCTGACACCACAGTGGGTCAACACCTGCTGCCACAAGTGTCGTGCCGCACGCATCTTTGCGACCGACAGAAAAAAATCGCTATCGAGTGAGTACCGAAACACCATTTGGTTGGCAGCAGTGTTGATCTCCATGCCGGCTGCGGTCAGGCTACGCAGGTATTCGGTCGCAGAGGCCAATGCAAAGCCCAGTTCCTGTGCCTCCGACGCGCCGGCGTTGTGATACGGGCTGGTATCGACACACACGCTGCTCACCTGCGGTAGGTGTTGTTGAGTATGGGCCGCGAGGTCACTCAGTGATGCTGCATAGTGCTGATCGGTGGATCTGCCGGTGAGCGCAAGACTGCCAAGCGGGTCTGCATTGAAGGCTCCCCGGATTGAGTCCAGTGGAAGGCCGCGCTGGCGCCACAGACCTTCCAGTAACGCTGCATCGGCCAGGTTGTCGGCGGCCGGCGGAAGCGACAGATGGATCATCTCCGGGAAGACGCCCGTAAGAAGCAGATCCAGTTGCTCGACGGTATTGCCTGGCTGGTTTAGCTCGATCGATGATACGCCGCCGGCTAATGCATCCAGTATGTCGGTATTGAGAGTGCCGTTGCCCGTGTTGTCTGCCGGTTCTGGTGCAAAGGTCTGCGCAATGCGCCATTGTGCATGGCTGCTCGCCAGTGCTGTTGTCGGATTCTGTTGCTGATACAGAGGGCTGATGGTTATGTCATCGAGTGTTTTAGACGTCAGTGCCTCGTCAAGTGGCTGTCCACCGAGTGTTTTTTCCACCGCTTCGCGCCACTGTTGTTCAGCGTCGCTGTCCTTTACCTGTCGAAATGGTGAGTTCTCGTACCAGGTTTCTTGCATGAGGCGGTCTCGGTTGTGGTTTGTTCAATTGGACGGCAGCGGAATGATCGTGCGCTTGTCGTCGCTTTTTCAACGTTCTGTTTGCTTAACGATCAGGGAGAATGAGCTTGTCGCTGAGGTGTTTTTGCGGATCAGCGTTGAAGTCCAGCATCGTGCCGAGCAGGGTGTCGGCGTTGTCGCTGTGCAGCAGGTTGTTGAAGTGCTGAATCCGCAGGAACTGCTCCTCCACGGTATGTGCCAGAAACTCCACCAGCTTATCGTAGTAGTGGTTAATGTTTAGTAGGCCGGTGGCCTTGTTGTGGAGCCCCAGTTGCTGCCAGGTGCATATTTCTATTAATTCTTCGAGCGTGCCTATACCGCCAGGCAAGGCGACAAAGCCGTCTGACATATCGGCCATGGCGGCTTTGCGTTCATGCATGTCGGCGACAACCAGCAACTCGGTTAAGCCCTGGTGACTTATTTCATGCTGCTGCAAATGCCTGGGTATTACACCGTAGGCTTTACCGCCGTGTTTGAGGACGGAATCCGCGATCGCACCCATTACGCCGATGCTGGCTCCGCCATAGACCAGATCAATCCCGCGGGCAGTCATCGCTCGCCCGAGATCGTCGGCCGCGTTGAGATAGGTGTCGTTAGCGCCTGAACTTGATCCACAGAATACACAAAGGCGATTCAACGTTATAGCTCCTCGGTAGGGTGCAGTCGTGTGACTGGCTGTTTGGCGTGATGGCTTGTGAGTGTAAGTGCAAGGCCGATCCTCAAGACGCTTATGATGGCTGACTGTAGGAGAGCAATGCAAGCGCGACCACGACCAACATGGACAGTGCCATGACGGTATTGATTACGCGCTGCGTCCCGGCGGTCAGTGCAAGGCGCTTAAGGTGTATTCCAGCCGCCAGCCACATCAGGTGTATCGGAATCCAGATGGCGTTGATGATGACAAATTTAGTGATTGTCTCGAGCAACAGGCTGTCGGCCATAAAGGCGTAGCCGGAGAAAAGTGTGGTGTTGACCACATAAGCCTTCGGGTTTATGACCTGCAGCAGAATTCCGTCGATGACTCCGGGATCTTTGCGCGCATCGATAAAGGCGATCTTAGAGCCTGAGGTTGCAATCCGGAATGCTAACGTCAGTAAGTACAGTGCTGAGGCGATAAGTAACAATTGTCGCAACCATGGGATTGAAAAGACGATTGCAGAGACGCCGGTGACCACCGCCAGTGCCACCAGGTTGGTGCCTATAAACAGCCCGGTGAGGTAGCGCAGGCCAGCCTGCCGCCCGAAGGCAGCGCCGACACCCGCGGTCGAAAGAACGCCAGGTCCCGGCGTAATCAGCAATAAGAACACAGAAGTGAGGAAGTAGATCATAAGAGGGGGATTTGGCCCGGATACTCCGTATGGAGTAATCGTTTGTTGGATAAAACGGCGTTAAACCTATTTTACAAACCGGCCGAGTCGCAGCCAGTCGGAAAACTGCCAGGTAAAGCTACCGGGAGGATACAAATAATTAACTATTTGACACAAAAATCGAGCAATTTGCACGCGTTAGGTGCTTTATCTAAATTTGTTTCGACCGCTACAAAGATAATGAACGAAAATCCGGGTCGTAAGAGCGCGTATATGAGTAACTATTGTAGCTGGTTGGCTGTTTCGGGTTGTCTTGTCCTCGCCAGCGGTTGTGGGGGCAGTGGTGAAGCCAGGCAGGGCGTATTTCTGGACAGCGCTGTTTCTGGTCTGGCCTACAGTACCGAGACCTTGTCCGGAATCACAGATGCCGAAGGCACCTATGAATATTTAGAAGGTGAGAGTGTTACCTTCAGCATCGGGGGACTGCAGTTCCCCACGGTGGTAGCGACGGAGACAGTGACACCGCTTGAGTTGGCTGGCACCAATGATCCGTTTGATTCGGGTGTCGTCAATGTGGTTCGGTTACTGCAGACCCTGGATCACGATTCTGATCCGTCCAACGGCATTGAAATTTCGGCCGAAACCCGTGAGCGTGTGCAGTTGCCGGTGATCGATCTGGTTGCGGATTTTACAACCGTCGATGGCGTGCTTGGCAGTATTGTTTCGCAGGCATATCCAGAGTCACGACCCGTCGTTACCGCCTCGGTGGCCACCGAACACTTTATCGACACCTTGACGCTGGCAAGCGATAGCGAGCAGGCTGAGATTACAGTGGACCAGCGCTACTATGTGCGGGAGGGTGATCTGGAGTTTGATAATCACTGGCTGGCACTGGGTGATGACAGCTTTTCAACCAACCTGCCGCGGTTGGCTTCATCCGGATCGGCCGTCACTCGCAACGGCGTCTATCAGCTCAATTCCAATGGCGAGACTCTGTTTCTATCGAAGAAGGAGGCTGATGGTTACACCGGCTTCTGTCTTGCGCAGCGTCCGCTGGATGTTGATCAGTGCGGGGTGGCAAGTAGACTGTTCCGGTTGTTCAATACCGAAGATGCCGCCATCGCCTTCACACCGGCAGAGGAAGACCTGGAAATTGGCGCTGCGGAAGAACAGTCTGAAGCAGGTGCTTCAGAGGCTGAACTCGGGGCGTCAGAGTCTCAACCGGAATCCTCAGAATCTGAGCTGGATTCAACGGAGTCTGAACCAGATCAGGGAATCGTGCAGCCAGTGGTTGCAACGCCCGAACCAGCGACGGGTACCGGGACGGCCACGGCCTCAAATACCGGTGACTTACTTACGCCTGAGGATTTGTTCCCAAAATGCATCGGTGATGTTGAAGATTCCGATGGCGACGGCTATGGCTGGGAGAACGGGGCCACCTGTCTTCTCGGATCAACTGATACCAGTAACGCGACTACCGGTGAACCGGCGAACAACCTGCTGACTCCGGAGGATCTGTTTCCGCTATGCGTGGGCTCTGTGGTCGACGACAATGGTGATGGTTATGCCTGGGAGAACGGTAAAACCTGTCTGGTCGGATCAAACGTCACAACTACCCCGGACCCCGTTACCGAAACCCCTGTCACGGCAGTCGGGCTGGATCAGATCACCGACCTCATTTTTGTCACCGGACAGTCCAATGCGGCTGGCTTGCAAACGGCCTATGATGCGGAGCTTGATGCCGTTGATCAGAAGGTTTTTGCGTTCACCGACGAAGGCTGGCAGGTCGCTGATCTGCATCAATTCTGGGACGAAGGCATCCCCGGTAACTTTTCGCAGCAACTTACTGACCGCGACCCCTACAACAACGTACTGTTTCAGGTCGGCAAATCCATCTCGGCAAAGACTGACCGGGTGGTCGGGCTGGTATTGTTGACGGCTCCCGGAGAAGGCATTAGCCATTGGGACTACAACAGTGAATTTTTTACCCGCATGCGAAACCACGCGCTGGCTGCACTGAATTCACTGCCAAACAAGAGTACTTTTGATTCAGTGATCTGGCTGCAAGGCGAGACTGATTGGCTCTTTGAAGGTACCGCCGACACCGGCGCGACGGGCTTCAGCGCTATCGATTCGGATTTCTATCGCAACTACTACCCGAACAAATTAGTACAGCTGGTCAGTAACTTTCGCAGTGAAGGGTGGTTCGGGCCGGATGGCCGCTTTATTTGCGCCGAAACCAAAAAGGCGGGTTTGAACCCGCACCTGATGGCCTTGAACTTCGATGCAGACTCTAAAACCGGTTGTGCAGCGGCGGCGGACCTGCCGATTCGAGACACCGACCCCTATGGCAATCACTTCTCAGCCGAGGGATTGCGAACGCTGGGGAGCCGTATCGCCGATATCTATCTGTCGATGCCGTAGCGGCTGACGGGGTCAGTTGCGTCTCAATTGGCGCAATAGAAAGCGCCCTGGATGAGTGGCTGCCAGAAATTCAGGTGGAACAGAGTGTTCCGCCTGAATAATCCCGCACAGCGCGGTTGCGGCATGCAAACTGTGAATAACGCCGCGAGAGCCGAACCCGCCGATCACAAAAAGCCCGTCTTCGAACTGCGCTTTAGGAAATGACTGATTTGTACGGCCGTGATGAAGGTCGGCGTAGGCCTGTCGGTAGAAACTGGCATCGGGCGCAGCTCCAATCAGTGGTAACCGGTCTGGAGTAGTGCAACGAACGCCGGCCCAGGATGTTGTTGCCTGGTTGGGTGGCAGGAGATCCGGCAACAGAGCATTGACCTGCGCTGCGTTTTTGAGGTCGTCTGCCACAGAGGTTGTCACCGAGGTGTTATCGCGCTGATGGGTCGCGCCACTCCAGAAGCCCGACTTGCCGGGCAGAATATACCCTTTGCCGGAGATTATCGGTGCAGCGGGTGGCAGCAAATCCGGTCCATCAAAAAAACTCATCTGCCCGCGCAACGCCTGTAACGGAAAATGGCTGGTGGCATCGAAGCGGGTCATCTGCCCGCCATTGGCCAGTATCACTAACCGCGATTCATCAATAGTTTTTCCTTGTGCGTCAAGCAGCAGCCAGCCTGACATCGTCCTGCGCAGACCGGATATTTCAGTGCCGCCATGAAAGCTGATCGAGGCATCTGTAGTTACCCAGTGCGTGCAAAGGGCGTGTGGCGAGATCCAGCCCGCGTCTTTTAGATACAGTGCCTCACTGGCCACAGTGGTGCCGGCCAGCAGGCTCGCACTTGTTTGTGAGTGGCGTTCCCAGGAATGATGGTCAGACCAGCTGTCGACATCGTCGACCAGCTTTAAGAGGCCTGTCCGGTGGTACAGCGATTGATACTCCGGGGCTGAGAATTCAGTCAGTGATCGTTTATAAGCGGCCAGATAGTAGCGCCGTCGTAGCTGATCGGTGCGTGTCAGATGTGGCTGATGAATAGCAGCGGGAACCGCCGAAGTGGCGGCTGCCAGGTCTGCGTTGCGGTCATACAGCTTGCAGGTAAAGCCACTTCCGGCCAGCGTTCTGGCGCACGCACAGCCGGCCAGGCCTGCACCGATAATAAGGGCGGTCTCCGCTGTGCTGAATGCGCGGTCCGGTTGTTCGAGTCCAGTCGGGGCTGGCGTTGTCACTCGGGACTGGCGAGAGCGGCAGCGGCGTATTTCTCGACGATATAGCGATCAACGATCTGTTGAAATTCGGTGGCGATGTTGTCGCCTTTGAGCGTTACTGTTTTTTCACCATCGACATAGACCGGTGCCACAGGGCGCTCGCCAGTGCCGGGCAGGCTGATCCCTATATTGGCATGCTTGCTTTCACCCGGGCCATTGACGACACAGCCCATCACGGCAACGGTCATCTCTTCGACACCACGATACTGTTTTTTCCATTCGGGCATGGAGTTGCGAAGATAGGATTGAATGTCTTCCGCGAGTTGCTGGAAGACGGTGCTGGTGGTGCGTCCGCAACCCGGGCAAGCGGTCACCATCGGGGTGAAAGAGCGCAATCCCATGGTTTGCAGAATTTCCTGTGCCACGACGACTTCGCGGGTGCGGTCGCCGCCCGGTTCCGGGGTCAGAGAGATTCGAATGGTGTCGCCGATGCCTTGCTGCAAAAGTACCGACAGCGCCGCCGTTGAGGCAACAATACCTTTGCTGCCCATGCCTGCTTCTGTGAGGCCGAGGTGCAAGGCGTAGTCGCAGCGGCTGGCGAGAGTCTGGTAGACGTTGATCAGGTCCTGCACCCGGCTCATTTTGCAGCTGATTATGATGCGATCGCTGGCCAGGCCGATATGTTCCGCCATTTGTGCGCTCTCGATGGCTGACCTGATCACTGCATCCCGATAGATCTGCTGCAGTGGCAGGGGGGTGGCGGCGACGGCATTTTCGTCGAGCATGCGGGCCAGCAGTTCCTGATCGAGGCTGCCCCAGTTAGCACCGATCCGAACCGGTTTGTCGAGCCTGGCGGCAATTTCGATCATCGCGGCAAATTGATCGTCGCGCTTGTTGCCGCGACCGACATTGCCGGGATTGATGCGGTATTTTGCTAGCGCTTCTGCGCAATCGGGGTGCTTGGTCAGCAGTTTGTGACCGTTAAAATGGAAATCGCCAACCAGTGGTACGTGGCAATCGAGTGCCAGCAACCGGTCTCTGATTTCAGGGACTGCGCGAGCAGATTCATCGTTGTTAACGGTGATCCTGACCAGTTCTGAGCCCGCGCGCGCCAGTTCAGCAATTTGAATACTGGTGCGAATGGTGTCTGCCGTGTCAGTATTCGTCATCGACTGAACGACTATCGGGTTTGCGCCGCCAACGGTCAGGTTGCCAACCCGGACTCCTTTTGAACGTTTGCGTACTATCATAAGTCTGAAATAATCCGTAAATGGGGTCCGGAAGACGCCTTTACGGCGTCGGAGTTGCTGAAATAGGTACATCAGCGGTGTGAAATAGTGTTCAAATACTGCTGAGTACCCTTGCAACTGCGTGGTACTGACGATATACCATCGTAATCGGAGAACGCACTACAGTTAAATGCGCAACTTTACACCAATTCGTGAAATAGGCGAGCGGGAACAGCAGATTTTCCGCTTGCTTGTAGAGCAGTATATTCAGGATGGCACGCCTGTCGGGTCGCGCACCCTGTCAAAAATGCCGGGAGTGAAAGTCAGCGCTGCGTCCGTGCGCAATGTGCTGGGCGATCTGGAGGAGCTGGGTTTGCTGGCCGCGCCGCACACGTCGGCTGGTCGGGTTCCGACCTGCGGCGGGTTTCGGCTGTTTGTCGATACCATGCTCGAGGTGCAGCCATTGGTCGAACAGGACCTCAGTGCCCTTAAGTGCAAACTGACTCCCGATCAGGATGAAAAATCGCTGGTTCAGCACGCGTCCAATTATTTGTCGGGCTTCACCAGTATGGCCGGGTTAGTCACACTGCCCAAGCGTGGCGCTACTATTTTCCGCCAGATCGAATTTTTACCCCTGTCTGAGCAGCGGGTACTGGTGATTCTGGTGGTGAATGAGAAGCAGGTGCAAAACCGAATTCTCACGCTCGATAAGGATTACACGGCGGACGAGCTGCAGCAGATTGCCAATTTCCTGAATCAACAGTACACCGGCAAGGATCTGGAGTCCGTGCGCGATCAGGTGCGTACTGAGCTTGAAAAAACACGCGTCAGCATGAATGATCAAATGCAAAGCATGATCGCGATGGCAGGTCGCGTCTTTGAAAACGATGACAGCGACAAAGACGAAGACGTGATCGTTGCAGGTCAGACCAACCTGATGAACTTCAGTGAGCTCTCGGACGTCGCTAATCTGCGCGACCTGTTCGATGCATTTGCGCACAAGCGCGATATGTATCACCTGCTTGAGCGTTGTATTTCGGCCGACGGTGTACAGATATTTATCGGTCAGGAATCCGGCTATGATGTACTCGATATGTGCAGCCTGGTAACGTCTTCCTACAAGGTCGATGGAGAAATTGTCGGGATTCTGGGTGTGGTCGGACCTACGCGAATGGCTTATGACCGGGTGGTACCCGTGGTCGATATGACGTCCAAACTGTTAAGCGCTGCCTTGAAATCTTCCTCCTAGTTCTTATATACGCGGCAAGCGTAAGAGCGCTCACATTCATTCGCATTAACTGACCAGCCGGAGATTCTTGTATGGCGCAACAAAAGGCTTCTGCAGACCCTGCAGCTGAGGATACAAAACCCCAGTCTGAGCAGGCTGCTGACATCAACGATATCGATGCAGCAGAGCAGGAAACAGAAGAAGAACTGGAGCCAGAGGAGACCTCTGAGCCCCTGAGCGAAGTTGACGAATTACGACTGCAGGTGGAGCAGGCGAACAGCAAGGCCGAGCAGAACTGGGATGCGGTCTTGCGTACCCGGGCTGAGATGGAAAATCTGCGCAAGCGGCAGAGCCGGGAGCTCGAGAACGCCCACAAGTATGCGCTGGACAAGATGGCGATGGAATTGTTGCCGGTACGCGACACTCTCGAAATGGGTGTGGCCGCTGCCAATGCAGATGAGGCAGAGATGTCTAAAATTGTTGAAGGCACTGAGCTGACGTTGAAAATGCTCACGCAGTCGATGGAGAAGTTTAATATTGTCGAAGTAAACCCCGAAGGAGAGAAGTTCAACCCTGAGCTGCACCAGGCCATCAGCGTCCAGGAAGGATCCGACAAAGACGCCAACACGGTTTTGGTCGTCATGCAGAAGGGTTACACCCTCAATGAGCGCTTACTGAGACCGGCAATGGTCGTCATCGCAAAATAACCATGTGTTTTGTGTTGAATTAAAAAAAGCGACCCCTATTTAAACAGCAAATCAAATTATTAGGCCGGCAAAGACGGTCTCGGAGATACAGTCATGGGTAAAATTATCGGCATCGACCTGGGTACCACCAACTCATGTGTCGCAGTGATGGAAGGTGGAGTACCTCGCGTCATCGAAAATTCGGAAGGGGATAGAACCACCCCGTCTATTGTCGCTTTTGCCGACGATGATGAAGTACTCGTCGGGCAGCCTGCCAAGCGTCAGGCGGTCACTAATCCAACCAACACCCTGTACGCCGTAAAGCGACTGATTGGCCGTCGCTTTGATGAAGCGGCTGTGCAAAAAGATATCAAGCTTGTTCCGTACAACATCGTCAAAGCAGATAACGGTGATGCATGGGTGGAAGCAAACGGCAAAAAAATGGCACCGCCGGAAGTATCAGCACGCGTGCTGATGAAAATGAAGGCAACGGCCGAAGAATATCTCGGGGAATCCGTCTCAGAAGCGGTGATAACCGTGCCGGCTTACTTCAACGATTCTCAGCGGCAGGCCACTAAAGACGCTGGCAAGATTGCCGGTCTTGATGTCAAGCGGATCATCAACGAGCCCACCGCGGCGGCGCTTGCCTACGGGATGGACAAGAAACTCGGCGATGCCAAAATCGCGGTGTTCGATCTGGGCGGCGGCACCTTTGATATCTCCATTATCGAGATCGCATCAATAGACGGTGAGCATCAGTTTGAAGTGCTGTCGACCAACGGTGATACCTTTCTAGGGGGTGAAGATTTCGACAATCGACTGATCGAGTACCTGGCCGAAGAATTCAAAAAGGAAAACGGCGTCGATCTGCACAACGATCCGCTAGCCCTGCAGCGTCTGAAAGAAGCCGCAGAAAAAGCCAAGATCGAGCTGTCCTCGACTCAGCAGACAGACGTCAATCTGCCTTACATCACTGCTGATGCGTCAGGCCCTAAGCACCTGAATATCAAAGTTAGCCGAGCCAAGCTTGAGTCGCTGGTTGAAGATCTGGTGAAGCGTACCATCGAGCCTTGCAAAATCGCGTTGAAAGATGCGGGTTTCAGTGCCTCTGAAATAGACGATGTCATTCTGGTTGGTGGTCAGACCCGGATGCCTAAAGTCTTCGAAGAAGTGAATGCTTTCTTCGGCAAAGAGCCACGTCGCGATGTAAATCCGGATGAAGCGGTCGCGATGGGTGCGTCAATTCAGGCGGGTGTCCTTGGCGGTGATGTGAAAGACGTGCTGCTGTTGGATGTTACTCCGCTGTCTCTCGGTATTGAGACAATGGGTGGCGTGATGACCAAGCTGATCGACAAGAACACCACAATTCCGACCAAGGCACAGCAGGTGTTCTCGACTGCTGATGATAATCAAACGGCAGTGACTGTACATGTGCTGCAGGGCGAGCGTGAAATTGCCGGTGGAAACAAGTCTCTGGGTAAATTTGATCTGGCCGACATCCCGCCGGCACCGCGTGGTATGCCGCAGATCGAGGTTGCCTTTGACATTGACGCCAACGGTATTCTGAATGTATCTGCCAAGGACAAGGCCACTGGTAAAGAGCAATCGATTGTCATTAAAGCTTCCAGCGGATTGTCAGACGACGAAGTCGAAGCCATGGTCAAAGACGCCGAGGCACATGCTGAAGAAGATCGCAAGTTGAAGGAGCTGGTGGATGTCCGAAACCAGGCCGAAAACATGATCCATGCGACAGAGAAATCAATCGTTGATCTGGGCGAGCAAGTGACCGAAGACGAGAAAAAAGAGATTGAATCTCGCATCGCTGATTTGAAAGAAGCGCTCAAGGGCGACGATAAAGACGCAATTGAAGCAAAGCTTACCTTGCTGACTGAATCATCTGGCAAATTAGCGGAACGTGCCTATGCGCAGGCTTCGGCCGGAGATGAAGCCGGTGGGTCAGATGCTGGTGGCGGTGAGTCTGCAAGCGCTAAAGCAGACGATGTGGTTGATGCGGAATTCGAAGAAGTGAAAGAAGACAACAAGTAAGTCGAACCACCGTTTAAACTTGTGTGATAAGCACCGTTATAAACTGATCCGGGGTTGCAGTGAGCAACTCCGGATTTTTGTATTTTACAGGCCCCGAAAATGTCGAAACAGGACTATTACGAAGTTCTAGGTGTATCCCGTGAAGCTGATGATGCCGAGCTGAAAAAGGCCTATCGCAGACTGGCGATGAAGCACCACCCGGACCGCAACCCGGGCGACACAGTCGCTGAAGAGAAATTCAAGGAAGCGAAAGAGGCTTTCGAGATTCTTGGCGATACTCAGAAGCGAGCGGCTTACGATCGCTTTGGTCACGATGGCGTCAGTAACTCGGCTTCCGGTGCAGGTGGGTTTGGTGGTGGCGCTGATTTCAGCGACATTTTCGGCGATGTTTTTGGGGACATATTCGGAGGGGGTGGTGGCGGCCGTGGTCGTTCCCGGGCTCGTAGTGGGTCGGATCTGCAGTACAATCTGGAGCTGACGCTTGAAGAATCTGTCGCCGGCCTGGAAAAAAATCTAAAAATACCCACGCAGGTTTTGTGTGGTGAGTGTACCGGCAGTGGTGCTAAGCCGGGTAGCACCCCGGTGACCTGCGAGACCTGTAAGGGGATGGGGCAGGTGCGCATGCAGCAGGGTTTTTTCTCGGTGCAGCAGACGTGTCCAACCTGCCGTGGTAACGGTGAACAGATTTCCGACCCGTGCACCAAGTGTCGCGGTGCGGGCCGTGTACAGGAGCAGAAGACACTGTCGGTTAAAATACCGGCGGGGGTCGATACTGGTGATCGTATTCGATTATCCGGCGAAGGCGAAGCGGGTGAAAAAAATGCACCGGCTGGAGATCTGTACGTTCTGGTTCAGGTGAAAAAGCACGCAATCTTTGAACGTAACGACGACGATCTCCATTGTACTGTGCCTATTGATATCATCACGGCAAGCCTTGGTGGTGAACTTGAGGTACCCACGCTCGACGGTCGGCTGAATTTGAAAATTCCCGCGGGGACACAAACCGACAAGGTGTTCCGGTTGCGTGGTAAAGGGGTTAAACCGATACGCAGTAGCTCTGTGGGTGATTTGCTGTGTCGGGTGCAGATAGAAGTTCCGGTGCATTTGACTAACGAGCAAAAAGGACTGTTTGAGCAGCTTCGTGAAACCATGGCCGACGGCAAGGGCTCTAAGCACACGCCTCGACATTCCGGCTGGCTCGATGGTGTGAAGAAATTTTTTGACGAGATGCGCCCCGGCGCCTGACCTGGGGCAGGATTGATACCGGCCAAAAGTGCCGGTGCCGCAGGCAGAACCTGATGTGTCAGTTGTACTGCTGACCCGTGCAGCTGGTGGCAGGGAAATTTTCACTGGCTTGTGTCGCACATCGCCGGGGCTGCGACAGCAAACGTCGCATCGAGCGGCGATGCGATCATCGCGAGCATTCGAGAGCCTGACGGCAATTACCGCTTCGTGGCGCTCCCGGTGACTGACGGACAGGTCGGCGACGCGGTTGAGATCTTCGAGGTCGCGGATCTCGACGAGTTCGACGACTTCGATGACCTCGAGGACGATCTCGATGGCGCCCTCGGTGCTGCCCGAATTGTCGGATTCGGCTTAGGCGACGTCCAGTTGGTCGCGACCACGGCGGGCCAGCTGATCTTTGGCAT
>CALKXD010000003.1 GCA_938003855.1 uncultured Granulosicoccaceae bacterium | reverse complement strand
GACAATCACGTCTATATGCGCGATGTTAACGGGTTAATAAAGGTTGATGTACTGTATCGCAGAGTCGATGACGCCTTTATAGATCCCGAGTGCTTTAACAAAGAATCAACACTGGGCGTGAAGGGACTGATGCGTGCCTGGCGCGCCGGTAATGTCGCTATTGCCAACGCACCCGGAGCAGGCGTTGCTGACGACAAAGTAGTCTATTCCTATGTGCCGGACATCATTCGCTACTACCTGAAAGAAGAACCAAAACTGGCCAATGTACCAACGTACCGCTGCGACGACCCGGACTCCCGCGAATACGTTTTAGCCAACCTTGATAGTCTTGTGGTTAAGCCCGCCAACGAATCCGGTGGCTACGGCATGCTTATCGGCCCGCACAGTTCAGCTGAAGAACAAAGCGAAATGGCTGAGCACATTAATAACGACCCGCGAAACTATATCGCCCAGCCAACACTGGCAATCTCTACCTCGCCCACACTCAGTAACAATGGTGCACCGGACAATACGTCCGCCGCCACGATGGCAGCACGCCATGTCGATCTCAGGCCTTTTGTCCTGCAGGGTGATGAAGTAACAGTCACCACCGGCGGGCTCACCCGCGTCGCACTGGTGCCGGGGTCACTGGTGGTAAATTCATCGCAGGGCGGTGGCAGCAAAGACACCTGGGTGGTAGAGAGTAAAACCGCACCACCGCCTGACCAACGCTACGAAACCGGTGAACCCGGACCCGCATCTGGCACAGTTCAACAATCCCAGACTCAGGAATAAACCCCATGCTCTCCAGAGTTGCAGAGAATGTGTATTGGCTTAGCCGCTACCTGGAGCGCATAGAAAACACCGCGCGCCTGATTAAAGTATATGGCCGGTCACTGATGGATCTACCCAATGTCCAGGAGCACGAAGGATGGATGCCACTGATTTCCACATCCGGGCTGGATGCGATCTATCTGGAACATTTTGATCACGCCAACGAAACCGATGTAACGTTTTTTTTAATCGCTGATCCACGCAACCCCGGCTCACTGGTAAACGCGGCGATGGCAATCCGCATGAACCTGCGCAGCTCCAGGGATATCTTCCCCAAGCAGATGTACGAAAAAATCAGCATGCTTGTCAGGTTTATAGACAACGTCGTTGACCGGGGCATAACAACCACTAACCGCAACACTTTTCTGGACGCAATAGAGCGTCAGGTACTGGAAATTTCCGGTGCAGTGCATGGTAGCCTGCGTCATGACCAGGCCTATAAGTTTATGAGAATCGCCTGTTATCTGGAACGTGCTGACATGACCTCACGGGTACTGGACGTACCTTCCTCGGCAGTGGCGGCTACCAGTCAGACCGGCAGCTTTATGCCATTTGAAAACAGACACTGGACCGGTGCGCTGCATTCGGTATCGGCAATGCAGATGTATCGCCGGCACGTGCGCCAGCCGGTCAATGCAGAGGGCTGTCTTAACTTTCTTCTCAACGATGAGCAACTACCCGGCGCCTGCAGATTCTGTCTTGTGCGTCTGGACAGATGCCTGGAGCATCTGAAAGGCAACGATACGGCCCGCGCCTCTGTGGCACAACTGCTTAGTAAGCTTACCCACGCCGATGTCCCGGAGCTTGCTGCCGATGCCGCAGCACGCCACGCCTTCCTCGATCAATTGCAATTAGGGTTACTGGTCACAGGAAACGCCATTGCAAAAGCCTACTTTCCCCCCACACTGGAACCTGCATGAGTATAAAGGTCGCTATCGATCACACAACGACCTACCGCTACGACAAACCGGTAACGCTGGGGCCACACGTCATCCGGCTTAAACCCGCAGCGCATTGTCGAACCCCCATACTCAGTTACACCCTGTCGGTCACTCCTGAAGATCACTATATTAACTGGCAACAGGACCCGTTTGGCAACTACCTTGCGCGGTTAGTGTTCCTGAAACCGTGCAAAGAATTCAGCGTCACAGTCGATCTGGTGGCACAGCTCAATGTTATTAACCCGTTTGATTTTTTTGTCGAAGAATCAGCTGAGCAATTTCCGTTCGAGTACGACGAAATAACCGCGTCCGAACTGACCCCATACCGCGAGGTAAAATCCGCCGGCCCACTATTTAAAAAATGGCTGAAAGACAACCGACCGGCAAAGCAAAGCATCAACGATGCACTGGTTGCTATAAATCAATCAGTGCAACGCGATATCGCCTACAACGTTCGCATGGAACCCGGCGTCCAGAGCACTGAAGACACCCTGAAAAAAGCCAGCGGCTCCTGCCGTGACAGCAGCTGGTTACTGGTCGAAGCTCTACGCCATTGCGGTCTGGCTGCACGCTTTGTCTCAGGCTACCTGGTGCAGCTGACACCGGACATCAAAGCGATCGATGGTCCGACGGGCACGGCCAAAGACTTCACCGACCTGCACGCGTGGGTAGAAGTATATTTACCCGGCGCGGGTTGGGTGGGCCTGGACCCTACGTCAGGCCTGTTCGCAGGCGAAGGACACATTCCGCTGGCATGCACCCCGCAACCGATGAGCGCCGCTCCTATTTCCGGAGCCGCCAGTGATGCGGCAAGCTCGTTTTATTATCACAATCGTGTTACCCGCTTTGACGAACGCCCGAGGGTCACCCTGCCCTACACCGACTCAGTTTGGGCTGAGGTACTGGCACTCGGTGAGAAAGTTGATAAGCAATTGGTTGAGGACGATGTCCGGCTCAGCATGGGTGGTGAACCTACTTTTGTCTCCACCGAAGATCTTGACAGCCCCGAATGGAATGAATCCGCACTGGGTGAGCACAAACTTGCGCGCGCCAGCGACCTGTTATCCAGACTGCGGGAGTCGTTCGCACCGGACGGTATAACCGCCTTCGCGCAGGGCAAATGGTACCCGGGAGAACCGACACCACGCTGGGCACTGATCTGTCACTGGCGCACCGACGGCGACCCTATCTGGCGGGACACTGATCGGCTTGCCTCACCGGGACAGGGCGATGCAAAAAGTAATGATGCAAAAAAACTGATGCACCACCTGTGTGACGAATTATCTATCGACACGGCTTTCTCCAGGCCATTGCACGAAGATCCGCTCTACCACATCCATCTGGAGAGCTTGCTGCCACCGGCCATGGCACTGGAGAAACTGAACCTCGCCAGTGATGACTCCAGAGCGCGACTGGTCAAGCGACTAGAGGCAGGCCTTGACAATCCGGTCGGCTGGATGCTGCCACTGGAACACAACGGCACTTGTTGGCAAACCGCGCACTGGCCGCTACGCCGGGACGAAGTCTTTTTGATGCCGGGTGACTCACCGGCAGGATTGCGCCTACCGCTCGACGCCCTGCCCGATGACAACCCCGTCGATCATGAGGCAAGACAAATGCAGCGGGATCAATTTGATCAGGCCACATCCCTGCCGACTTACAAGACTCTGCAAAAATACTTTAACGCACGTAGCAAGGTCGACAACACGGCAAGTGTGGCAGACTATCCGATCCGAACCACGCTATGTACCGAAATCCGCGACAACACCCTGTACGTATTTCTGCCTCCGGTCACTAATGCCGCCAGCTGGGTCCATCTAATGACAGCCCTGGAGCGTGCATGCATTGCCGCTGATGTCCGGCCGGTGATCGAAGGCTATGAGCCGCCCGGTGATTCCCGCCTGCAGTCGTTTCGTATTACACCGGACCCCGGGGTTATAGAAGTTAATATTCATCCCTCCACCACCTTTAGTGAGTTAGTGACTCGCACCGAGACCCTATATAACGATGCTGCCGCCTGCAAACTTACGGCAGAGAAATTTATGGTCGACGGGCGACCAACCGGCACTGGCGGTGGCAACCATGTCACCATGGGCGGCATGACACCGGCTGACAGCCCGTTCCTGCGGAGGCCCGAATTACTCGGCAGCCTGATCCGTTACTGGCAAAACCACCCCAGCCTGTCGTACCTGTTTTCCGGGCTGTTTATCGGCCCGACCAGCCAGGCCCCCAGAGCCGATGAAGCACGCAGCGAAACCATCTATGAACTCGAAATGGCGCTATCACGCCTGCCTGCCGGAGAGACAAACACGCCGTGGATCGTTGATCGCCTGCTGCGCAATATCCTGGTCGATATCACCGGCAATACTCATCGCGCTGAAATATGCATAGACAAACTCTATTCACCGGCCGGCCCCGCCGGACGCCTGGGTATCGTAGAGCTCAGAGCCTTTGAAATGCCACCCCACGCCAGAATGAGTGTGGTTCAGGCACTGTTAATTCGCTGCCTCATCAGTCGGTTCTGGCGCACACCCTATAAAAGTAAACTGGTGAAATGGGGCACAGAACTACATGATCGATTCATGCTGCCGCACTTTCTCTGGCAGGATATTCTCGATGTCATCGCTGACCTGAATGATCACGGCTTCGAATTTGAATCACACTGGCTGGATGCTTTTTTCGAATTTCGCTTTCCGGTATTTGGAGAACGTAAAATTGGTGATATCTCACTGGAACTTCGATCTGCCATCGAGCCATGGCACGTGCTGGGCGAGGAGGCAACCGGCAGCGGTATGGCGCGCTACGTGGATTCCTCCGTTGAGCGTTTACAATTAAAAGTCACCGGGCTCACCGATACCAGACACCTTGTCACCTGCAACGGTCATGAACTGCCGTTGGTTAACACCGGCACACCGGGTGAGTACGTCGTTGGTGTGCGCTATCGTGCCTGGCAACCTCCGTTCAGCCTCCATCCGGATTTACCGGTCGATGCGCCACTTACGTTCGACGTGATAGACACCTGGAACAACCGCAGCCTGGGTGGATGTGCTTATCATGTCAGCGATCCGGGCGGCCGGGGTTACGAGGACAAACCGGTTAATGCCAACGTGGCTGATGCCCGCCGGCTCACTCGTTTTGAGGTGGATCAACACACACCACCGCCCCCTGTCGAATATCAATCCAGCGGCAGCGCAGTCGGCACACAGTTTACAAGCCTGCCAGCGCAAGACATCAAGCGTCAGGCAAAGCCATTGCCGAAAAATCACGACTACCCTTACACCGCTGATCTGCGCCAAACCGGGTATGATAAGGGTTAGGGGCGTACGCACTGGCGAGCGGTTCGCCATTGCGCAGTTAATACGAGGCACTCCCCGCTCATAGAGTGTTTCGGTGAGTAACCGCAAACACACTATAGACCAGGCACACTAGAGTCACCCGGGTCACATCCGGCACGGATTAACCCGGCACAGAACACGACAGCCTCAATGCACCAACGTACAGGTCCCAGGCCATTGATGGATGTCAACAGAGCCTGGTGCACAACACTGACCGCTAGAGCAGACATTGAAGTTTAACCAACGGGAAGCACTAATCCATGACTCTTTCTGCAGAACCCGACTTCAAAAGCGCTGACTTCCTCGAGAAGCATGTTGACTCTATTCTCGCCTTCTATGAGCCGAGAGCGTACTCCCCTGAGGGTGGTTTCTATAGCTGCTTTCTGGACAACGGCGACTGCTACGATCCGCACACCCGACAGCTGGTCGGTTCCGCCCGCTATGTGGTGAATTACGCAACGGCCTACCGGCTGTATGGCGGGCAGCAGCATTTAGACTGGGCACAATGGGGTCTGGACTATTTAAACAACGTACATAAACAAGACAATGGTCACTACGCATGGCTTCTTGAAAAAGACAGTGTCACCGACACCCGCGTTATGGCATACGGACATGCATTTGTCATTCTGGCTGCGGCCAGTTGCGTACGGGCTGGCATCAGCGGCGCATCAGCAACACTGAATGACACCTTCAACTTTATGGAACAGCACTTCTGGGAAGAATCAGCGTGTGCTTACAGCGACGAAAGAGACGCAACACTGAAGTCGCTTTCGCCCTACCGTGGCCAGAACGCCAACATGCACATGTGCGAAGCCCTGCTCGCTGCATGGCAGGCGACTGCCGACCCGCGATTTCTGGATCGGGCAGAGCTACTGGCCAATCGCTTTGCGTTTGATCTGGCCACACAAACCGGTGGACAGATCTGGGAGCACTACGATGCCGACTGGCAGGCCGATATGCAGTTTAATATCGATTTCCCAAATGACCGCTACAAGCCCTGGGGATTTCAGCCGGGCCACCAGACGGAATGGTGCAAACTACTGCTGATACTGGACGGAGAACGCCCTGACCAAAAATGGCTGCCGAAGGCACAGACACTTTATGATCAGGCGCTGCAGAGCGGCTGGGACCAGACGCATGGCGGCATCGTCTATGGCGTTGCGCCGGACGGTCAATTTTGCGCCAGTGAGAAATACTTCTGGGTGCAGGCAGAGACCATTGCCGCCGCCTGGCGACTCTATCGCGCAACCAATGACCCCACATATCTGGCCGATTACAACCGTCTCTGGCAATGGAGCTGGGCACACATGATCGATCACCGGCATGGTGCATGGTTTCGCGTTCGGCAGCCCGATGGCTCGGCCATTGACAATAAAAAATCACCTCCGGGTAAAACCGACTACCACACTATGGGTGCATGCTGGGACGTGCTTGCTGTGGGTCAGGGTTAGACTCAGGCAATCGCCCGGGGGCAGGTTTCTATAAGCGGCAGAACGCCTGATCAGACCGGCCGGGCTACGCTACTGACTGGGGCAGGCACCAACCAGATACTCTTTATCGAATAGGGCCATCTGACGCGGCGGCGACCGATGCCTCTTTGTCGAGAAAAGCGCGTATACCGCATTCTCTGAGACTGGCGAGCTGAGAGACCAACATCTGATTCCACTGTGCATTGGCAGCCAGTTCAACGGGAATCAGTCCGGGTATCTGTGAGAATTCTTTTACACAGTGCAGCGGGTTGTCGTTACTTGCCGCCTTGCCGAGTGTCGACGCCAGCGGATCATTAATTTTATAGCTGACGCCATTTGGCGATACACCAGTGCAGTAGTGAATCCACAGTGCTGTGGCAAACGCAAACGGACGAACCGGTGCGTTGCGGTTAATGGCAGCCAACGCCGGTTGAAAGATCCTTTGCGGCATTTTCTGCGAACCATCGCCGGCAATCTGCGCTGTCTCATGGGCGATTTCCGGATTGCTAAAACGCTCCAGCAGATGCTGTGCGTAGTCGTCGAAGTTAATACCTGATATCGATACCAGAGTCGATGAAGCCGCTTGCAGGTGCCGGCTAACCAGCGCTGCCAGCGACGCATCACGCATGACGTCGCGCACGTATTTTTTATCAGCCAGAAACCCCCCGTAGGCCAACATCGAATGTGCCCCGTTTAACATCCGCAGTTTCATTTCCTCGAACGGTGCGACGTTGTCGGTAAACAGCGCCCCGGCGGCTTCCCACTCTGGCCGTCCGTTGACAAAGGTATCTTCTATGACCCACTGGTGAAACGGCTCGGTTTCTATAGCAAGAAGATCACGACAGCCGGTGATTGATTCAGCGGTTGCCAACGTCTGAGGTGACTGTGCCGGTGTGATGCGATCAACCATTGTGGCAGGAAACGATACGTTGTCCGATATCCAGCGCGCCAGTTCCGGGCTTTGCAAACGGGCATATTCTATAACCGCCTGCGCAACATAGCGGCCGTTGTCGGGCAGGTTGTCACAGCACAGCACAGTAAACGGTGCGATCCCCGATTGCCGGCGGATCTGCAGCGAGCAGACAATCAGGCCCAGCACGCCTGTCGGGCTGTGCGGAAACGACAAGTCGTGAGCAACGGTTGCATTGCTGCGGTCAATACCGCCCTGCCCTCGATCAAATCCATAGCCCTTCTCGGTCACGGTCACGGTGACGATGCGGGTGCCTGACGCACACAGGGCATTTAGCAGATTGCCGGTCCCGTCATTGGCGGATAGCGCATGGTCGATGCTTGCAATAACCCGAGCATCCGCCCCGTGTTTTTTCCGCACAACAAGCGTGTACAGACCATTCTGTGCGTTGACCTGCGCGGGCAATTGCGTGTTGCGCATGCTTGCGGCGATTATTCGCCAATCCCCACCGGATTCCTGCAGAGCCGCGTCCGTATAAAAAGCCTGATGCGATTTATGAAACGCACCCAACCCCAGATGGACAATGCCGGTTTTGTGATCTGAGGGCGTATAGCGAGAACGGTTAACCTGGCCGGGGAGATTGTTCAGGTTGGTTAATAATGGAGTCATCATTGCTCGCTAAAAACACAGTGGCCAGTGCTGCAAGGATATCACACCGGCTTTATCACCCAAACGCAACCGGCAAGCGGGAGATCAGTGTCAGGCAGCACTGGCTAGGATTGAGCAACAATGAAGCGATCCCGAATGGAACGCTAGTGAACTATCGATTGCAGCGATTCACCCTGATCGTCATCATGCTCATCACCAAAACTCTGCAGTACCGGCACCGGATCAACCCACCGCCATGCCGGCAGCGATGACAGCACACTACTGAGCAGCAATCCACCGCGCGCCAGCATCACCAGGTAACCAATCGAGAAGCCTGCTGAAACCGTGACGGTCGTACCAACAACGATTCGCACTTGTTGGGCACCGGCGGCTAATTGCTCGCGGTTAGCTTCCAGCAGATCGATGCTCCGCTTACTGCTTGAAATACCGAATTCATCGTCTGATTGAAACAACTGACTTAACGGGATTGCCTGGACAGGCTGGACCAGTAGCGTGGTAACTTCTGCGGTATTTTTTACCATTTTGGTCGTGTTGTGCTTAATCACTTTATCATCAAAATCAACAGCTGACACTTGCGCTGCATTGAGAGGCAGTCTGGCAAACGCCGATTCACTTTGTCGTGCTTCCCGGGGTGGCGGCTCATTGAACGCGGCTGCCGATGGCACTGGATCCCGCGGTTGCGGCACTGCGCTCACCACCGTGGTCGTCGTTTGCTCTGTTTCAACATCGGGAGACGGTGGCTGTGCAGTGACGGTCAGGGGCACGGCATCTTTTGCTGCGGTAATTGCGGGTTCTACCTGCAGGGTAAACGTGGTTGCAGCACTGGCACCGGCCTTGTCTGTTGCAGTGACACGTATGTCAACGCTGCCGACCGAAGTTGCACCGGGCGTACCGCTGAACAAACCCGTGTCCGGGTCGAAGCTCAACCAAGCGGGCAATGCCGAGCCATCCGCGACGGATGCCTCTATAGTAAGCGTATCGTTGCTGTCAGTATCGGTGAATAAATCATCAGGTAGCGCGAAGACCAGCGGCTCATTAGTGGTTATCTGCTGATTGGCGACCTCGTTTGCCTGCGGTTTGTCGTTGCCGGGTATGATTATTATATCGACCGCAGCCACCGAAGCGCCGATGTCAGTACGAGCGGGATCACTGTCTAAAAGACGGTACGTGAAACGGTCACTCAGGCTTTCGCCACCATCGTGCCGGTAGACAAACGTGCCGTTGCTGTTTAACTGTAATTCACCGTGCGTGGGTGCTTCTATTAGTTCGACACGTAAACCAGCCGCGAGTGTGTCCAGGTCAAAGTCGTTGTGGATAACACTGATTTCATCTGCCACAAGCGTTGTTTTGGCCTGTCCTTCCTGGACGATTATCTGGTCAGGCATCGCTACCGGTGTTTGATCACTGGTGACCACAATAGTAATTTCATTGGCTTGCAGAGATCGATTACTACCACCGCTGGATAAATCGCCGCTATCAACAACGACAAACTTTACCGTATCCGTATTCACCCCGCTGCTTGCCGGATCCGGCAGATAGACCAACCGGCCAGCGGCAATATCATCGGTTTTTATTAAGGTGGGGCCGGATAGATCTTCGCCATTGTTCTGCAGCGAACCGAAGATCGGCAGTTGTGTAATCTCTACGCCCTGCAACTCGTCAGCGTCGTCCGTATCATTGAATCCAATTTGCGCCAGGGTGATTGTCAACGGAGTCGCATGATCAGTTTGCAGTTGGCTGTCTGCAGCAAGCGGGGCGTCTGCGACATCTGCTATGGACAGTGTCACCAGCGTCGATTCTATATACGCGGGCACGTCCGTATCGAGGCGATAGAGGGCCAGCTCAACGGCGTCTGTGTGCAGCTCTCGATGATCGTGGACTAATGCAATGTAGCCGTCCGCTATATCCTCAACGCTGAATTGCGTCGTCGGCATGCCATCGCGGGTATCTACTATTTTTATTGCCTCCGGGGGCGTGAGTATATCGACCCGCAACTGTGAGGCGTCAGTGTAACCACCTGCAGTACTGAGCATGGATTCAGTCAGGGTTCTGGTTTCACCTTCGAGCATTGACCAGGCACTTTCAATGACAATCTGCAGCGGTGCATAAACCTCTATAGAAAACTCAGTCAGGATCGCCGTGGCCCCATCCTCACCGCCATCGGCCAGATCCGCACGAAAACCGTCTGAACCGGGTATCGTACCTGTGTAGGTCAATCGCCGTTGATCAACATCCTGCTGTGTGAAACTGTCACCTGCCGTCATCACGGTGCTATCCAGTGTGAGCACCCCGACCGGAAGCGACGTCAGTGTGTAGGACCGTGAATCCGCCGACTGATCTGCAGCATCGACATCTGTCGCCAGCAGATACGCGGAGTCTATAACGACAGCTTGACCAACGATAGCCTGCACTGCAGAGTTCTGTATTAGATCAGGGCTTTCATTGACATCAAGGATTTCTACGGCAACCGTCAGCCGCGTAGAGAGACCATCGGCCTCCGTTACATTTATATCAACATCGTGACTGGCAGCCGCTTCATAATTGAGGCTACCACTATTGAAATACAAACTGCCATCAGCGGTGATGTTAAAAGGACTGTCGACGCCGGCGAGCTCGTAGTTTAGCGCATCAAGCACCAGCACATCGGCAATCAACGGACCACGGTTGCCCGGCATACTGGAAGAAAAGCCAACAGTAGTCGTGTCTGCGGTTGCCGTAAACGGTAATTGCACCTGCTGCCAGTGTGGATCCGACGTCGACCACCCGGCCGGCATCACAACATCGAATTGCTGTAGCTCAGCGCCTGCCGTGATCACGACGGTAGCGATATCACCAGGGCTCGAAGCCTGGAAGTTACCCGACAGCTGCACCGACAGATTATACCGGCCGCCGGGCACGGTATCGATCACCTGTTCGATTGCACCGGGCTCATCGCCATTCAGGTCCACGGCGATTCCACCGGCCGGTCCATTAACCCACGAGCTCCCCCGAAGATCGACAGAGCCCGTCACAACGGTCCAGCCGCCCAACACCGAGCCGAAGCCGGAACCGTCAGAATAATATTGATTATAACTGGCGTGAGGTCGAGGGGCTGACGCGAAGTCTCCGTCCTCAACCAGCGTTAACACGGGGTCCGGATCGGTGTAGTCGAGTTGGCCGATCACGGTACCGGCAGCACTGTTTTCGTGCACCTGGAAGTCCGGCTGCACAACCACCGGTACCGGTGGCAGATCTGAATTGCTAATAGTCAACCTGACAAAGGCGTTGTTTGAGGATAGATCAATACCGCCGTCTTGAGTCCCGCCATCATCGCGTACAGAAAAACCAAGCTGCGCGGTAGTTGCCAGTCCCGCCACTGGAATAAAGTGCAACTGGTGCAGCGTAGCCAGCGGAATTTCCTGTCCGGTCACCACGGGGGCGCCCTGATACAGCAAACGCCCACTGTCCGGCAGGTCATTAATCACAATGGCAGACAGTAAGTGATTTTCCACCGGATCGTCGAACCCGAAATCTGTACGGTCGAAATAATAGGCCTGACGGGACGACGCTACCGCGTCAGTGTCCAGTGCCGTGGGTGGATCATTGACTGGATTAACCTCGACATCGACACCCGCAGATGCAAGCGAGGTGGCACCGGCATTATCAACGGCACTCACCGTAAACGCGCTGACAGCAGATGCAGCAGCATTTGACGGCGGGGTCCAGTAAGCCTTATTTGCAGCACTGATAGTGTCGTTGGCTGTCGCCTGCCAGGGGGTAGCCGACGCCTCATCTGCGCCAAGGCTGAGCGTCCCCGACAACACATCGTCTACAGTGAAAGCGTCGATGCTACCGTCGACATCTGTTGCATTAAAGGCTGCAATAAGCAACCCCGGTGTGATCTCGACGGTGGCATCTTCAAGGACAGATGCGACAGGCGCACTCGCCGGCTGCAACACCGGCACATCATTGACTGCGTCGACCGCTACAATGACAGATGCCACATCCGCAGAGGCCGCCCCGTCACTGTCGATACCGCGTATGTCGAAGGCTGCAATGTCTCCATTGATGTCGGCGTCGGGTAGCCACCACGCACTGTTTGTCGCATTGATCGTGTCGTTGGTTACCGGCACAAACGGTGTGGCTGAACTTACCTCCGCACCTATCGATAGTGAACCGGACAATACACTCTGCACAACCAATCCACTGAGCGTGTTATCTTCAGTATCACTGCTGCCAGCCTGAAGATCAGCCAGCGATAACTGAACAGCCGTGTCCTCATCGGTGGTTGCTATCGCGCTGCCATAGCCTGCTAGAACCGGGGCATCATTAACAGCAGTGACGGAGATAAGCACCGTCTCTGTGGTGACAGATAGCTCGTCGCTTGAATCTATACCGCGAACTGAAAATGCGGACAGGGTACCGGAGATGTCAGCGTCCGGTGTCCAATAGGCGGTGTCCAGGGCGTCGACGGTATCGTTAACACCGGCAAGGTACGCCACGGCAGACGCCTGGTCTGCCCCGATAAATAGCGACCCACTGCGCACGTCCTGCACCACCAGACCCTGCAATGATACGTCTTCCACATCGCTGCTGCCTGCCTGCAGATCAGCGAGTGTCAATGGCACCACGGTATCTTCGTCGGTAATCTTCAGCGCCGCGCCATAACCGGCCAGTACCGGTGGGTCATTCAGCGCAGAAACCGTTGCGAGTACTGTCTCAGTGGCGACCGAGATTTCACCACCGGTGTCAACACCGCGCATTCTGAAAGCACTGAGCACTCCATTAGCGTTGGGATCGGGGAGCCAGTAACCGCTACTGGATGCATCGATGGTGTTGTTGGATACGGCATCAAATACGGTAGCCACAGAGGCATTCGCACCGATAAGCAACGTACCGGAATCAACGGACTGTATCTGCATAGCCGCCACTGAGATATCTTCGACATCGCTGCTCATCGCTTGTAAGTCAGCAATGGTGACCGTAAGCAAGGTATCTTCACTACCGGTAATCAGTGGCGCCGCATAACCGGACAGCACTGGCGGATCATTTACCGGCTGCACATCAATCAGTACCCCGGCGCTGTTTACGGATTCCACCGCGCTGCTGTCAACGGCATGCACCGAAAATGCACTCAGCACACCAAAGGCATTTGCATCGGCCTGCCAGTAGGCATGCCGCGACGAGTCGACGACCTCATTGACGCCAATCCTATAAGGACTGGCGCCGGCTGAGTCCGCACCGATGAGCAATGTGCCGGACACCGGTGCAACCACCCGGAATTGCGCCGTCTGACCATCCTCGGCATCGCTGTGATTCACCTGGGATGCGAGCATCGCGGCAGTAATTTGTACCATGGTGTCTTCATTGACAACCGTTGGCGGCCCGTTAAACCCGCTCACCAGCGGCGCATCATTTACGCCACTGATATCTATAGTCATGGTCGCCTGTGCGTCACTGAGGTCGTCGCCGCCATTCAGCGTATCGCCATCGTCCTGCACACGATAGGTAATCACATCATAGTTGCCACCATCGGCATCCGGCTCTGACGTCAACCACAGTTTATCGGCCTGAATATCCGCAACACTGATGATCTGCCCGTCGGTGACAACAGAGCCATCCAACACCAGCGCTCCGTGATCCGGAGCCGCCACAATATGCACGGCCAGCAGATCGTCGCCATCTGCCGGGTCTGTATAGACAAAATCCGGCACAGACATCAGATACGGCGTGTCCTCTATAATTGTGGTGGTAGAGTTGCCACCGACCGGTGCATCATTAACGTTTACTATATCTACCGGGAAAGACCCAAATAGAACGCTGTTACCTGACCCATACGTGAGCGTAACGGTAATGGTATCCGAAGCGTTGCCGTGATGATGCGCATTAGCATGAACGTATCTTATCGCACCATGACTTAAATAATCATTGATCGACGTAGCGTCACCGGTAATCTGAAGGGTGCCGCCGCTATTACTGATACTGGCGGGAAGATCGTTTCGCCCGCTTAAGCTTCCATTGACGGTGGCAATCTCAAGCGTCATTGATCCAGCGTGATCCTCCTGCTCAACAACAACACCGGACAGATCAATAGCACTATAGATATCCTCGGTAACCGTTGCCGACGCCGGCAATGCCCCTGAATTGTAGGGCGGGTCAAAAACACTGGTGACATCACCGCTAATCGTCGAGGGCAGAAGCGATAATACCGATGTATTGACGGGTGCGGTAATGTCCGCTGTCTGCCGTGCACCGACGCTGGTCATGCTGATGGCAAGCGAATCATCAACAGCATAAACATCAAGTGTCGGGTATGCGCCATGGTAGTCGGGCGCAGGCATGAATCGAAGCAGCGTTGTGGTGCTCAGGAACAACGCGTCACCTGCGCTGACCGGTGCGACACTGTTCCAGGTAACGCTTGCGTCCAGGGAATACTGCCAGTCACCTTCATTAGCCGCCGCACTGGTGGACGAGATCGCGATACCGGCAAAGCCACTGTCTACATCCGAGAACTGACCGCTAAATATATCGCTGATCAGCGCGCCTGCAGGGGTAGTTGAGTCTTCGGGGATATCTGCCAGTGCTCCATTGCCGAGGGTTGGCAGATCATTAACGCTGAGTACCGATGACTGTATTGTCGATCCCGCCAGCGATAGAGGCGCATTGCCGCCACGCGTGGCGGCATCGGCGGTAGCCCGGCTACCCTGGTTAGTCGCAGCCCCTGCATAGCTATCATCGATGCCATACACGGTCAGCGCAGGAATACTGCCATTGAAATTCGCCGCCGGGACAAACCGCATCAGCGCGGCCTTAGCGAGTACCAGGGCTGAATGGGTATCGACCGGGCCCACCGCAAACCAGCTCGATCCGTTATCGGTGGAATACTGCCAGCTGCCTTCAGCCCCGGCAACATCGGCGGCAATCGCCACACCATAAAAATCACTGTCAGGATCAGAGAAGCTGCCGGTAAATATAGAGTCTATAGTGGCCCCGCCGGGTGATACCGTGTCTTCGTCGATATCGGCAAGAACGCCGTCAGTCAGAACGGGTGCGTCGTTGACCGGCGAAAGCGAAAAAGCCACAGTAGCGTTGGTGTGTGTGCCCAGTCCATCGTCCAATCGAATCGCCAGGGTATCTGATGTGGCTGTTTCATCACCCTGATGATGATACTCCAGATTATTACTGTCTATATCTAATTGAGTAAACGATTCACCGTGCGCGAGCTGAGTGCCATTAAGTAACAGAGCACCAAAATCCGGTACGTCTGTTATCTGGTAGATCAATGCGGCCGGGCCGTCATCGGCATCTGTGGCCCGCAGGTCAAGATTGGTTACCAGCTTGCGCTGATCTTCCAGCACGCCAATAGTATTGTTGGCAGCCAGTACCTCTTCGTTGCGCAGGTTGAGCGTTGCTGTTGCTGTGCCATATTCATTGACGGTATTGTTTTGAAGATGAGTTGCATCAAACCCGTCACTCACCCTCACGTCTCGTATTTCGTGATTGGTCAGGTGATAATCAAAACCCCCTTCACTGGCGTCTACCCCGATATGGATATCGGCAGTCGGGGAAAACGCTTTCTCGCCATGGTTTGCTGTGGACGCCAGTTGATCGACGCCGTCAAGGTAGATCGTCGTCCCCACCCCTTCTTCAACAACAATCGTATAGTTGTGCCAGAGTCCATCGCCGGAAAAGGAAGAAACATCTATTGTATGGCCGTTATATCCACTGCCGGAGTCATTATCATCTCTGATGTCTGTAATTAACTGATTTTGAAATGCTCCAGTGTCGGCGTTATCGCCTGCTATCCATATGTGCAGGGAGTTTTTCTTTTTATAATCTCCCTGGGCAAACAGGGTTTCTTCGAGACTGTTGTTGAGGCTGTTCACCTTGAAATCCAGACTCACCGTAAAATGTGCCGGGTAGTCAAAGTTCGGTATCACGGCATAGTCATCGCCATCGAATGTCAGGTCATTGGGTGGACTGTCAGTGACAACAGACCCGTTGTTGTTACCGGAGTCATCGCTGGCACCGTCAGTCAGCCCCCACTGACTGATGAGGTCGGGGTTACCCGTCATCACATCGTAGTCGAACGTCACCGGGCCGCTATCACCTGCGGCGCTGGCAAAACTAAAGCCCGACCCGGTATCGGTCAGGCTGCCAATGGTCGGGTTTGTGACATCGGTAATAACAGCGCCGGGAGCACTCAGACCGGTATCGTTATCCAGCAGATCGGCATAATCGATCGTCGTCGCTGTGCCAGCCAGGATGTTACCCAGATCATCGTCATTCACCACAAGAAACGCCGGGACGATATCAATGCCGGTGGTGTAACTCACGCTTGCCGCGCCGCCGCTGCCCTGCGCGCCACTGTTGTTATCGTCCAGAGTCCACTGCAGGTCAATGTGTGACTGGGCATCAGTCACCGCAGTGTTACTGTACGCTATGGCTCTAAGGGTATCGCTAACCGCATCACTGGTTGCCGCCGCGTTGAACTGAATCTGCAAGGTGCCACCGCTATTCTGGATAATTGTTCCAATCGTCGCGCCACCGCTGCCTGCATAGACAACATCAGACCCGCTGGCATAACTACCCAGGTCAAAAATATCGGTGCCGTTGGGGGCCCCGCTTCTGTGCAAAGTGACTTCAAAACCGCTATAGCTGTTTACTACATCAAGGTCCGGATCAAACGCTGTCAGCGACGGCCCGACCGGCACGCCGGCACCCGCTTCGGTATAGACCGGGGCACTGACTGGCAGGCCGGTGAGTGTCGGCGCTTGATTCGCCGCCGCCATGACAGTTCTGCGGGCGGTATCCTCAGCGCTGGCTTTCGGCGTTGCATCAGACAGGTGCTCGGCATCCGGCCCGCCGATAAACGACCCGATCACTGCGAGATCAGAGGCAAGAATTTCGTTTGCAACCGGGTCAGTCGGGGGAACCGGCTGCACGGCAGGATCACCGCTGCGGTTGCGCTGCGTCTGATTATCTTCATCCGGCAAAAGTAGATCATCGGCAGCCGCATCCACAATGACGGTGCCACTCAGAATGTCGGCGGAATACAAAACCCTGTTTTCCAGCAACTCGAGGTGCACGCCCACAGAGTTACCTTCCGATGTTAGATTCGAATTCCTACTGCTGCGGAGGTTGACGCTCCTGTCTACAAAACTGCCGATCACTGGCCACAATTTCACGCTACGGGAAATACTCTGTAGAACCACGGTTTAACCAGGGACAGAACGCTGACCCGGGGGAACCCCTCTAAGCCTCCGGTATCCTTCTGTTACTTATTTCCCATCGGCCAAACACCCCTAAAATCAATCAATTTTGATGACTTTGCTACTAGTTACTCAACTGGCGGCCGCCAACGAATTGACAGTAAACTCAATCATGCAGTATCCCTTTAAACCGGTACAGCCGGGACATCGGCTGGCAGCACACTGGTGCTGCCGGCCATGGCAGGCGGAACACTGCTAATCAGTGGAATCGATAAAAGAAAACCATTACTTGTCGACCAGACGCACAGCGGCGTCGTACTAACCGGTACGTCTCTATGGTGTCGGCTCACACGCAGGATTGTCTATTAGCGGGTTCGGTGGGTCATTTCCTACCCGTTACCACAACGCATCCGGTGTCGTCATAGGTCGAATCGAACCGCAACTGGCCTGACCTTATGAACAATAAATCTAATAGCGTCGCAGATTGCCTGACACGTGTGCTACGCCGTTCAAAGGCTGACGTCTGTTTGCTTTGAGGTTTCCATTATCCAGGAGACAAATACATCGACTTCCGGGCGCTGCCGGGCATATTCGGTAGTGGCGACGTCATAACCTATATCGGTGACGACTTCTTCGGCAAATGGCTGCACCAGCAGTCCCGCATCAATCACATCTTTCAAAATCGGCCAACTGGCCAGTACAATGCCCTGGCTTGCTATGGCCGCTTGCACAGCCAGCCCATAGTCACTGAAATATAACCCCTTATCGGTGGCGATCGACGCTGCACCAACATGCGATAACCAGCTCTGCCAGTTAAACCATTTTTTTGTGGTTCGCGCCCAGGTCATTTTTGCAAGGTCCCAATGTATCAACGGTACGGCCGAGAGATCAGTCAGGGACTCCAGACGAACCGGGCCATTGGCAAAAGCCGGACTGCATACCGGGAAAATCCGATCTTCAAAGAGACGATTCACCACCAGAGACCGCTCGCTTTCAACGCCGTAGCGAATGGCAACGTCGACATCACTGCGGCGCAGATCAACAACCTCCTGTGAGGAGTCAATCAACACATTAATCTGTGGATGACGGGATCTGAATTCCACCAGTTTCGGTACCAGCCAGGTAGTGGCCATTGATGCCTCCACCGAGACAATCAACCGCCTTGACCGATCCGGCTCTCGCATCTTCTGGACAGACGAGGTCATCAGGGTCATGGCGCCGCCGAGATCCTCCAGACCTGCCATGCCGACGGGCGTAATGACCAACCCTCTGCCCCGACGTTCGACCAGGCGCGCCCCGATCAGACTTTCGAGTTTGCTGACGAGTTGCTTGACCGCTGCAGGACTGACGTTCAATTCTTCGGCGGCCGACGGATAATGCAGATGGCGGGAAAGCGCTTCGAACGCACGCAGCGCATTTAGAGAAGGAAAAGGATGACTCATGGAAAGTAACTTTATCTAACCCCTGGAGGCAGATCAAATGCGAAATTTACATCCAGCTTTAGGGGATACTACGACCTGACATACGTGCTCACAGGCCGGATGCGCGCGCGGACCATGCAAAATTTCAATCGGGGAAACACAATGAACTCAAGTGACGGAAAGACAAGGGATTTAGTATCAAGTATTCCCGGTGCCGGTTGGGACTATAGCTTGTCCCGCCACCCTTACCACGAAATTGAACGCCCGATGGGACCCCGTTACTGCGTCTACAACCGTCGTCACATGGCCTGCTGCTTCGATACAAAGTCGACCGAAGACAGCTATTGGCTGCTGCGTCAGAAGGCAGCATTGCTTAATACCGGTGAGTTTCCGCTACAGTTTGACGGACCCGATGCTGAGCGCCTGCTCGACAAGCTCTTTACCAAAGACATCACCCGGATAAAAGTCGGACGGTGCGGTTACGGTATTGCCTGTTATGAAGACGGCGGTCTGATCGTTGATGGCATCCTGCTGCGCCTCTCTGAAGAGAAATTCTGGTACGCGCAGGCCGACGGTGATTTCTACAGCTGGGCACGTGCTCATGCGGCTGGACTGGATGTGCAGATCTCCGACCCGCGCGTGTATGTCTCACAGGTACAGGGCCCCAACTCGCTGAAGATTCTGGCCGCTGCAAACGGCGGCAATCTGCCGGAACCGTTTGGTTATTTTGCCATTGCCCGGGTCAACTTTGGCGGTCAGGAACTAGTCATTTCCCGCACCGGCTACACCAATGAACTGGGCTTTGAGTTCTACACCGAACCACATCACGACGCCAACGCGATCTGGCAACATCTGCAGGAGGCAGGCGAGCCTTACGGCCTGGAGATATTCGGGTTGGATGCAATGAACATCAGACGGATAGAAGCTGGCATCCTTAACGCCGGGTCGGACTTTGACCATACCACCACCCCCTATGACGTTGGCCTGGGGAGATTTGTAGATGCAGATAAAGGGGACTTCATCGGCAAGGCATCATTGGCCGCCGCTGCAAAAGTATCGAGGTTGTTTGGTGTCAGGTGCACTACCGGTGAGCCGTTGATCGGCGCCCCCGTCACACTGAATGACACCGTCATCGGGACAGTCACGGCTGGTGCAACGTCGCCATTTCTAGGTTATGGAATCGGCATTGTCCGATTTACAAACACCGGCCAGGTGTCGGGTAACAGCGTCAGCATTGGTTGCAGTGACGGCTCGATACATGAGGGCGAGCTGGTTGATATGCCATTCTATGATCAGCTTGCCGAAATACCACGCGGCAAGCGAATTGATATTCCAGAGCGCACATAGCCCTCTGCATCCAACGCCTGGCCACCCGAACCACCTGGTATCGGGTGAGCAGCTCACCAGTGATAACAAATAGCTCTAGAAAGCACTGGATACAACACTTTTAGATATATTTAAGTGTGAAACAGCAACAAATGAATTGTTAAAAATTGTGTTATCATTCCCAAATTAGGGTAGCTTAGGTAGCAAGTTTTGCTAACTAGTGCCCAGATGCCGGGCAACTGCTGCTGCGGCTACATTCTGACCAGCAACCGCAGGGATTAGCGGCACCACGGCAACCCGTAATCGCTGCACAAATCAAGGATGAATCAAGATGACAATCCGCTCGCGATATCGCCGCTTCAAACGGCGCTATGACCCCCGTTACCCGGCTTTATTCTTCACACTGGACGCCGCTATTTTCGGCCTGAAAATGATTCCGGTTGTTTTGCTGTTCGGGGCAATTTTTTACTGGGCAAAAACCCTGTAACCCACCTGTGCCAGACCAGGCAGTCTACTGCACAGCCGAATCACCAAAACTCTGACTCCGGTGCTTGTCACTTAACCAGCAAAGCCACCTGCCCGGCGTCTGTTTCCGCTATCAGCATCAGTGGTGATGGAGTCTTTAGCAGGATGGTGGGATTGCTGATCCTCTACCATGGACTGTAGAGATTCGGCATCGCGGTCAGACTCGTTTTTATTCAATGAATCAAGAACCGGCAATGGATCTATAAGCCTCCACGCCGGCAGTGATGCTATAGAACTGGCCAGCAGCACGCCACCACGCAACAGCCAGATGACATAGCCTACCGATAAACCTGACACTGCAGCCGCTGATGTAGTAACCAGGTTGAGAACTGGCTGCCTGGAATCCTCTGTTAGCTGTTGCTGTATCCCCTCCATAGACCGGGCCAGACTGACAAAGATCCCGGGATTGAATTCAACAACATTATCCAGCGGAATAACATTGACCGGTCGCTTGTGCTGCTTAACACTGGTCGCGGCACCCGCGGAATAGTCTGCCGCTGATGGAGTTATTGTTACCTCCCCCAGACTTAGAGACAAACTCGACGGATCTATTGCTCTGGAGACCACGCTGTTTTCTTCGGTGAATGTGTGGGCGTCAGGTCCCGAGCGGCTTTGCTGCAGCGCCTCCCTGCTTAAGGACATGGTATTTTCGGTTCTTTGCTGTGCCGTCGGATACAACACGCTAAAGGGCTCAGTGGCTAGCGCACTCGCGAATACCGGCTGGGTACGAAAGGATAACTCGGTGCTGACCGACGCACCTGCAGGGTCAGTTGCTACCAGCAGAACGTTAATCGCCAGGTCAGACGCCAGTACAGATTGCACACTAAAGGTTAGTGTCTCAGCATTGAAGGATATCCAGTCCGGTAATGCCTCACCGGAGACTAGCGTCGCCGTATAGACAAGGTCATCCGCTTCTGCGTCCGTGAAGGTATCGGCAGGCAAGGTTAAAAACGGGGATGCCAGTGTCAGCCCCGATTGCGGCGGCACAGCCAGAACCGGTGAATCGTTCTTCGGATTGATCGTAAGATCCACAATCACGACATTTGAAGGCTCACCGTTGTTATCGTCGACGCTATAGCTAAAGCTGTCCCGCAATGTCTCGGAGCCATCGTGCCGGTAATCGACAGAACCATCCGGATTAATCACTGTGGTGCCGTTATCGGGAAACTGCCCGATCACTACGGTGGCGGTATCGAGCCCGTCATCGGCATCGGAGTCGTTGTGCAGTATGTTAAGTCGAGCGGCGGCGCCTTCATCGATCCGGTACTGATCGACCTGTGCGACAGGCGCATCGTTAACGGGCACAACAGACAGCAGCACTGTCACCTCTGCAGAAGACGCTCCCGTGACATCATCGATGGTATAGCTAAAGCGATCCTCGAGTGTTTCGGAGCTATCGTGCAAATAATTTACCGTGCCGTCACCATTGGCAATCACTTCGCCGTTCGCCGGTGATTGCAGAAACCGGATACTGCTGAAGTCCAGCCCGTCATCATCATCTCGATCATTTATCGCCAGATTAAGTGTGGTGGTCGACCCTTCATCAACGCTGAATTGCTCCGGCACTGCCAAAGGTACATCATTGACCGGGGTTATCGTCAGAGACACGGTAACAAGATTAGACTCTGCACCGTCATAGTCGCCTATGGTGTAACTGAAGCTATCGGTAAGCGTCTCTGAACCATCATGGCGATAATCAACCGTGCCATCCGTATTTAGTATCAGGTCGCCGTTAACCGGTGGACTGACAATACTTATACTATCGAGCTTTAAACCATTTTCAGCATCACTGTCATTGGCGGCCAGATCAGCCATTAGCGTTGAGCCTTCATTGACGGTATAGCTCTCTGCCATCGCAACCGGGGGATCATTTACCGGCGTGATCGTCAGCCCGACAGTAACCGGACTGGAAACCACACCCGCCCTGTCCCGAATACTATAGGCAAACTGATCAGCGGGTTGCTCTGCGCCGTCATGGCGATACTCCACGGTTCCATCTGTGCCGGTTATCAATGTGCCATAGTCAGGTGCGAGGGTAATTTCGATACTACCGAAATCCAGCCCGTCGTCAGGGTCTGTATCGTTTGCAGCCAGATCCAGAACCGTATTGCTATGTTCGGATACGGTAAAACTGTCTGAGCGTGCTTGCGGCGGATCATTTTGCGGCGATACCGTAATTGCCACTGCCGCTGGCGCGGCGGTCACACCGCTTAAATCATCAATGGTATAGGCAAAACTGTCAGCTGTTGTTTCTCCACCATCATGGATATAAACAAGCGATCCATCAGACGTTACATTGATCACCCCGTTGGCTGGCGGTGTTGTTACTGCGATGCTGGACAGATCCAGACCGTCATCCGCATCGGTGTCATTTCCGGCGACATCAAAAACGGCACTGCCGCCTTCAGCAACACTATAGTTATCATTGACGGCAATCGGGGCGTCATTCTGTGCGGTGATATCAAGCGCCACCTCAACCGCACCTGACACCGCCGCACTGAGATCGGCAATGGTGTAGCTGAAAGTATCGGCCAGTGTTTCGGATCCATCATGCGTATAGTCAACGCTACCATCCGGATACACAACAACGGCGCCGTTTGCCGGTGCCTGCACTATGAGCACACTGCTGCTATCCAGCCCGTCGTCCGCGTCGCTATCGTTGCTAAGCAATTCCAGCCGGGATACCTCTCCTTCATTAACGACAAATCTGTCGGCGACTGCAACCGGGGGGTCGTTTTGCGGTGTTATCACAACGCTTACGAGCGCCGGGTTTGACGTTGTCGCGCTGTTATCATCAATCGTGTAGGTAAAGCTATCAGTATGGGTTTCCGAACCATCGTGGGTATACATCACTGCACCATCGCTGGCGGGTACCGCCGTACCATGCGACGGCGCACTGGTGATAATAAGGCTTCCCGGATCAAGCCCGTCATCGGAGTCGGTGTCGTTTGCAGCAACATCAATGGCCGCCGCCGCTCCCTCATTCACGGTGGCCACATCAGTTAACGCAACCGGCGCGTCATTACGCGGGCTGATCGTCAGTAATACTGTCACCGTATTTGATGTTGCACCACTGAAGTCATCAACGCTGTAGCTGAAGTTATCAGCCAGTGTTTCCGAACCATCGTGCAGGTAGCTCACAGTGCCGGCGGCATTTACCACAAGTGTGCCATTGACCGGATTACGGGTAATGGCCAGCGTCGAAACATCAATACCGTCATCTGCATCTGAATCATTGGACAGGATGGCCAGGGTAGCGGATGCCCCCTCATTGACCGTGTAGTTCTCAGGGACAGCCGTGGGCGCGTCATTCACTGCATTGATCGTCAGCGACACGGTGGCCTGATTCGATATTGCACCGGTGTTATCCCTGAGCGTATAGCGAAAACTGTCAGTCAGTGTCTCTGAGCCATTGTGGGTGTAGGTTACGGTACCATCGCCATTGACCGTCACTGTGCCATACAGCGGGTTTACCGTAATAGCCAGACTGACCGGATCAAGTCCGTCGTCAGCATCGACGTCGTTGGTGATCAGATTAACGGTATCGGCGGCACCCTCGTCTACCGAAAAACTGTCTGCGATTGCTAGCGGCGCATCGTTTTGCGGAGTTATAGTGAGCGATACCGTCACGGGATCAGATAATTGGCCGGATAAATCAGCAATGGTGTAAGTAAAGCTGTCCGTGACTGACTCAGAGCCGTCATGTGTGTAGGTGACTGTACCATCAAGGTTCGGGTTTACTGCACCATGCACCGGTGCTACGGTAACATCTATGCTGGCAGGGTCAAGCCCATCGTCATCGTCGCTGTCGTTCAGGCTGACATTTAAAGTTGAAAAACCTCCTTCATTGATGGTGTAACTGTCTGCCACAGCGACCGGGGCGTCATTCACCGGTGTAATCGTCAGCGACACAATCACCGGACTCGAGGACAACCCGCCGAGGTCATCTATAGTATAGGTAAAGCTGTCATTGACTGTCTCGGTGCCCGAGTGCTGGTAGGTGACTGTGCCGTTGCTGTGGACAACCACCGCACCATTCAGGGGGCCACCGCTGACAGCGATCGAGGCTGGGTCAAGTCCATCGTCAACATCACTGTCATTGTCACTCAGATCGAGTATCTGTGACTCACCCTCATTGAGCACATAGCTGTCTGGCACGGCAACCGGCGCGTCATTCTGCGGAGTGACCACTATGGTCAGCGTGGCTGCCGATAATGTAGTGGCATCATCACCCACCGTGAAGGTAAAAGTGTCCCCGGTATTTTCATCACCAAAGTGCTGGTAACTTATAGTTCCAGCATCGATATTCAACTGTGTGAACATTGATACGGGAACCCCGCCGCTATCGAGCAGGCGTCCATTTACCGGTGCCGTCACTACGGTATAGAGCAAATCGGAAGCGGCGGTATCTGCATCAGTGGTATTGAGCACCGCACTGCTTATCTGAGTGCTCCCGCCTTCAAGTACAGTAACACCAGTGTTGGTTTCGAGCACCGGTGCAAGACCAACCACCCGGGGGGTCGCCACGGCAATGGCGGTGGGGTCAACCAGCCCGCTCAGCAATATGGTATTAGTCGAAAGATCAGCGCTGATACTGCGTATAGTGCCTGAATGATCTGTCAGGTAGAGCGTATTGTTCTCCTGATGATATTGCACGCCATAGACCGATGATCCGGAAACCACAGCGCTGTGGCTTTCAACGGCAGAACCTGAACGATAGTCCAGGTAGCTGATACCTTGCGAGTTTGCCCAGTAGAGTTCCTCCCCGCCCGGCAACAGGGTGATTCCATACGGCGCATGGGCAGTAACAGCAGGCTTACCAATAACCTGAACCTGCGTGCTGCCAGCCGAAAGATCTATTAGTTTTATTTCCTCACCGACCATCGATGGAAATATATACCGGCCTCTATCGGTCCAGTACAGTCGCTGTGAGCCGGCGTCGTACTCTATATCTGTTGGTGCGACAATGCGATCAGACACCGGGTCAGTGAAGGCACCGCTCGCAATGATGGTTTTGTTGGAGCCATCCAGATTATATCGCACAATACTATTTATATAGGGCCCTGGAAAATCGTTAACCGTGGTCGAGTCCAGAGTGACGTATACATACCCTCCGGCCACATCAAGCGCCAGACCCGTAGGATACAGCAAGCTAGTCGCAAGTGCTGTAGCGTTGGAGCCATCAAGACCGGCAGTCATCAGACTGCCGAGTCGGCCATTTGCAGAGTAGTCTCCATCGGCCTCAACCCAGTATATCCGGCCGCCGCCCAAATCGACTTCTATATCAAACGGGGTCTCTGTCGTATTAACTATTGCCTGCACCGCACTGCCGTCTTCATTGGCGCGGTAGATTATCTTCTCGGTAAGGTCAGTCCAGTACAGCTTAGGCAGTAAATAACCACTGCGCGACTCATGCGCTCCTATATCCGGGAGATCATCCTGCGTCAGTCCAGTTGCATCAACACCCACCAATCCGCCACCGGCATTTACAGCAGCACTGCCCGTTGAGACGGCATGTGTTTTCACATAACCGCCATTGTTTTGCAACGGACCCGGCAGGGGATCAATACCGATCAGATCCGTTGCAATGCCTGCGGCGTAGCCTGCATCGTCTACAATATTAAAGCCCGTCGAGGTAATTGTGCCATCAATCGCATCACTTGCGACCGCGGCAATATTATCAGCGAAAAGTGAGCTTGCCAGAGTCACATTGTTACTGTCGCTGCTAATCGCCCCACCCGTTGCGGATGAGATGTTGGCAACAAAGGTACTGTGTGAGATATCGACGGTGCCGCCGCTCATTACTTTAAGTGCTCCCCCGTCTCCTGCCGCAATATTGCCACTGAGCGTCACCGCATCAAAGCTGGTGGGACCATCCGTGCGCATCGCACCACCCTGACCGGAACTGGTGTTGGCCTCAAAGGTGACTCGATCCAGTATGACTGTACCACCGCGATGATTATCAATTGCGCCGCCGGCAAACGACGCCGAATTATTATAGAAAGCCACATCAGTCAGTGTCAGTGTGCCATGGTTGTGGATCGCTCCGCCCTTATCGCCCATATTCGAATCAAAAGTAACACGCTCCAGAGTGGCTACGCCCTCGTTATAGATAGCACCACCATCGCGGTAGGATGGTGCTGTGTCCGGATCAGCGATGTTGTTTACGAACAGCGAGTCATAGACAAACAGGGTTCCATTTTCCACGTGCAATGCGCCACCATGTTTGTTGGTGGAAGTATTGCTGTCAAAGGTTATGTCGTTCAGTGTCAGCGTGCCACCATCAAGGCGAATGCCACCAGCCTCTTCACCGTTGTCGCTCTTACCACCAGTGATGGTCAGCGCGTCAATCTCAACCACCCCGGTGCTGACGTCAAAAACGCGATCAATACGGTTGCCATCAATCGTGGTACCAAGCGCCCCCTGACCGCGAATCGTCAGATCACCGGTGATATCCAGATCACCATCAACCCCGTTGCCGGCGATCGATAATATATAGGTCTCTGCCGCGAGACGAATCTCGTCGGCGCCGGCATCAGCTTCGGTGGCAATGATCGCCTCACGAAGTGAAATGAAACCGTCCGGCCCCGGGTTGCTGATTAGTGTGGCAACGGACAATAGATCAACTGCTGCCGCATCGACGATATCGTCTGTAGTGGTCACATTGATCACCGACAGCAGCACCTGCCAGTCATTCGCAGTGGCACGGCTGATCAGCGACTGCGTCTGCACATCACCTGCGTGGTGCTCAAGATCCCAATCAGCGCTGTAGAGCCGGTGTCCGGTAGCGTCGGTGCTGGCTGCCACATCAGCATCGGTAGACCGGCTGATTTCACTAATCAATGATCTGCCGTTGTCACTGGCGGCCAGCTGGCAACCGTAGAACAGCAGATCACCTGACTCAGCCATAGCGCCGCCCCAGACGGCCAGATCTTGTTGTCGCTGACTGACAGATTCGGTATCAAGCACCGCCGTGCCGAGAGCGAGACTGGCATCAGTGCCGTGACTTAATATATGCACCGCCGACAGGTCACGATAGCCGGACAGCACCCCGGTGACAACGGACAGGCCATCCTCGTCAGCGCTGATGAGATGCACTGAATTCACCCGGGGCATGCGCTCAATGTCTTGCAGCAGCGTCTGATAGCCGGCGATGCGGGTGTCGATAAACACGATTTCGCTGCTGTTTTCCCCCGCACCGTCAATCGAATGGGTTACATCGGACTGATCGGGAAAAAACGCGTCCAGCACTGAGTTGTCTGCGACATCAGCATCACCGACTGGCAGAATCCCGGGCAGATCTGCCGAATAGAGCACCCTGCCCTCAAGTACCTCGATGCATGGTTGTGTCCTTGCATAACGCTGGAGGCTATTATTCGACACGGCCTAGTTGTCATCCATGACAGTACTCTGCTCTGAAGCTTTAATCCATTGTTTTAAATAGAGATTCAGGCAGTCTATGCACGGATCTCACCGGAATCCTGCAGGCATCCGGATGCACCTTCCATAACTATTCGCAATAGGCTTGCCAGTACAACTGACGGGGGTCAGACAATCATGCTGTTGTGGCTCGCGACAAATCCCCTGCCACCCGCGAATCACCACAGGGCTATCGCCCCAAACCTGCCCCCGGGCCCGGCGTGCAGGTACCCCGTGAATCACCGTGTCATACTTGTGTACGATGCGCCAGTAAATATGTGCATCATCGTATTGCTAACACACCGCTGATAGTCGATGAGTTCCGGACGCTGAAACACTACAGCGCGAGCCTGCGCGATTACTAAGGTTTTTTTAGGCAACGTTTGTTAACGCACCGGCGCTGATCAGTCTATTTTTTGTCGAGGTTCAATACCTTGAGTAAATTCTGCTGTACCGAAAAACGCTCTCCGGGTACCCGCTTGCGTCGATACTTGCCACTACTGAGCAACTCCCAGCTGAAGCGATTATCCTCAAGGTGCTGAGTCAGTGTTTCACTGATCACCCGCGCACGAAGTTTCGCGTCAATCACCGGCACCGCAAGTTCAACCCGATGAAACATATTGCGCGGCATCCAGTCGGCACTCGATAGATACACTTGTTCTTTACCGTCTGCGCCAAAAGCAAAAACTCTGGAGTGTTCCAGAAAACGACCCACCACCGAGCACACACTGATATTGTCTGACACCCCCTTGATACCCGGCTTCAGTATGCAGATGCCGCGTACCACCAACTGAACTTTTACACCGGCCTGCGAGGCCCGATAGAGGGCACGCACCAGTTTCGCTTCACTCAGGGAGTTCATTCTTGCCTTGATACCGGAAGGCTTCCCGGCAGATGCCAGGTCGGCCTGCTCTTCTATTAACCGCATCAGTGTCTTATGCAACGTGAACGGCGAATGCAGACAAGCCTGCATTTGCGGCACTTTACCCAGTCCGGACAATTGATTAAACACGTTTTGCACATCATGCGTAATACCTTCATCTATCGTCAGCAGACTGATGTCGGTATAGACTCTGGCGGTGCGGGTATGGTAATTACCGGTAGACACATTGGCGTAGCGTATCAGACGGTCGTCTTCGCGGCGCACGATCAGCGTCATTTTGGCGTGCGCTTTAATACCCACCACCCCGTAAACCACCTGCACACCCTCGCGCTGCAGACGCCTAGCCAGTTCTATATTGGCCTCTTCATCAAAGCGTGCCCGCAATTCTATAACTACGGTGACATCCTTGCCGTTGGCAGCCGCCTCCAGCAGCGCGTCGACGTAGACCGACTCGGTTCCGGTGCGGTACAACGTCTGCTTGATCGCCAGTACTTTTTCATCTCTGGCGGCTTTGCGCAACAGGTTCACTACCGGAGAACTTGATTCATAGGGGTAATGCAGCAATACATCGGCTCGACGGATTCGAGCAAATAAATCGCGATCAGCAGCGAGGCTTTTCGGTGTTCTGGAAACAAACGCCGGAAACTCCAGGTCCGGCCGTTCTACCATGTCAGGCAGACTCTGCAGACGACTCAGATTAACCGGACCATCGCAGCAAAACAGGTCGCGCGCCCGCAACCGGAATTCCTGCAAGAGAAACTGCACGATAGAATCGGGACACCCGGCATCAACCTCAAGCCTGACCGCTTCGCCAAAATTCCGGGTACTTAATTCATCCTGCAAGGCCAGGCGCAAATCGGCGGCGTCTTCATCTTCAAGGTAGAGATCACTGTTGCGCGTGACACGGAATTGATAAGTACCCTCCACTCGCAAGCCATGGAACAAGCGCTCGATATTCTGCTCGATCATGGTCGACAGAAAAACAAATTTATCACCACGCCCGAACTCTGCCGGCACCCGGATAATTCGAGGCAGTGATCGCGGGGCGCGCACCACCGCCAGACTGGTGTCACGACCGAACGCATCCTTACCTTTTAGATTGACGATAAAATTCAGGCTTTTATTCATCAACAGTGGAAACGGATGGGCACGGTCCAGACCCAGCGGACTCAATACCGGTAGCAGTTCTCTGTCGAAATAGTCAGTCGCCCAGGCGATGATCCCGGGGGTCCAGCCGGACCCGGGTGAAAGAAACTCTACGCCGCTTTTCTGCAGCGCCGGAAGCAAACGCCGGTTTAGCAAGCGATACTGATGCTTGACCTGAAACTTGGCGCTTTTAGCAATTTTAGTCAGCTGCTCTTCGGGAGTCAGCTTATCCGGCCCGGTACCGGCAAACCGACCAGCTAATTGCTGTTGCAGGCCCGCCACCCGGACTTCAAAAAATTCATCGAGGTTGCTGCTGCAAATGCACAGATAGCGCAACCGCTCCAGCAACGGGATCTGTTCATCAAACGCAAGCAACAACACCCGGCGATTAAACTCGAGGAAACTCAACTCGCGATTGATGTACGATTTCGGATCCAACGGGGTGGTGCTCTCTGGGGTCGTGATGTACTTAAACGTACTATATCAAATAGCAGTGAAATGACCCGGACGCCACAACCGCATGACCGGCGGCCATGCTATCGACGGCCCCTGACCAACTGCGCACACCGTGCGACCCGGTTCCAGCCTTCGCCGCCATCGATTGCCGGCACCGCAGGACCAACGGTGTTGATGCCTGCCAACTCTGCGACGCCTGCTCACAGACAACGCCCTCAGCGGCAAGGCCCTCACCGGCAAGACATAGGGGCTATCGTCTGGCGCTGGTGTGCCCCGCAGAGGATCAACTGCCCGGCCCGGAGACAGGCCCGACAAGCGCCAGCTAGATTCGATCCAGCGCTTCAATCCCAAGCAAGCCGAGACCGGTGGTCAGCGTTCTTGCTGTCAGATCACACAGCTGCAGGCGGCTGAGTTGCAGTTCATCCGAGCCCGCATCCCTGACCGGACACTGATCAAAAAACCGCGCAAACACCTGGGCGAGATCGAACAGATAGTTGCATAGCAAATTGGGCTTGTAGTCGACCAGAACATCGTCAAGGACTTCACTGAATTGCAGCAGCTGTACGGCCAGCTGACGTTCTACAGCACCGGAAAAAACAAACTCTCCCGGGTGCGCTCTAAGCGATTCGGCTGTGACATTCATGTTGCGTAATATGCCGTGTACGCGCGCATTGGCGTATTGCAGGTAGGTCGCCGTGTTACCGCGCAGCGCAAGCATTTTATCGTAGCTGAATTTGTAATCAGACGAACGGTTCTGCGACAGATCAGCGTATTTTAATGCGCCAATACCAACCACCCGGCCAATCTCTTTCTGGCGACTGGCTTCAAGGTTCGGGTTCTGTTCTATCGCAACGGCAAGTGCGCGGGACTCGGCCTCATCGAGCAGCCCCTCGAGTCCGACGGTATCACCAGCCCGGGTTTTAAACGGTGTGCCGTCGTCGCCCAACACGGTACCGAAGCTGACGTGAGTCATTTCAACATCGGTATAGCCCCAAAGTTTTGCGGCATCAAATAACTTGTCGAAGTGATCGCCCTGACGATGATCCACCACATACAGCATGGCATCGGCCTGCCACTCTGCGACACGGTGCTGTATGGTCGCCAGATCGGTGGTCGGGTAAAGATAGGCACCGTCCTTCTTGCGAATAATCATCGGCGCCTCATAGCCGTCGAGGAATACGCAAATGGCACCGTCGCTCTCACGCGCCAGCTCGCGTTGCAGAAATTCGTCAACCACCGGACCGAGTTGATCGTGATAGAAACTTTCACCGAGAATATAATCGAAGCTTACGCCAAGCCGGGTGTAGAGGCGGTTTATGTCATCGAGGCAATAGGGTAGAAATTCATCCCAGTACTGGCGATTTTGTTCATCACCGGCGTGTAGCTTGACGGTTTCATCAAGCACCGCCTGTTCAACACCGGCATGGGCATTGGCGGCGGCAAGCAGGGCGTCGTCGGCCGATACTTTGTCAATAGTGCCGCCAAGTCCGTTGATGACGTCGGTCTGAGCGGTAATTTTTTCATTCAGGCGGGCGATGTCTTTTTTCTGTTTCTTTGCCTGCGCTTTGTCGGTGGTCCCGGTTGCCGAGACCCGCGTCAGTGCCAGCTGCATTTTCTCGAGCGCTTCGCGGGCTTCAGGCAGTTTGCGCACGGCTGCGTGATAATCCATCAGTACACGCACGTATTTATACAGGCGACTAAGCTCAGCCACCGGATTCTGCCGGTAGGCATCTGCATCGACGAAGTGCTTATAGCCGTAGATAATCATGCCAAACTGGGTGCCCCAGTCGCCGAGGTGATTATCAGTAATGACCTGATGGCCGAGGTAGCGATGTATATTCGCCAGCGCCGCTCCAATGACCGTCGAGCGGATATGTCCAACATGCATCGGCTTGGCCACGTTGGGTGACGAATAATCAACCACCACCGTGCGCGGTGAGTCAGTCGCGGCCACGCCAAGTCGCTCGTCCGGTAATGCCTTCGCCAATTGCCCGGTAAGCCAGGTGTCTTTGAGGGTCAGGTTAATAAAGCCCGGCCCGGCGACATCGATTTTTTCACAGATGGCGGATAGATCAACCGCGGCGACCAGGTCGGCGGCGATATCCCGAGGTGGCTTGCCAAGTAGCTTTGCCAGAGGCATAGCGCAATTGGCCTGGTAGTCACCGAACTTTCCATCCTGTGTCGGGCGGATCATGGCGAGCAGCGGTTCGGGCTGATCGGTGATCTCTGCCAGAGCAACAGCAAAGCGGCTTTTAATTTCTTCTAGGGCGTTCATTCGGCACATTAGTCGTTCAGTAACCCGGTATTGTAATTCACAACGCCGGTTTGTGTCGTCCGCTATGGTTGCACTCGGCAATTATCCGTAAAGAAATTTCGGCGTTAGCCGTTATCCTCGACGGCTACCGGCAGAGAATCGGCAGCGTCACAAAAATAATAAAGAGATATCGGGGATAGAAATGAGGGCCAGCACACCCCAGAACAGATACTTGCAAAGCGTTGCGCTGGCATTGTGTCTTTGGACTACCGCACCGGTCGCCGCCGAGGCGGATCTGCCGGAGCAGTTTGTATCGATCAAGCAATTTCTGCTCGACACCGTGTCAGAGTCACAGCGAATCGGTGCAGCCACCACACATGCGCTTCTGGAAAGCAACCTGCTGGCATTCCAGCAGTTGAAACTACGTGTCGAGCAAGCCGCGCACATGGACGACATCATCGCAGAGCTGTCGGTTGAGCTCGACCGGATCGCCGCCAACTTTGAAGACGCCGCCTCGATGCGCCGTGATTATTCCCGCTACACCGACAAGAGCACCCACGAGCTCAACGGAAAGCGCCATGAAACCCGCGCCGCAATCGCCGAGATCGACCGTCGCATCGCAGAAAAAACCATAGAGCTCGACCGGGCCAAACGCGCCCTTCCGACCGCAGCAAGCAGCATTGAGCGTGATCGTCACCAGATAACCATCAACGCCAATCAGAGTGTGCTGCATTCACTGCAAGCGCAAATCGATATCTGGCAACGCTTCGAACGCGCCCAGGCGCGTCTGCTGGCTACGCTTAAAATCAGTACCGAGCGCGTAGATTATGTGTTGTTTGTGCTGGAGAAAAACGCACAGGTGTACCGTGAAGCCGCCAATACCGCCAAGCTTAGAAATAATGTCCGTCTGGCACTCAGTGATCTGCAGGCGCTCGGTGGTATCGAAAGCTCACTGATCGACCTTGCCGCCAGCTGGCGCGAAGTCGACCAGATAGTCAACGAGATTGGACGGCAGGAGTTTTTCAGCAATGCAGACAGCTGATCACCAGAACCCGGGGCGCAAGATCGTCATCGGGTTGTTCGCCATCGGGGTGATTATCGCGTTGGCTGGCTACAAGCACCGCAGCGCTCAGCAGGCCGCGCAGGTAACCTGGCAGGATGTCAGTGCGACGTTGCAGAACGTCGAAGTCGCCAAGCGCGATCTGTTTCAGTCAATGCAGCTAAAATCAGCGCAGAAATAGCAGCATCCGGCACAAGCCCGACGACGTTCAGCATCGCGCCCTACCACCCGGGGTTGCACTAACCTGGTCGTACTGTGCAGAGACTGCATCCCTTGGTATCCTGCACCGCTGATTCAATCCTGCCGGCGCGCTTTCGCGCCTATAGTAACCACACAGGTCGCCGAACACATCTCTATGGGTATCCAACACTGGTTCGCGAAAAAAACCTCGCCGGAACCGCAAACCAAAGGCCTGATTCTACCTGGCGGCGGTGCACGCAACGCCTATCAGGTCGGCGTGCTCAAAGCCGTTGAAGAGCTACTGCCAACCGGGGCGCCTTCGCCCTTCCCGGTGGTGACCGGCACCTCGGCCGGGTCGCTCAATGCCGGCATGATCGCCAGCCGATCGGGCGATTTCAGCGACGGTATGGGCCGGTTGCTGGGCATGTGGGAGAATCTGCACATGGATATGGTCGTTCGCACCGATGCGAAAACCGCCACCCGCACCGGTGCCCGGTGGATCTGGTCATTCGCCAGTGGCGGTAAGTCAAACTCGCAACCGGAGTCATTGCTCGACAACACACCATTGCGCTCGCTGATCGAGCATCACGTCAACCTGGCACGCATGCGTCAGTGCGTACAGGCCGGACAATTACGCGCGCTGGGCATTACCGCCTCATCGTACGGTCGCGGCGCTTCGGTCACCTACTTTGAAGGCGCTGACGGACTGACGCCCTGGCAACGCACACGTCGCGTGGGCACGCCGGCCCGTCTGCGGCTCGATCACTTTATGGCTTCAATCGCGATACCGGTGGTGTTTCCGGCAATCAAGCTTGGCAACGAGTACTACGGTGACGGTTCAATGCGGGAAGCAGCCCCGCTGAGCCCGGCGCTGCACCTGGGCGCAAATAAGTTGCTGATCATCAGTGTGCGCAACCCGGTGATCGACGATGTCCCGGCCCGCGCGCCGGTATATCCGAATCTGGGGCAGATTGCCGGCTATATGTTCGATACGCTGTTTATCGACCGGCTTGATTCCGATATCGAACGCCTTAACCGGATTAACTTTGCGCTATCGGAATCAAAGCGCCAAAGCTTCCAGCACGATGACGCACTGTTGCGGCCGATTGAGTTTCTGGTGATCTCGCCGAGTGTCGATATTCGTGAGATCGTCGCCAAGCACATTAAATCATTCCCGCGGTCTATGCGTATTCTGCTCAGCGGTCTCGGGGCAATGACCAAAGAAGGTCGTCCGCTAACCAGCTACCTGTTGTTCGATGCCGCCTTTGCCCGTGACCTGATCGAGCTTGGCTATCAGGACGGCTACGCGCAGCGTGCCAAGCTGCAGGAACTTCTCGAGCTCTGATCCGGCACCGGCCGACGTGGTCCTGCGCTGGCCGGTAGTCGTCGGCACTGACCACTGGCGTCACTGCCGTACGGTCAACGGCGATCGCTGATCTATCGATTCACAATGATCACGCGCTAACGCGCTGACAGCGTGCTGGCTCAATGGATATAAATCACTTTACGCACCCGCCCTGTTGTGTTTCCATTTCGCTCCACAACCACCCTGCGAGAATCACTATGACAGTAAAAGTTGGCGATACCATTCCATCGGGCAACCTTGGATTTATGGGCGACAAAGGCCCCGACGGCATCAGCACCGATGAGTTGTTCAACGGCAAAAAAATCGTTGTTTTCGGCGTACCCGGCGCATTTACGCCCACCTGCTCCGAATCACACCTGCCAAGTTTTATCGCCAATGCCGATAAAATACAGGCGAAGGGCGTTGACCGGATAGTCTGTGTTTCAGTCAACGATCCCTTTGTCATGGGTGCCTGGGGTAAAACCCAAAATGCCGAACACCTGCTGATGGCGGCCGACGGCAGCGGCACCTGGGTCAAAGCACTGGGCCTGGAACTTGACCTCATCGAACGTGGGCTTGGTATCCGCTCACAGCGATTTTCAATGATCGTTGACGACGGTAAAATCAGCCATTTGAATGTCGAAGATGGTCCTGTTTACGAAGTTAGCTCCGCAGAGAAAATTCTCGAGCAACTGGGCTGACCAGACCTCTGACGCCGGCAACCTACACCGCCGTTTGCAACAAAGCGTAAATTGTCAGCGCGCCTCAGCGCGCTGATTCGGCCGCGACTGTGCTGTTCCAACGCCGTATTTAGAGCCTCGCCTGCGGCTGATCTACCAACAAAAACCACCTCGACTCCGGCGACGGAACACTACTGCCAGGCAGTGTTTTCGGGGCTTTCACTAATACTTAAGCGCGGCGGTCATTCCGTGCGCACGCTTCGCACATGGCAGGCTGTCTTCGGTTAAACTTAATAACGCACAGGGAATTATCGCGGCGCTTGCACCACTTGCCTTATCGGTGCCAGACACCATTACTCATCAAACCGGGAGCCCGCACGGCGAATCACTGCCACGCCACACACACCCGGCCTCACTCAAACGGACATCGCAAATGAGCTTACTTGATTCACTACTTGGCAACGATAGCCAGCACGTTGTTTCAGAACTGGCCCGGCAACTAGGCGTTGGCGAAACTGAAGCCCGCACTGCCGCTGGACAACTGATTCCATCACTAGCACGCGGCCTGCAAAATAATGCAAAAACAGACAGCGGCCTGGATAATCTGATCGGTGCTCTGACCAAGGGCAATCATTCGTCCTATCTCGACAACCCGGCCTCCCTCGGGCAGTCATCCACCACACAGGACGGCAACGCGATTCTCGGCCATATATTCGGCAGCAAGGACGTCAGTCGCAATGTCGCTAACTATGGTGCTCAGCAATCCGGTCTATCCGCCACACTGCTTAAAAAAGCTCTGCCAATTCTGGCCACACTGGTCATGAGCTCACTGGGTAAAAAGTTTCTCGGTGGTGGCAGTAAATCATCCGGCGGCGGCATTTTCGGTGGCAACAGCAATAACGATATATTCAGCTCAGGCGTCGCTGCGAATAAAAACCGGGGCATGCTGGAATCATTTCTAGACGCCGACAAAGACGGTTCGATTGTCGACGACCTGCTCAGCATGGCGGTAAAGGTTGCGTTTCGCTAAAAGACACTGACTGCCCTGGCCGGCCCCGGATCCGACACGGGTCGGCCAGTGCTTACTGATATCTCCTTTGACTGACTTTTCGGGCTTGAACCCGATCGCCATCAGCCGATGCACCTCGAGGCATCACCCTGCAGAGAACCCTCTTGAAAGAACTCGTCTACGCACATGACCCGATGTGCAGCTGGTGCTGGGCATTTGCTCCGAGCTGGGAAAAAATTCAACGCGAGCTACCCACCGGTCTAGCCGTTCGCACACTGCTTGGCGGTCTTGCACCGGACAGCGCCGAGCCTATGCCAGAGCCGTTGCAGCAACATTTGCAAGGAATATGGCGGCAGATCATGTCGCACGTCCCCGGCACACAATTCAATTTTGACTTCTGGACTGACTGCACACCTCGCCGATCCACCTGGCCCGCGTGCCGGGCAATGATCGTAGCCGGGCAACAGCAGCCGGGGTGCTCGGCCCGCATGAGCGCGGCCATTCAACAGGCGTATTATCTCGATGCGCAGAACCCGTCCGACGACAGCACGCTGATTGCGCTGGCAGAATCACTTGCGCTGGACCCGGAGGCATTTGCTGCGGCGTTACACAGCGACGACGTACGAGCAGAACACAACCGCCAGATGGAACAATGCCGGTCGCTGGGGATGCAGGGCTTTCCGTCGCTGGCCTTAGTCAGTGATGGCAATGCACAACGCGTAGCGCTGGACCACAACAACGCCGACGTAACACTGAATCACTTGCGCCAACTGATATAGCGCCCGGCTTCCGGCCTCGCGTGCATCAGCGCCCGCGCATCTCTATATATTTTTCGGCATAGCGGCGGCCCAACTCTCGCAGTCCGGCGGCACTGAAATGAAATCCGTCTGACTGCGTATGCAGATTGGTTGATCGGACACAGGCACTCCAGATATCCCCGTTGCTGTTGAGCGCCATCAACTGACGATTTACAACGTCAAATTCTGCCGTCTCTCCACAGATAAACGGCCGGTCAGCACTGAACCAGTTTTCGCTTCGAAAGCGCGCGATCAAGGCATCGAGCTTCCCGCCGTAAGCGCTGTCACCGGCATCATTTTCACCCTGATGCCAGAGGATGCCATCAAGTCCGCTTTTATGCGGGGTCTGATTGATAGCACTGACCACTTTGCTTTGCAGATGGGTGTAAAAATCACCACCGTGCTGCCAGTGCTCGATACTGGTGCCGGGGGCCGTGACCAGTATCACCCCGACCACCATGTCCGGTGAGCGACTGGCGATTTGCTTGCCAAAGTGCAGTGCAAAATTGTTACTTGGTGAATCACCGGGGTTGCCACGCGGAAACCAGTTGAGATCCCACACCTGATGCAGATCGGCCACCTGCCAGCCATCATTAGTAAACGCAAATACCTGCTTATCAGGGCTATCCAGCGTCGGGTCGTAATCGGTATCCGCCCCCAGTGCATTAGATTGGCCGGTCACCAGAATTAAATCGGTAATATCCGCAACGCGATACTGCCTTTCTGCGGCGGGTACTGGCGCAAACAGCGTGTCGGCCGGCGGCGGGGTTAGCGAAAACGGCACAGGTTCTGGCTGCGGCTCAGGGGTCGCTACAGGTGCAATATCACCAGAGGTATCGCTCTGAGCGGGAACGCTGACACTTAGAGCGGGTTCCACCAAAGGCTCCGCAGAGGCGTCGGCAGACGGACTGCTGGCAGCGGCTACAGGTGCGGGTGCGGGTGCGGGTGCGGGTGCCGATGCTTGATCCAGTTGTACCGTATCTGCAGATGAGCCGGTTGCAGCACGTTCAGTGATCGAGGCACCACCACCGCAGGCGCTCAACATCACCAGCAGCCAGACTAAAAACAGGCACCGGTAAAAGGGTAGATCGGGAAGCTGCATTGCGAACGTGTCTCCGTCCTTGTTGAATCTCCCTTTAAGTAATAGTAGATATCCCGGAAAAGATGCCCGCTTGCGCCGAACATTTCGATTCCTTACTGATTTGTCTGGAACGCACCGCAGTTGCCGCTACGCACCACTGAGGGTGCCGCGCGGCAACGGGGTTTGCATTGAATAAAAGCGAATCAGCTTTTCAGAATTTCCAGCGGCAGTCCCAGGACTGCATCACCGCTTGAAGCGACGATGTAAATCACACCAATGAGTCCGAGAACAACCAGTATGTACCAGACCGCAGAGAAGATCTGACCGTAACGGTCGAGAGGCAACAGCAAACTATGATGACGCATGCGCCACTCCAGCAGTATTTCACCACTGCCAACCAGCAGCAAAAACCCCAACAGTGCCAGACCAAACGTGTAGCTTAAAACCACGCCCAGCAAAGCACCGGCGATACACAACACCAGCCCCACAGCACTGTGCATTGAAAACGCAATCGATTTTAAAATATGGCCGCCATCAAGTGGCAGGATGGGTAACAGATTAAACAGATTCAGCAGCGCGTTAAAAGCCGCCAGTCCGGCAAATATCACTTCACCTGTGATATAAAACAACAACAGCGATGCCACCGACAGAAACAAACCGAACACAGGCCCCATGATCGAGATCACCACATTCTGCCAACGCGTATTGAGACGGTTCTCGCCAACCGCTAACCCGCCGACAAACGGAATCAGGTAGATGCCCTTAGTCTTGAGACCGAAGTATTTCATGGCACGAATATGACCGTACTCGTGAATGACCAGGCACAACAGCAGCAGCAGAGCAAATTGAAACGAAAACAACCATGAATACGCCGCCAGACTGGCCCCCACCAGCAGCACCTTGATCGCCTTGGCGCTTTTCAGCAGCTTCAGCCCAAGCGACACCAGCCCGATCACACTGAACTGCCGGCGCATCGGAATTGTCTCGCCCGGTGTGGTTTTTGCGAGATCTTTTTCAGTCACGCTGCTCGACTGCAGAACCTCACCGCGAGCCAGTATCTGGTAGTCCAGTTCCATCGGCAGCCATCGCAGTGACATATTGAGCTGACAGGGCACAACAGCGCCTGACTCATCCGGCAGATCGAAGGTGTGCTGAATCTGTTCCGGGGTATCCGGGCTGGCGGCTCTCATAGACACCAACTGACCATCCCAGAGTAACTGCTGCCATCCAGCCATGGTGGCTTCAAGTCTCAGGCTTTTACCCAACACCGTATCGTTGATCAGTTCCAAAGAATTACCTGGACCAATAAAATTGAATCAGTAAGTATGGCTGACGCCTGAGTTTCGATCTACTAATCTCACTTTATTCTTTGCAAAATCGTGAAAAACGACCGATCATTCAGTCACCCTGATCGCCGCCCTCGCTGCGACGACCATCATCGCCGCTACAGCAGGCAGACAAACCACTGGTATTCCGCACACCGATAATGCACAAGCGACTGCAACATTTGACGCTGTACCTGCTTATTGCCCTGTCATTCAGTGTGGTACGGCCGGTCATCGCGCAAGTCAGCCACCTGGCCACCGGCGTCTGGACCCTCAGCTGCACCGGTCGCCTGATGAGGCTGCCAATTCCAGAAGACCCGAACAGCTCAACCACGGCACTGCAGTCCGGCTGCGCAAGTTGTGTGCTGTGTACCAGTTCAGCAGACGCTACGCCGACGACAGAAGGCTGGCCGGGCTCACGGGTTTTGACCAACCGGCTCCGGACCACACACGTTAATACGGCCGTGATGGCATCGGCGACCGTCGGTTTTCAGGCCCGCGCGCCCTGATACCCGCGCCCGGGATCCCCACGCACGGGTAAATCTCGCTATCCGTACAGATTACACAATCCAAAACCGGCAGCATTGATCCGCGTCAATCAAACGCGGCTAGCATTATTTTCGCAGACTAATTTTTTAGTGCAGCGCTGCACGCGCAGCTCTGTGCACTCTAGAAAGGCCAAACAACCATGTCACTAAAGCTACTTTGTACTTCATCGCTACTCTTTTTATCCACAGTACTGCTTCAGGCAACTGCCAGCGCTGCAGACTACGCTATCGGCGACCTTACCGTAGCAAACCCACACACTCGCGCGACACCACCTGGCGCTAGAACAGCCGCCGGCTATGCTGTCATTCGCAATGATGGTGACACCGCTGACCGATTGATTGGTGGCAGTGCAGTGTTCGCCACCATCACTGAAGTTCACGAAATGTCGATGCAGGGTGACGTCATGAAAATGCAGCACCTCGAGGCAGGGCTGGAAATTCCGGCCGGTGCAGAAGTAACCCTGAAACCCGGTGGTCTGCACATGATGTACATGCAAATCAATCAGCAACTGATGGCCGGCGAGCAAACCACAGCAACTTTTGAGTTTGAAAAAGCCGGGGTTGTTGAGGTAACGATGGAGATTATGGCACTGGGTGAAAAATCTCACGGCGCTATGGATCATTCGGACAAAAAAATGAAACACGACCACCACAAGAAATCCAACTAGCCGGGGAAACACGGTTTATCAGAGCGCCCCGTCCGTGTGCTCTGGCGATTGGTAAGTGTCATCGCCCCGGTCTTTGTGAAACAGGCCGGGGTTCAGATAACCAGCCAGCACGGCGTTCTTTAACGCGCACAGACCGCCCCCCCGGTCAGTCGCCGTTACCGACCTGCGTCACATACGGGCTTGCTGTATTTGGCAGAGGCCGCTGCAAGTAGATCTGTTCATTTTTCAGCTGCCGCCACAACACAGGCAGCATCTGCCGGTACCCCGCCAGAATCGACGTGCACGGTTGCGGCATATCAGGCTGCAGTATTTTGTGCAATTCAGGCAAAGCGTGATACGGCACCCTGGGGTACATATGGTGCTCCAGGTGATAGTTCATGTTCCAATAGATAAAACGACTGACGCGGTTCATGTAGACGGTACGAGTATTGAGGCGATAATCAGTAACGTTGTCTGCCAGACCACCGTGTTGTAACAGGCCCGTCAGCACATGATGCCAGGCGCCATACAAGCGCGGCGTGCCAACAAGCAGCAGCGGCAGCAGTGACGAGGTCACAACGGCCGCAAGGCAGACACCCGCGTACACCAGCAACCAGATTCGTGCGATGCGAAAGGCCATTGCCGCTTCCCGCTCAGGGACATAAGTTTGCTCTGAGCTACCCAGCCTGCCAAACGCATTTTGAAACATCAAACGCACGGCGTGGTACGCATCGACAAGCCCCAGAAAATTGAGGCAGACATGCAGTACATCCGGCGGCCTCATCAATGCTATTTCAGGATCGCGACCCACCAGTATGGTATTCAGATGATGACGTGTATGGCTCCAGCGCCATGACACTGGATTTCGCATAATCATGAAGCAGGCAATCTGGTACACGACCCGGTTCATCCACGGTGTTTTAAACGCCGTATTATGGCCACACTCATGCCAGCGCGAATCACTGGCAGAACCGTACAACACACCGTAGATCATCAACGGGAATACAGCCTGCCATGAAGGCCACCATTGAATGACCAGCACAGCACACAGCACCATCGACGCTAGCCAGATCAGGGTATCGCGGATCGCGGGCCAGTCGCGTTTCTGTGCCAGAGCATTGAGTGTGTCACGATCAATCGGGCTCTGGTACCAGCGCGCCGACGCCAGGCCGCTGTCGACAGCCTGCCTGGCACTGCTGCCCTCCATGGTGTAGTCCCGCATAAGTCTCACTGATCAGTCGGCATTAAAAAGGCGCGCTTTGCTGCAGGCGGATTGATGGTGTCCGCCGATCGGGTTCTCACGGTGACAAACAAACCCGGGAGTCCCGCTATCGTTCAGCAATTGATAACACGATGGCGCAATAAAGCGTAGTAAAAAATACTCTGCAGTCACGCAAGCAGCAACCGGCAGCGGATTTAAAATACGCTGTGCCAGCAGAAACACCAGCGTCATCAGACTTTCTGTAACGCTGCCAGCCCGACAATCCACAGCGCTGACACCGTGCTAGACTGACCCGGTCCCGTCGCCGTCCGGCCGGCATTTTCGCGACATCGCGTTCAGGAAAAACACATGACTCCCGTTTACCGAATCGCCGAATTTACAGATCTACCTGCTATTGTGGCACTGCTGGCCGACGATGCACTTGGCCGACAGCGCGAAGACCTGTCCGAGCCGTTGAACGAAAGCTACAACACGGCCTTCAACGCTATTGCGGCAGACCCGAACAACGAACTAATCGTCATCGACAGTGGCACCGCAATTATCGGTTTGCTGCAGCTTACCTACATACCGTACCTCACTCACACCGGATCATGGCGCTGCCTGATCGAAGGGGTGCGGGTGCACAGTGACTGGCGCGGTAAAGGTTTGGGGGCCGCTCTGTTTGACTGGGCTATAGAACGGGCAAAGGCCAAAGGGGTCGCTATGATCCAGCTTACCTCCGATAAAAGCCGCCCGGAGGCGATCCAGTTCTATCAGCGGCTTGGGTTTATAGCCAGCCACGAAGGCATGAAACTAAAACTACCCTAGCAAGCCCGTGTCACCGGCACGGTACGGCGACGCTGCAACACGCAAAGCCTGAACAGAACGGCTCTATACACGGCTGGATAGCGCGCCGTAGAACCAACGCTGAAACACCAGCAGCAGAACAAACGGCGGCAGAATCGTTATCACCACCAATGCCATACCGGGACCGGACTCCTGACCGATCAGGCGAATCCCTCTGACCAGTGTGTACAGGGAATCATCGGTGCTTATCATCAGGGGCCACAAGTATTGATTCCAGCCAATCATAAATGCAATAACAAAGATTGCACCGGCACGCGAGAAAGACAATGGCAGAATAATATCTACCAGAAATTTCCAGGGGCCTGCACCATCGAGAATTGCCGCTTCAATCAGGTACTTCGGTAGCGTTAAAAAGTACTGCCTGAAAAAGAAAGTGCCCAGCGCAGCAGCCAGCACCGGCAGAATTATTCCCACATGGGTATTGATCAAACCAAGCAAAGCGGTGATCTGAAAGGTAGTAATAAATCGGGATTCCAGTGGGAACAACAGCGTCATAAGTACCAGCCAGAACACCCACTTAGCCAGTGGCATCTCGAAAAACACAATGGCGTAAGCCGTCAACAAAGAAAACAGTGTAGTGAGAGTGGCAACGCCAAGTGCTACGATCAGGGAGTTCTGCAGCATCGCCAATGGCGTGACCTGATCAAAAAAACCCGCCTCAAAAGCAAGCACCCGCGAGTAATTCTGTAGCGCCTGATCTCCCCAGACCCACTGCAAGCCCTGTTGCTGTAATGTTTGCGTTGTATGGGTGGACGAAAGCACAATCAGTACAACAGGCGCCAGCATAATCACTACGCCGCACAGCAGGATAAGGTGACTGATGCAACGCCTGACTAAACTGTATCCGGTAACAGCCTGCACTAATAACTGCTCTGCAAGGTAACTTACTACAACAGGCGCTGACCGGATTCCTGCTCAAACACCATTGCCCGCTCAGTATCAAATCCTAGCTGCAGTGTAGTCTCCAGTGCCGGTAGCAGACTGTGATCGGTCTTAAAGCAAAACTCGGCATCATCTGCGTCATTTTCTTCAGTGCCACGCAAGGCACCGTAGATCAGATTATCGGCACCGTGTTGCTCGACGATATCAACACGCAATGTAAACTGCCCGTCGCCGGACTGATGAAGATCATCCGGACGAATGCCCAGCACCAGCCTGGTCTTCTGAGGAAGACCGGTGAAACCCGGTATGACAAGATCCCCGTTGACCAGATTCTGACCGTCAAAGGTTACCGGAAGCCGGTTCACCTGTGGCGAACCAATGAACGATGCGACAAAAAGCGTTGCGGGGTTTTTATAGAGTTCGATGGGTGACCCCATCTGCTCGATTTTTCCATCGTTAATAACGGCAAGCCGATCGGCGAGCGTCATCGCCTCGGTTTGATCGTGCGTGACGTAAATACTGGTAACGTTCAAACGGCGTTGCAGGCGCTTAATCTCAATACGCATCTGCACGCGCAGCTTGGCATCAAGGTTTGACAATGGCTCGTCGAACAAAAACACTTTGGGCTCGCGCACAATTGCCCGCCCCATTGCCACACGCTGACGCTGCCCTCCCGACAACTGATTAGGTTGCCGGTCAAGGAAATCACCAATCCGCAGCAAACTTGCTGCCTCTTCCACTTTTTTGGTTATTTCGGCTTTGGGCATACCCCGGTTTTTCAATCCGTATGACATATTGCCACGCACTGTCATATGGGGGTACAAAGCATAGTTCTGGAAAACCATGGCAACATCGCGGTCGGCGGGAGAGACGTCGTTTATCTGGCGATCATCAATTTTGATATCGCCTTCGGTTATTTTCTCGAGCCCCGCTATCATTCGCAGCAACGTGGACTTACCACAACCGGACGGCCCGACAAAAACAATAAACTCGCCATCGTCGATAGTCATATCGACACCGCGCACCGCTATTGCACCATTGGGGTAGGTCTTTCGTACACCATTCAGTTGCACGTTGGCCATTATTTTTCGCTCTCCACCAGACCTTTCACAAACCAGTTCTGAAACACCAGCACAACAAGCACAGGCGGAAACGTCGCCAGAATAGTCAGTGCAAATGCTTTCTGATACTGCGGTAACTCGCCACCTTCGGCCAGAATCTGATAGATCTGCTTTATGCCGATAACAAGCGTGTAGTTTTCTTCTTTGGTCGTCATGATCAATGGCCAGAGATATTGATTCCAGCCGACCACAAACATAATAATCAGGATTGCCGCGATCATCGTCTTTGACAACGGGATAAGGATATCGACAAAAAAGCCCCACGCAGTAGCCCCGTCGAGACGCGCTGCTTCCAGTAGTTCATCGGGTACCGAGCGGAAAAACTGCCGGAAAAAAAATGTCCCGGTTGCCGAGGCGATCAGCGGTACGATCAAGCCGAAGTGTGTGTCGAGCAAGCCCAGACCGGCGACCACCTCATAGGAGGGTATAATACGCACCTCAAGTGGCAGCAACAGGGTCATGAAGATAATCCAGAACAGCGGCACTGCCAGGCGGAAGCGGAAATAAACAATAGCGTAAGCCGCCAGCATGGAAACGATCACTTTACCAATCGCAAAGCCGATACCTAGAATCATGCTGTTTTTTAACATGGTGGTGCCAAGCACTGACTTCATCACGCCGCCATCAACAATCAGCACTTCCCGGTAGGTCTCGAAAAAATGTCCGCCCGGCCAAATCTGCAGACCGTCCCGCAGTATGGTTTCCGGCGCATGGGTTGATGTCGCGAAGGCAACCCAGACCGGCAAACTCATAAACAGCACACCGATGATCAAAATGGCATGGGTAGTAATCAGCCGCCAGTTCCAGTTGCTCATTTCAGGCTCCGGATGTTAAGCGCCGGCACTAGACCCGCCGTAGAGCCGTGACACAAGCCTGGCAAGCAACCCGGGGCTGATCGCACTAGTAACCTGACAGATCGCTTCCGCAGTAGATCATTCATTTCCGGACAGCCTCCTAGTAGTGCACTTTGCGTTCTATAAATCGAAACTGGATTACTGTCAGTGCAAGCACCAGAATCATCAGTACGACCGACTGCGCCGATGAGCCACCCAGATCAGCGCCTCTGAACCCATCTTGAAAGACTTTAAATACCAACGTGTTGGTGGCCCCGCCCGGAGCGCCCCGGGTGGTGGTATCAATGATGCCGAATGTTTCAAAAAATGCGTAGGTGATGTTAATCACCATCAGGAAAAAAGTGGTCGGTGCCAGCAGTGGGAAGGTAATGGTCCAGAAGCGTCGGGTGGGGCTTCGGCAATCCATCATAGAGGCTTCATTTACCGAATTAGGAATACTCTGCAAGCCCGATAGGAAAAATATAAAGTTAACGCTGACCTGCTTCCAGACCGATATCAACACCACCACAAAACCCGCATCGAAAGAGTCAAGCTTGTGGTTGAAGTCCCAGCCAATCACGTTAAAAAATTTGTAGAGATCACCGATCAGGGGATTGAACATCAGATTCCCCATCAGACCCGCCACCGGAGGTGCAATAGCATAGGCCCACATCAAGGTGGTCTTATAGGTACTGGCGCCACGGATTACCTCGTTGGCTTTCACCGCAAGTAATAGCGCAAACCCCAGTGAAAGAAAAGTAACCAGTGTGGCGAAAATTGCCGTGAAGCCGGCCGCCTGCAACCAGGACGGGCTGAAGATGGTGTCCTGGTAGTTTCTAAACCAGACAAACTGGGTCGATAACCCGAACGCATCTTCGAGCAGAAACGATTGATAGATCGCCTGCGCTGCGGGCCACAGGAAAAATATCACTATTATCGCTATTTGCGGAGCGACAAACAGATAGGGAATCGTGCTGTGCTCAAACTGAACGCGCTTCATTCAGGCTTTCCGTAGGGAACCAGATCGTCGATCCGTGGCGGCGGGATCGCCGCCACGGACATTCAGCTCTAAGGCTGGTTACTTATAGGTATCGCTAAAGCGTTTCAGCAGGGCGTTGGATTCAGTTTCCATCGCAGCAAACGCGTCATCGACACTGGCAGAGCCAGAGAAGATGTCATCAAAGTGCTTGTACATGACATCACGGATCTGCACGTAGTAGCCGAGTCGATAGCCTTTGGTCCACTCGCCACCTTCCTGGCTCAACTGCAGGATACCGATTTCTGCATCAGGGGTGCTCTCGTAGTAGCCGTCGTCTTTCGCTGCAGCATAGGCTTCGCTGGTGATAGGCACATAGCCGGTTTCTTTGTGCCAGAACACCTGGTTGTCAGAGGCAGTCATGTAGTCGAAGAAATCAGCAACAGCGGCGTACTCTTCATCTGAATGGCCCGACATGGCAAACAGTGCAGCGCCGCCGATGAAAGTACCTTTAGGTTCTTTGACAATGCTCTCCCAGTACGGCAGGAATGTCGCACCGAATTCGAACTCGGCAGATTTAGTCAGACCACCAAACGAGCCCGACGAACCAAGCCACATAGCGACTTTTTTCTGCACGAAAGCATCTTGATTGTCGCCCCAGGCACGACCGTAGAAACCGTAGTATCCGGCATCAAGCCATTCTTTCACTTTTGACCAGTGCATTTTCATGTGGTCGTTGTTGTAGAGAATCTTGACGTCTGTTGAATCGTAGCCGTTGTTACCAGTGGCCAGTTGAATGTTGTGGCGGCTGTGGAAGTTCTCGGAGAAAATCCACGGGCTGTGGCTTTGCGCCAGCGCAATGTACCCGGCTTCTTTCAGCTTGGGCGCCATGGCTTCGAATTCTTCCCAGGTTTTAGGTGGGTTTTCGAGTCCGGCTTCGGCAAAAGCATCTTTGTTATAGTAGAGCAGCGGTGTTGAAGAGTTAAACGGCAGACCGATCATTTTGCCGTCAGAGTCGGCATAGAAATATCGCACACCGGGAATGTAATCTTCGATGTTGAAATCTTTCATGAGGTCAGCAACCGGTACCGTGGCACCTTTTGCATTGATAATGGTGGCTGCACCGGCATCAAAGATCTGAATCACGTGCGGCTGCTCTTTCGCCCGAAAAGCCGCAATGCCGGCTGTCATGGTGTCTTCGTAACCGCCTTTGTAAGTCGGCACAACAACCACGTCAGACTGACTGGCGTTGTATTTCTCGGCGATTTCATTGACCACCTCACCCAGACGGCCGCCCATCGCATGCCACCATTGAATCTCGGTCGCAGACAGCACCGAGGTGCTCATTAGCGTACTGGCACCGAAAACCAGGCCAGCTGCAAGTGCTTTTATATTCACTATTGATTTCTCCGTTTGCTTTATTTTTAAATAATGTGGCTGCCACTGAACGCAACATTGCACACCGTTAGGCGCTTCAGCTTTACCGCCCTGTGACAGTCTACCAAACAAATACTGATAACTTGTTCCTACACGGGGAATTAACAAATAATTTTTTATCGGGCAGTGTCAGGGAGCGCCGTCGACTGCCGCCTGGTTATTACAACCCCGGCCCTACAACCCCTGGCAGTTGGCATAATAAGTCGTTGTTGCCGGCCAGTCACTAAAGACCCCGCGAACCTTGACTTCCCGGGCAAGCACATCGAGCACAGCGTAGACGTCTCCATCCTGTGTGATGGCGTCTTTAACCGACTGATGGTACCACCCTCCTCCGTTTTCTAATGATCCGGAACGCTCAAGAGTCCAGGTTATAAGATCAAGACCGGCCGCCTGCGCAGCCACAGCGTAGGCGGACGGGACGATTGCGTCGCCGTCGAGTGTAAGCAGCATCCACAGCGGTGGAGCCAGAATATTTACCCCGCTTTCGGCCAGGTCGGTCATCGAGGGTTTCCAGGTTGCCGCGTCCTCCGCGTTAAAACTGCGATCACGGTAACGGCTGTCCAGCCATGCCGCCTGCCGCCCGAACCCGGGGGCTTCGCTGAGCCAATAGTGTACATCATTGAGGTCGAAGCTCTGTAGAAATACGTCGGCAGGATCAACACCGGCAGCCAGATACTCGTCGACAAGTGCCTGCGCGTAGTCCTCCTGAGAATATCCGTCTGCAAACGGCATCGGCACCTGTGGCGCCTTGAGCTCAGGAATCATCTTGACACCAAGTGAACGAAATAGCTCTATGCTTTCCCGATGGGTCAGCAAAGTGCCGGTCACCCCTTGCAAATCAGCCTTTGCCGTGCCTGCCAGCGAAAAATAGTGTTCAAGCGTTGCGGCGTCCTTGTTGCCGCTATCGACTTTGCCCCTCAGTGATTTGAATTCTTCAAGGGTTATATCGCTGGTACAACACTGAACGTCTTTATACGGGGTACTGCTACCGGCATCGGGCGGCACCGAACAGGACTGCGCCAGCGGCGTTTGCAGAATATTGGTGGTGGTGTGTAAATCACACTGCGAATGCCGGCAAACCAGTGCTTTGTCGCTGGTAAAAGTCACGTCGCACTCGATGATTCCGGCCCCCATTTCAGCGGCGGCCAGATAGCTTTCGCGGGTGTGCTCGGGATACTTCAGCGGCGCACCACGATGACCGATAGAAAACTCGGTGCGGGCCACCGGGTTTGCGCGGCACGCCTCAAGCGTTGATTTTAGCGGTCCGTCGCTCAGTGAGTTCAGCAATTGCAGTGGTCGCGCGCCGACGGCCAATGTACCGTCTGATGCCGCTTGAGCCGCTTGCAGGCCTACTGATGCCGCGACCACAATGGCGGCGCGGACGAGAAAATGCTGCACCATGATAGTACCCCCCGAAGATGCGATCCTTCACTATAACGCGTCGCGGTGACGCGCACCAATAACAAACCCGCCGGTGGCGCTTAAACGTCGCTATGCGGTTCTGATTTCGATCAATGGTAAACTTCAGCGCACGCCTTGCTTCATCACCTTAAGGAGCCCCCTGCATGGACGCAATGACTCAGGCCGTTGACGCGGTTACCTCAGCCACTGTCAAAATGTGGATGAACTGGATGGTGTTCATATTCGCGGCTTCGCTGCTTTTTGTCTGGAAGCATGTTGCCGCCCGCCTGGCACTGGCTGCATTTATATTATCGGCGCTGGCCTCATGGCTGGTCTTTGATATTACCGCCGAGCCGTATCTGATCGGGATTGGCCACTTGATAATGTGGGGCCCGCTTGCCGTTTATATTTTATTGATGGTGATCCCGAGCAGCGAATTTAAACTGCCGCGACCATTCAGCCTCTGGATAGTGATGCTGCTGGCCACTATCGCTGTTTCACTGGTGTTTGACATCAGAGATATTGCCCTGGTCCTGATGAATAAAAAATAGCCGTACTCAGTGTTTCAGAGCCGGACCCAGCAGTGTTACCCAGTCACTGACAAGTCGGGTGTAGGTTTCTTCGCAGATTTCCCTGCGATCATCAGAGAACCCCAGTTCGTCTCCGAGGTCATTGAATCGATCAGGATCACTGCCGTAGACGTGACACAGCGTACTGAAATAGCGCTGCTCATCGAGGCTGTGTTCGTCCCAGAAATCTGCATCGCTTAGTTCACCACGCTCCTCACCTTCCAGGGCAAATAATTCCGCCGCATGACGAGCCATTTCAGCGCCTTCGTCATAGTATTCGAGCAACAGCACATTGGCCAGCCCGTCGACGGCATCTTCTTCCTTACCGACGATAGGGATATCGAGCTGATCCGTCAGTGCATGACCTAGCTCGTGAAACAAGGTGTGCAACATCGCATCATTGGCGAATATTTCCTGCTCGTCCTCACGATTATCTATATCGCCATAGCGGTCAATTATTTCGGTATAGAAGTGATAGGGAATCTGGATTTCACTGAGCGACGGATCGTACAATGGACCATCGTCGGTCCCGACAACTATTTTTATATTCTGCTCAAGGGTGAATAAATCATTGATGAACGCCACAGCGTCATCGAGAATCGCCGTTTCAATCAGCAGATTGCGCTCAGTGGTATAGTCGCTGTTCTGTCGATACTCAATCTGCGCAGACCCGGCCTGCACACAAGCGCTGAACCACCACCCTGCAACCACCGACATGGCCACCCACCGCCGGCCCGACCTAACCACTGTGTTGTTTTGATTCATTGACGTCTACGCGATTGAGCATTGATCTAGAGAGAGGCGAACGCTGCGTCCAGCTTATCGCCGACAATGTCTACATCGTCCATTGACAGACACAGTGGCGGCACCATACGAAGGCAGGACTGACCGGGGCCGGATTTCGATAAAATCAGGCCCTGCTCCCGACACTTCTCAAACACCGCCGCCGCAACAGTTTTATCCGGCGCTTTGCTTTGCCGGTTTTCCACCAACTCGATAGCCAACATCAGGCCACGACCTCGCACGTCACCAATAGATTGGTGCCGCGATTGCAGCTGCTGCAACCGCTCTAGCAGTGCAGAACCGACACGCTGTGCATTGTCCTGCAGGTTTTCTTCTCTGATCACTTGCAGTACTGCGCGTGCCGCAGCACAGCTGGTGGGGTTGGCACCATAGGTATGGAACATGAATTTTTCCGCCATCGGCTGCGCGACCTGTTTGCGGGCAATGACCGCGGCGATCGGAAATCCGTTGCCCATACCCTTGGCACAGACGATTATATCGGGTACCACATCATGCGCCTGAAAGCCCCAGAAGTGCTCACCGGTGCGACCAAAGCCAGACTGCACTTCATCGGCAATATACAAGCCACCCGCCGCACGCACGCGCTCAGCTGCACCGGCCAGATAGCCAGGCGGCATCTCTACCACACCACCGTAGCCTTGAATGCTCTCGATTAACATACCGGCGATGCGACCCGTTGTACTGGTGGCAATAGTGCGATCTATTTCGTCGAGGTAAGGCTCTGTGCCTTCACCAAATATGCCACGGTACTGATTCGGGTCGGCAACAAACGCCACGTTGCCGGGCAAGCCGGCATGACGCCATCCGGCGATGCCGGTTACCGACTGCGCAGCGGCGGTCGGGCCGTGGTAGGCCGTGCGCAAGGCAAGTAAGTCAAGGTTGCCGGTATACCCGCGTGCCATCGTCATGGCCAGGTCAATCGCCTCGGCACCCGAGTTGGTAAAGTGCACGACCCAGTCATCGCTGTCCGGCAGAGTAGCCGCCAGTTCTTCTGCCAGATGGGCAGGCACCGGGTGGTAAAACATGGTGGTACAGTGGGTCAGATCCTGCGCTTGTTGCATGGCCGCTGCCACCACCACCGGGTGCGAATGGCCTACCGATATACAGACATTCATGCCCAGTAAATCAATATATTTTCGATCGTCGACATCCCACAGATACTGCATCGAACCGCGCTTGAAAATTATCGGCTCTGCAAATGGCACAAATTTACTTTGCGACGCTGCGTAAAAGGTGTCGCGCCGTTTGGTTATTGCCGCAGCAGACCAATCGACCGGAAGCGCTGTGGGTGAACTCATGGTTCTCTCGCGTCAGGATTTAAGACGATCATTGTGCGGATCAAAAGGTGGCAAATCCAGTACTTTAGCGACGTACGGCTCACCGAGAATAGAAACAGTCAGCGCTGTCGCTGCCTGCTCACTGAGAGGTTCACGCAAATACGCCATCGCCAGCGAGCAGCGACAGCGGTGACCAAAGGCACCGGACGTCACTATACCGACAACGCGACCATCGGCCATCACAGGGTGATTATAAAAGGCGTCAGTCTGATCGGTTTCAATCTCCAGCAGTACATGCTGCCAGCAGTCAGCTGCATGCTGTCGTTGTCGCAGCGCGTCACTGCCGGTGAATGATCTGCTGTTATCGTCTACAAACCGCCCGACACCACTTTCAAAAGGACTGCGCTCGGTGGTCAGATCACTGCCCCAGGCACGATAGCCTTTTTCAAGACGCATAGAGTTTGCCGCGTAGGCGCCGTAAAAACCCAGCCGGTATTTTTTGCCGGATTCTTCCAATGCCATAAACACCGTAACCGCATCGGGCGCAGACAGATGCAACTCCCAACCGGATTCACCGATGTACGATACCCGCAAGGCCAGCGCCTCTATCCCCGCCACCTTGATGCGCCGACAGCCGAGCCAGGGCAAGTCGGCATTGAGATCACAGGTGGTGAGTGGCTGCAGCACATCACGCGCATGCGGCCCCATCAACCCGATCACCGCCAGATCATCAGTGAGGTTTTCAACCTGCACATCAAGGCTCTGCGCCTCGCGGGTTAGCAGATCAAGGTTGATCTCCTCGGCGGCGGCAGCCGATGTCAGGTAGGCCTCGTCAGGGGAGATCATCGACACGCTGAATTCTGCAAGCACACCACCCACGGGTGTCAGGCAGTGCAGCAGCCCGATCCGGCCAGGCACAGGCTTGCTGTTAGCGCCGAGATGATCCATAAACTGTCCGGTTTGCAGTCCGCTAACGCGGAACTTGGAAAACACCGAAAGATCGGCCATCGCCACTGCGGTGGTCACGGTAGCAACCTCTCTGCCTACCGCGTCAAACCAGTTGGTCCTGCCGAAGCTGTCGACGTTGCTGTCCGACGCATTGGCTGAAAACCAGTTCGGCCGCTCCCAGCCATAGGCCGCGCCCATCACCGCACCACGCTGCAACATGAGATCATGCAGCGGTGACTTGCGCTTATCACGTGCTACCGGCCGCTCCTCGTAGGGATAATGTATGCCAAACTGCAGACCAAAGCACTCTATGGCTTTGTTAATGCGGTAGTCACGATCGGCCCATCGGCCGAATCGACGGCTGTCTATCGCCAGCGCATCAAGCGGCGGCGCTCCCTGAGTCATCCAGTGCGCTAGAAACCAACCGGCGCCACCACCTTCCATGATTCCCATCGAGGAACCAGTCAGCAACCAGGCATCGGGCAATTGATGCACCGGCCCGATCAGCGGATTGGCGTCGGGCGTGAAGGTAATCGGTCCGTTAACGACGGTTTTTACACCGGCATCCGCCAGCGCAGGAATGCGGGCCATCGCCGCCTCTATAATCGGCTCGAGCCGATCCAGATCAGCTGGCAGTAATTCGGCACCGAACGCCGCTGGCACGCCGTCTACCGACCACACCTGCGCTTGTTTTTCGTAGGGCCCCAGAATAAATCCATCGCGCTCCTGTCGCACATACCAGCTTTCTTCGGGGTCGCGAATAATGGGTAACTCGGGCAGGCCCGCCTGCTGCCTCGCGACAATCGATGGCGTACTGTCAGTCACCAGGTATTGATGCAGCACCGGCACCACTGGCAGATCAATGCCCATCATCTGTCCGATCTCCCAGCCCCAGGTGCCCGCAGCATTAACGACATGCTTGCACTGGTAAGTTTCTTTTTCTGTGTCGACAAGCCAGCCTGACGCTTGCCGCTGAATACTATGTACCGCGTTATAGCGAACAATACCGGCCCCATAGTGCACAGCCATTTTAGCCATCGCCTGCGTTGCGAGCGTTGGATCAACATGCCCGTCATCCGGCTCATAGATACCGCCCAGCAAGCCGTCCAGCGTCGCCAGTGGATAAAGCTGGTGAATGCGCTCAGGGGTCAGTACTTCAAGTGGAAACCCGGTAAAAGCTGATAAACCGGCCACATGTTTGAATTCATCCATGCGCTCTTTACTGCGTGTGACACGCATGGCCCCGGAGCGATGAAAGCCGCAACTGTGGCCAGTGTCTTCGGGCAGTACATCACGATACAACCGAACCGAGCTTGCGCGCAGTGCCTGTATTGTCGCGTTGTGTGCAAAGTGGGTACAAAGCCCTGCGGCATGCCAGGTAGAGCCATGCGTTAAATCATTTTTCTCCACCAGCACGATATCAGTCCAGCCGGCTTTCGCCAGGTGATAACACAAAGACACACCCATCACACCGCCGCCGATAATAACTACTTGTGCATTAATCATGAACGCATCCTGCTTGCGGTGGGATCAAACGGCGGATTCGGCAACAACCGTGCAGGATAGAACTTGCCGGCTACTTGCACTGAAAAACGACGCCGCTGCGTTTGCTGCAGCGACTCATGCGCGGCGATGTTTATCAGGCCGAATGCCAGAGTGTTGGGTATCCGCACACCTTTGGCACCCGAGGTTGTCAACCCGACTACTTTGTCATTTTCAATGATTGGCTCGTCGTGCAGGATAAGCGGATCACCAGTGACATCAAACAGACACAGGCGCCGTCGGCATCCCTCTTCACGCTGATGCAATAGTGCCTGCCGGCCAGTGAAATTTTTAGACCAGTCTATGGTGAAGCCCAGGCCGGCCACCAGCGGTGACACTTCAGGCCCGATATCATGCCCCCAGTGCCGATAACCTTTTTCTATACGGCAGGCATCCACCGCATAGTGACCCATCGGCCTGGCCCCTGCGACAATCAACTGATCAAACACGGTTACCGCATGACCGGGCTCAACGTTGAGCTCCCAGCCGCACTCGCCGACAAAGCTCAGCCGGGTCGCACGCAGCAACACGCCAGCCACAGTGACCATACTACTGCTTGCAAACGGGAAACTCCGCCAGTCATGATCAGACAATGACGCCAGCAAGGATGTTGCCCCGCCGCCCATCACGCCAATGACCGCTTCATTCTCCGTAACATCAGTTATCGTCAGTGAATGGTGGCGACTGCATTTGCGAAGCAGGCGCAGGTCACGCCAGCGACTGGCCGCACCCGACGAGACTCTATAGTGGCTGCCACTGATGCGAGTCACAGTGACATCAGCCTCTATACCGCCGCGTTCATTCAGTATCTGCGTATAGACAGTGCGCCCCGGTTCAACCTCTATATCGGAGCACACTAACTGCTGTAGAAACCCGCTGACATCAGGCCCGGTAAGATCAAATTTCGACAACGGTGACAGATCGATCAGGCAAGCACCACGCTCAAGACGGGCGGCTTCCTGCTCGGCTATTGGCTGCCACGGCTGCGCCTCTATAGAATAAGGCAATACCCTCTGCAACTTATCCGCTGCGTACCACAGACCGCGCTCCCACCCTGCGGTCAAACCAAACACAGCCCCCTGTGCCTGCCATTGCTGATGCAGGCAGGACCTGCGCAAGTCGCGACCGGCTGTGGGTTGCTTGAACGGCCAATGCATAGCAAACAGGTCTGCGACGGCTTCCTGCATGCGCTGCTGCATATGCTGATCACCGGCGGTATCGGGATCGACACGGGCAATATCGACCTCCCACAAATCCATTGGCGGGTCGCCATCGATGATCCAGTCCGCCAGCACCCGACCTATACCGGCCGACGACATCACCCCCACAGAATTCATTCCGGCGGCGACAAACAGGCCGTCGATACCGGGGGCTTCGCCGACCAGCGGCCGTGTGTCGGCGGTAAAGCTCTCCGGGCCATTCATAAAGCGCTGCACACCAGCGCTTTGCAACCCGGGCATCAGTGCCAGCGCCGCATCCATAAACGGCTGAAACTGATCCCAGTCTTCGGGGAGTTCCAGAAACGCACGGCTGCCCTCTGACGCAAACGCGTCCCAGCACTTGGCATTCGGTTCAAAGCCGCCGATCACCAGCTTGCCACCGGAATCACCCTTGATATAAATGCCGGTGTCGAGATCACGAAGCACAGGAAACGAAGCATCTACCCCGTCAAGCGGTTCGGTGACGACATACATATGTTCGACCGCTTGCAGGGGCAGCGCAAGGCCCGCGCGTCGGGCCAGCGGTTTTGACCAGGCCCCGGCACACAAGACCACCCGGGTCGCGTCAAGAGTCTCGCCACTGACAAGCTGCACGCCGGAGACACTTCCATGACTAACCACGATATCAGCAACGGCGGTGTCTTCACGTACAACAGCACCGCTGTCTTTAGCGCCACGTGCATAGGCCATGCACAGATCCACCGGATTGATACTGGCGTCTTCCGCCACCGACATAGCACCGGCATGATCACCTAGATCCAGCATCGGCATGGCGGACATAACCGTCTGCGCTGTGATGATCTCTGCGGTTAAACCCAAATGCTGACCAAGGGCGGCAATGCGCCGCAGTTCATCCATTCGCTCCGGCCGACGTGCCAGCCAGTAGCCACCGGTCTGTCGATAACCGGTGGCCAGACCGGTGATCGATTGCAGCTGCGGAAACAACTCAGTGGCGTACATTGCCAGTCGGGTCATGTTAGGGGTTGCGCGCAGCGGGCCGACGATACCCGCAGCGTGCCAGCTGGTACCGGATGTTAATTGATTGCGCTCCAGCAGCAGGATGTCATCGCATCCGCGAGCACCCAGGTGATACGCAACGCTCAGTCCAACAGCACCTCCACCAATGATTATGGTACGGCCCAAACTATGGCTCCTCTCTATAGACAGGTACTACTGAAGTCACGATAAAAAAGACACTGGATTGTTGTGCCCGCCACTGCACCAACACGTCACCCTGCGCAGGTAATGATTAACGGAAACACTATAACACCGGCTGCAATGCAGCCAGGCCGGACAACACAGTTATCTGCTGCTACATCACAATGTGTGTTGCAGTGTACTGGATCAATAAGCCACAGAGCAAAGTTTCAAATACTACACAGCTGCGTGTTTGAGCGGCGCTCAACACGACTGGCTACAGCCACCGAATCAATAATAATTGACGTCAGGTTTTTCTGCTTTGCGTGCCGCTATATAAGCTTGCAGGGCATCGTCAATGTCGGCGTCGAGCCCCGGATCCCGGTAGTCCTGCAAGTGCTTTTTCCATAGCGTATTAGCGCGCTGCGCAGTATCCTGCGCACCGTCGGCCTGCCACTGCTCAAAGGAATTATTATCTGCGGCCTGTGGTCGAAACAACGCGCTCAGGAAGTTCATCTGCGTATGCTCGGCCCCCAGAAAATGCTGACCGGGCCCGGTACTGGCGATGGCATCCATCGCCTGAGAGTTTTCGCTGAGATCGATACCCTCAAAAAAGCGCGCCAGCTTGCCGCACAAGTCGGCGTCGATAATGGTTTTCTCGAAGCTTGTCACCAGCCCGCCCTCCAGCCAGCCGGTCGCGTGGTTGACCAGATTGGCACCGCCAAACAGAGACATCAGCAACCCCCAGGTGGCTTCCTGCTGACTCTGCGCATCGGGTACCTTAGACGCCGACAGCGTACCAACGGTATGCAGCGGTACACCGAGTCGTCTAGCCAGTTGGCCGGCGGCAAGCACCATCTGGCCGGCCTCCGGCGAGCCAAAAGTAGGCGCCCCCGTCTGCATAGACATGGTCGATGCAAAGCTACCCATCAGACAGGGGGCTCCGGGGTTTATCAGCTGCACCAGCGTCAGACAGGCCAGTGCCTCGGCCAGCACCTGCGCCAGCGTGCCCGCCACCGTACACGGACTCATGGCACCGGTCAGTACCCACGGCGTACAGGCGACCGGCTGACCCGCTCTGGCATAGGTTTTCAGAGCGCCCGACATATTGCCGTCCATCACCAGTGGCGCGTTGGTATTTGACACACAATATAAAACGGCATTGCTGGCTAGGAATGATTCACCAAAAACGATCCGCGCCATATCGAGCGCGTGACCGGCACGCTCCGCCCCTATAAACGCCCCCATAAAGGCACGGTCTGACCAGCGTATGTGAGCGTACAGCATATCGAGGTGGCGCTTGTTGGCGGGCAGATCAACCGGCTCGCAAACGACGCCACCGGAGTGATGCAACCACGGCAGCGTCTGATGTAACTTGACCAGGCGGATGAAGTCATCATGGGTGGCGTAGCGCCTGCCCTGATCAAGATCATGCACAAACGGCGGCCCCCACGACGGGCACAGCACGGTAGCATCGCCACCGAGTTTTACCGTATTAGCCGGGTTACGTGCGTGCTGCAGGAAAGATCGCGGGGCAGTTGCCTGTATCGTGTTACGACAGAAGCCCGGCTCAAAGCGAACCCGCACACCGGAGACATCACAGCCTGCCTGTCGAAAAACCTCCAGCAGAGCGGGGTCGTCGTGGAACTCCATGCCGGTGTCCTGCAGGATATAGTCAGCGTTGTGCTCGATAGTTTCGAGCCCCTCTTCTGACAGTATATTTATCGGTGCAATCTGCCGATTAATATAGGCCGAACGCGTCTGTTGATTCTGTGAGCGACCGGTACGTCCGGCCCTGCGTCGGGTCCGTACTGATTGCTTTTTTATGGTCATCGGGTCTGCCTGCATGCACCTGTTATCAGTGTGCCCCCGACCATTGTAGAATACAACCGAATAAGCGCTTCGGCAGCGCTGGCGCTAGGTCACTGGTCGGTCACTACAGAAGCAAACAGCGGTATTCACATGGCGACTACTACAAGGTTGCGTGCTTTATAGATGCCACCGGCTAGTCGCAGCGAAACCCGAGTTCGGGCCGCCGCCCCTGAACGCCGGCAAACATCGCTTCAATGGCAGCGATATCCCCGGCTGCGTCCTCTGTCGGGTAGAACGGTTCACGGAAGCTGAATTCTCTGGTCTTGTAATTCAGTACAGTGGGCAGGATCGGCACGCGGGATTTACTGGCAATATAATAGAAACCGGTTTTGAAATTTTCTACCTTGCTTCTTGACCCCTCTGCGGCAAATAAAATCGCAAATTTGTCGCGGCGCGAAAACTCATCCACGACCGCATCGACAAAATTGTTCGACTTTGATCGGTCAACACCGACCCCGCCCATCGCCGTGAGCAACCAACCTAACGGTGGCTTAAACAACGTATCCTTGCCAACAAACTTGATATCCTCATTGATCGCTGCACGCACCAGCACGCCAAGCGGAAAGTCCCAGTTCGAGGTATGCGGCGCGGCAACCAGCACAAGCTTGTTTAAATGGGTCGGGTAGTCTCCAACCACATTCCAGCCCTTACTGTGCAGGATCGATCTGGCAATTTTTGAAAATATCATCCGCGCAGTATAGCCGGTAACGCCGCCCTGCACGGCTGATTTTTACTTTGCAGGTTAACGTCAGACAATCAATCCCGACTGTCACGCTGAATGCCGCCAGCCATCACGTAAAGGAAACCTCTATTACTGCAACGGCAATAGAGTCACAGCAACCAACAGTGCGGCGTTTTTGACAAAAGATCAGCGGGCCGCCAGGTAGCCATCGAGTACGTTTACGGTATTAACACCGATTTCCTCAACCGCATAGCCCCCCTCCATAACAAACAGGGTTGGCAGAGCGAGTCCGGCCATCATCGCCCCATAGTCGGTGAAGTCATCACTCTTAAGTTTAAAAAAACTGATTGGATCTTTTTCGAAGGTGTCGACTCCAAGAGACACCACCAGCGCATCGGGTGCGTACTTCTGCACGTTATCCAGTGCGTGCCGCAATGCGTCGCGCCATTGTGAATACCCGGTGCCCGGCGACATCGGGTAGTTTATATTGTAGCCGTCGCCAACGCCTTCACCGGTCTCGTCCGCATAACCTAGAAAATGCGGAAACGCTTGCTGCGGCTCACCGTGCAGGGAGATAAACAGCACATCATCGCGCTGATAAAATATATCCTGAGTGCCATTGCCATGATGAAAATCCACATCAACAATGGCAACGCGACTGGCACCATCATCGAGAAACCCCTGCGCGGCTATGGCGGCATTGTTCAAAAAGCAATAGCCGCCATAGAGATCACTGGCGGCATGATGCCCCGGTGGTCGACAAAGCGAAAAAGCCATCGACTCTCCGCCTGTTACAAGCTTCTGCGCTGTTACTGCACACGCAGCGCTGCTGACTGCCGCCTGCCAGGTACCCGAGGTAATCGCCGTTTCAATCGCCATAGCATAATAGCCAAGCCTGCCATCGATATGGGTCGGTTCGCGTTGCTGCATGCGCCTGGCCGGAAACACCGTGGGTATCGCCTCACCTGCCAGCCCCAGTTCTGCCCACTGCGACCAGGCCACCTGCAAAAAGTCAATAAACGCTTCTGTGTGAACTTTCTTCACCAAGGTTAAATCGAGTGTATCCGGCTCAATCAACGCGTGATGTCCGCTGTTTTTCAGCGATGACACTATGTAGTCCCAGCGCTCCGGACATTCGTAGGGACGAACTAACACGCCCCCGGCCAACTCACCAGTGGGAAAGTGCTTTCGATGCAAAGAACTGCAGACAGTTTTCATACAGTGCGCAAGACCTGCGTTATTGGCTGAACCCGCAGTGTAACCACCCCATTGTCCGCCAACAAGCGACAGAAAAAGGCTGTTTTATAAGTGACCGTTAACAGCCAAAGGCCACAGCCAATATCCATTCACCGCTGAGCGACTAATCCGCAAGTGCGAGTATGCCGTAGTCACTTTAAGCCACTTGGATTTTACCATGAAACGCAAATTACCCCTGCTGCCAATCGCCGCCGCTCTGCTCGTTCTTTGTCAGCAGGCTTCAGCCAGCCTCGACATCCGCTTCGTCGAGAGCGCGCCCAAAGACTGGTTTTCAGTCACCAACCAAAGTGAGTGCACTCTGGCCGAATTCACCCTGACGATCGATCTGGCAGCCAGTGCCGGCGGCTTGATCTTCGACACGACGGCCACCGGTGCCGGGGTTGAAGTCTTTCAGCCATTTCAGATCCGAAGTGGCGAGCTGTCATTGCTGTCAGCCGGCGTCGATGATGGCGCCAACAGGCTATCAATCGTTGTTCGAAATCTGCAACCCTCCGCATCGGCCAGCTTTACAATCGATGTCGACGACACCCTGACCGTCAGTGAACTGGGTATGATCCGGGTCAGTGGCGCCGAAATCAGCGGCGGTACTGTTACTGTTGAGAGTGCAAACAACCCGGACTTCAACGGCGCGTTTGACAATACCGGCAAGCTGCGTCTGCCCGCACCGCAATGCCTGTAAATAGCAACGCCTGAGCCGGCTACGGACGCACCACCCATTGGCGGAAGCCCGCGGCCAGATCAGCACAGGCTGCTAACACCAACGCCCGCGATTGAAACGGGCCGGCTTTGGTGATTGTTTCTGCCACCGTCACACACCGGGACACATCACTTTGCAGGCGAATCTCCATGCTTTTTTGATCGTAGACAAACTGCTGTGCCAGATCATCATCGCGGCAATCGAGCAAGCCAAATGGAATGTTGGCGCTGGTCGGATCGTTGAGTGTCATGCACTTACCACGAAACGCCACTGACTCTATTGCACCACGATCACTGTCAAACAAAAACTGGGTATCGCCGCCCGACGGTTTGCACGAGTGAGCATGCAGCCACTCGCTAAAGCCCCTGCCCCTGGTATCGATGCACCAGCCGAGCTTAGCTTCTTCGTTTAGGTTGTCGGCCAGATAAATCACCGCTCCTTCGGTTTGAATCTGCGGAGGCTCTGCACGCAGTGCGGCGGGTGCTGCCAGCACCACAAAGACCGCCAGCGTTATGAATGTAAATTTGCATCGATACATGGTTGAGTTCCCTGGAGTTTGGTTTGCAGAGATCTGAGGCCACCAGTCAATGGACCGATACTGCCCCTGAATCCGCCTGGCGTTACGGTCATACAGGCACGTTAATGCCTCACGCTGACTACCGCCACGGGCTGATGTAAGTTTGCGGGTTGCTCTATGCAGTGGCGTAACAGTACCAACCACTGCAAGTGGCTATCCGCCCCCACAGTATGTATCGAAACCCCCTGACTGTGAAGCGCCGCCAAACGGCCTGTCGCCGCCCCCTTCAGGAGTCCGGCACGCCAGCGGGCTGATGCGCTGACAACGTGATTCCAGCGCGACAACCGCATTTTCGGGTTAGCCCGCAAAGGCAATCCCGACACCCGCTTGTGCGATGTCAACCAACGCCAGTGTGGCCAGTTCATTTCTGCGCCACCAGCAGGCGCGATCCGTTGTACCGTCGGCTTCATCACGCAGATGTCCACCAACCTGCTGTGCGCGGTAAATCAGACGGATGCCGTGAAACGGTTCGTCACCGGATTGATCAAATATTGAATCGACGGTCTCAATCGCACCGGCAGAGACATACAGACCGGTTTCTTCCTCTACCTCGCGAACCAGGGCGTCCTCAGGATGCTCACCAAAATCAACGCCGCCGCCAGGCAGCGTCCACTGACCGACCCATCGCGGCAGTACCGGTGATATCCGGCAAAGTAATATTCTATCGGCGTCGGTGACCAAGCCATAGGCCGACACCCGCTGCTGTTTGTTTTTTGCCACCACCACGATACTCCCCGGTCAAACAACTATAGTACTTACCCTGTTGCCTCAGGCAAACTGTTAACCCCCACAGAACGCACCTGCAAAAAATCGCAGACCCTGGCACGCGTCAACGACACACCGCGGACTGTAACGCAAAACCTTACGCCACCAAGTGCGACACAGAATAATTTGCACCAGCTACCACAACAGCGTAAACACCCTGATAAGACCCACGCCAACCGACGACCATGCCTGACAAAAAAACCCACAACAACAGCCCGAAAACCACCGTGACCTCTAGTCACTGGGGGGCCGGCCTGATCACCACCGATAATGGCCGGGTAACCCGCGTCGACGGACACCCGCTCGATGCCGACCCTTCACAGATCAATACCAACTACGTCGACGGCGTCACTGGCAGTGCCCGCATCCGCAAACCGGCGATCCGCGAAAGCTACCTGCAAAACAGCCAGGCACCCCACACTAAAGCACGCGGCAGCGAGTCGTTTATCGAAGTCTCCTGGGATACCGCGCTCGACCTGGTCGCGGAGAAACTACAGCACACCATCGACACCTATGGCAATGAAGGGATATTCGCAGGCTCCTATGGCTGGGCCAGTGCCGGACGTTTTCATCATGCGCAAAGCCAGCTAAAACGCTTTCTTAACTGTGCCGGCGGTTTTGTGCGCAGCGAAGGCAATTACAGCTACAACGCAGCACTGGTACTGATGCCGTATATAGTCGGGAACTATCGACAGAACATTAAAGACGCAACCCGCTGGACGGTAGTCGCCAGACACACCGAACTGGTAGTGATGTTTGGCGGCGTATCAATCCGCAGTGCACAAGTCGGCGGTGGTGGCCTGGCGAGACACCGGCTGCGTGACGACATGCAAGCCTGCGCCGATGCCGGGGTGGAGTTTGTAAATCTGAGCCCGCTGCAGGACGACGCAGTCGCCAGCCTCAATGCGCGCTGGCTGCCACCGATACCCGGGTCAGACACCGCCGTCATGATGGGACTGGCGCACACACTGATTAACGAAAACCTGTGCGATCTGCAATTCCTGCAAAGCCATACCACCGGATACACCCAGATAAAAGACTATTTGCTTGGTGGCGCCGACGGCACTGTTAAAGATGCGCAGTGGGCCGCCAGCCAGTCCGGCATTGACGCGCAAACCATTGTGCAACTGGCAAGGCGCATGGCAGCCAAGCGCACCCTGATTTGTACAGCGGTAGGTTTGCAACGCGCAGAATCCGGTGAGCAACCACTGTGGATGACGGTAACTCTTGCCGCTATGCTCGGTCAGATCGGTCAACCCGGCTGTGGCTACGGGATAGGCTATGGGGCTGATGCGGCCATCGGCACCAGCGACCGGCCAATGCGGTGGTCTTCTCTGCCGCAGGGTGAAAACCCGGTGACCGATTATATTCCTGTCGCCGCTATCGCCGACATGCTGCTCAACCCCGGACAGCCCTACCAATACAACGGCGAGCAACGCCGCTACCCCACAGCCCGACTGATGTGGTGGGCCGGTGGCAATCCCTTTCATCACCACCAGGATCTAAACCGGCTGGTTGACGCCTTTCAAACCCCGGACACTATTATCGTCAATGAAATCAACTGGACTGCGACAGCGCGTCACGCCGACATTGTTCTGCCAGCCACCTCGAATCTGGAACGAACCGACTTTGGCGCGGGCACACAAGACACCGCCCTGATTCCAATGCCGCAGGCCATTGCGCCGGTCGGTGACGCCAGAGATGAATTCGAAACCTACGCAGCGTTGGCCGAACGATTGAATTTTGCCGACAAATTCACCGACAATAAAACCAGTGATGAGTGGCTGCAGTCAATGTGGCAGGACATGAAACCGGCGGCAGCCGAAGCCGGCATCACTCTGCCCGCGTGGCAGGCTTTTCTCGACGGCGACATCATCGAGTTCCCCGATCCGTCACCGGATCAGACTTTCCTGTCCGAATTTCGCAGCGACCCCGTAACGCACTCGCTAAGTACCCCCAGTGGCAGAATAGAGCTGTATTCAAAGCAAATTGCCAGCTACCACTACGATGACTGCCCGGGCCACGCGAGTTGGTTGCCGCCGCAGGAATGGCTCGGATCAGAAACCGCAAAGCGCTGGCCGCTGCATCTTATTTCAGGTCAGCCGGAAACCCGGCTGCACAGCCAGTGGGATCAGGGGGGTTTTAGCCAAAGCCGTAAAATACAGGGACGCGAGCCAATACTGATTCACCCGGACAATGCCGCCCAATACAGAATTAACGACGGCGATATAGTCAGAGTTTTTAACGACAGAGGCGCGTGCCTGGCCGGTGCGCTAGTAACCGATAGTGTCAGAAAAGACGTGGTGTTTTTATGGACCGGTGCCTGGTACAACCCGCAACATACACCACTCACAGGCGATAAATCGGGCCACAAACCACTCGACTTACATGGCAATCCCAACGTACTCACGCACGACCGCCGCAGCTCACAGTTATCGCAGGGGCCAGCCTCGCACAGTGCGCTGGTGGCCATAGAAAAATGGCCCGGCGAAGCCCCACCGGTAACGGCTTTTGATCCGCCGATATAGCAAACCGCCCGTGGTAGACCGGCCGGGATACTACGGAAATAAAACTATCGCCGACCAATCACACGCCAGCGGCTTAGTTGTACCACACAGCAATATTCGTCTGCAGCGCGCGGGACAGCCGGCACATAGGCGTGGCAGCAGCGTACGTGGCAACTCAGACTTCTATTATTGATAATTTCACGCCCCCTCTAGAGAACAGTGCGCCCACGCTACAGCCCCGGCACTTGCAAGCGAAAGGAGATTACTGCCAAGCGCAGCACAATTGGTCAGTAGCCACCGGGTAACCCGACGCATGAGCGAAGCCGCACAACACATGACAACTCGCAGCGATACGTCACGCTAGCACACGTAGTTCATGCCAAGTCGCCCGCCGTCTACATAAATCGTCTCCCCGGTAATATAGCTGGCTTTATCACTGGCTAAAAAAGCCACCACGTCGCCTATCTCGCTGGGGTCGCCGACTCGCTTCATCGGGGTGCGGGACATAACCATTTTCATCGCCTCGGGGTTGGCATTAACACCGGCCATCATTTCGGTATCTATTGATCCCGGACCGACGGCATTTACCCGGATGCCATGAGGCGCTAATGCCAGAGAACTGGACTTGGTCAGCTGCATAACCCCGCCTTTCGACGCACAATAGGCAGCGATAGCCGGTATGGCAACCAGTGCATTAATCGACGACATATTCACAACGCTCCCCTTCACACCGGCCGCAACCATACTCTTTGCTGCACGCTGCAATGCGCAGAAGGTACCGATTAAATTCACGTCAATTACCGATCTAAATTGCTCCAGACTGACCTCGAGAAAGTCACATGGGGCAGCGATTCCCGCATTGTTTACCAAGGTAGTAACGACACCTGCCTCTGCTTCTATCTGATCAAAGAGCGCCGAGATTTGATCAGGGTCGGCCATATCACAGGCTATCCCAAGTGTGTCCCCGCCAAGCCGTTCGGCAGCGGCTGCTACGCCGTCGGCGTTGATATCGGCAAGTACAATTCTGGCTCCGCTGTCCGCCGCTATCGCCTCGGCGCAGGCGTACCCGATACCCTGAGCGCCACCGGTTATTAGCGCTATTCCTCGTTCTGACATTAAAACCAAGCCTCGTTTATGTGATTAACCCAAGCGTACAGAAACCATCGCTGTACACACTGCGTGATGCACGACATCATACGCTGAAAAGCACAAGCTTACTTAATTTACGTTTGATCATGATGACGGTGGCAGTGCACCGTTCTACTTGAGCGCTCTCAATTAGATAAGTCAGCATCAACGGTTTCAGCGACCCGTTGACGCACACCCGTCTCGGTTATGCATGTTTAAAAGCGATCGAGTCAACCGCCAGGCAACACGCACCGGGATGCCTGCTTCTGCAATACGAAAATAAATTTTGTGGCAATGCCCTGCTCAACAATCTAACCGGGCTCATTGCGGACGCGTTACTAAAAAAAACAATCCTGCGACTCTATCTATGTTGCCATCTTAAGTAGCGCTGGCGCATACAACGCGGCATCATGGCCAGCCAAATAGATGCGAATTTTCCTATTTAACGGCAACCGGAACCGACTAAGCCAACAGAACCGATTTGAGCAATAGCGGTAGAGCGGACTGGCAAGGCTATCAGAGTCACAGAACTCTACGTGATTGAATCGGACGACCCTGAAAACGACTCCGGGGCCGTCTGGCGCGTCTCAGGCTTCTCATCAGTTACGACTAACGGGTAATCCGCAACGCTTTCGACATTACCCGGTTACAGTCCTGCCAACGCGACCCCGGGGCTACAACACCGTGTGCCAGTTGACCGCTTGATGTTCAGGTTATGCACAGCGGGGACACGGTGCCGAAGCATTAATGGCTTACGTGCTTTGCTTGGTCCAAACGTTATGGTGCCGCTACGATCACGCAGTCGATCAGGTCTTCCAGGTGTTTGTCCAATCACTAGCCGGTGGCAAACAAAAGCCGGAACAGAATGTTCATCAGACAGACCCACCGAACAGCCGGATTATCTATTTTCCACATGAAAAATCATCTCCAGCGATGTGTCGTTTTCAAATGCGTCGCCATCCCACCCTCCTGACACCTTCCTGCACTGCAGCCCGGATTCACACAACAAATTATGGATCTCCTGCAACTGCATAAACCGCAACAAACACGATGAAATCAGACATTGATCTTCGAAATGGAAGCTCTGCACAAACGAGAGTGTCTCATCGTTGCGATGGCCTACCTCGATAGACACACTGAAAGTATCGTAGGCTATTTTACTGCCCTGCCAGCGCGACACCCAGTCGATAGCCGGGTTTCGTGACTCAAAGACAAATTGCCCCGATTCAGACAGATGTTGTTGCACGCAGCCAAACAGTGCACTGACATCATTATCGCCAGTCAGGCACTGAAAGGCATGGCCGGTCATCACAATGAGATCAAACTGTTGCTGTAAAGCAAAGTCCTGTGCGCGACCCTCCAGCCAGGTTACCCGCCCACCGTACTCCTTCTGCCGTGCGAGCCTCAGCATTTCAACGGCAGGGTCAAGCCCGATTACCCGGTGGTTACGGGCCGCCAGCGCATTGCACAGTGTGCCGGTGCCACAACCGATGTCCAGAATTTTCATCGATTCTGCATTGGCAAGAGACAGATAAAAGTCACTATCAACATCCCAGGCGCAGGTAATGTCGTAGACCCGTGCCAGCACAGGGTCCACATAGTGATTTTCAAGTCTGGTTAATCCACACATCACAAGCCGCCTTACACGGTCGGTTTAAACGCTGACATCGGGTCGATACCCGCCAATGCCGGCCACTTCACCAGGGTATCAGCTATTTCCAGCCCACCTCTCAGCCCCAACGCTATGCTGCCAGATCCCAACCCCATATCGAAACACCTCATTGAAAAACAACCCGCCCGACACCGCAGGCAGTGCAGTTTGGCGCAGTACACTGAATGTACCCGTTGACCTCAGTCACACAGGCGACTTACCGGGCCGTGACACCCGCCAATCAGAATCCACCCGAGTTTCAGGCACACTGCCTGATCAAACAGGTTAAAATGTGACTGAGCGCTGCTAACTGCATGAATTTCAAGGCTGCTTGCGCGTTTTCAGCCATGCTGCCAACGCCATAGAATCACCGTTAATCAAGCACCACAGCAGGCCGCGCCCGCTTAAAACCGCTGCATCCTATCACAATACTCAAGTCACCCATTTGACAACATATTACCTTTAAGGCACCATACTAATGATTGAGAAAAGGACCCGAACAGGAGAAGCCCTGACCGAGTTGATTCTAGAGACTTTTCGATTGAACGGCGAAATGTTGGTCGCTGGCAATCGGCTAACCAAACCGCACAACATGACCAGCGCACGCTGGCAGGTTATGGGAGCTGTTGAGTTGGCAGGGACGCCTCTTACCGTTGCTCAAATTGCAAGGCGGATGGGACTGGCGCGCCAGGGAGTACAACGCATCGTCAACGATCTGAATCGCCTCGGTATGATTGCTCTGGAGGACAACCTCGATCACAAGCGTGCGCCGTTGGTCACCATTACGAAACAGGGCGCCAAAGTACTGAACGAAATCAACAAGGCTCAGGCAGTTTGGGTAAACAAAATAGCGGATGGATTGGGTGAGCGCCAGCTAACACAGACCCTGAAGATTCTAAAGTCTGTCCGTGAACGCTCGGAACATATTGATTTATAAAACCAAGGAAAATTGCAATGCCCGGTTTCAAAGAAATGAATGATGCGGTATCACTGTCGGATCAAATGCAAACAAATGAAGACGGATCAGTTGTTCTGATCAATCTTTTTACCGTGGATCCCGCTGAAGAAGAAGCACTGGTAGCCGCCTGGTCTCACGACGCAAATTTCATGAGAGAGCAACCCGGCTACATTTCCACTCAGCTACACAAAGGAATCGGCGGTAGTTCAACGTTTATCAACTATGCCGTCTGGGAAACTGCAGAGAGTTTTCGCAATGCCTTTGCAAAACCCGAGTTTCAGAAACGCATTGGTGCTTACCCGGAGAGCGCACAAACCTCACCCCATCTATTCAAAAAACTCGCCGTAGCCGGTATATGCGTCGACTAGAGACATCGCACTCTCAACCACCTGAGGTCGCACAATGAGATTATTAAACACGCTCATCTGCATCGCATTTCTTGCATTGGTAAACCCTGCTTTCGCCTCCACCAAAGCGGTCACACTGATAAACCCCTTTGAAGTACCGGCAGATAAGCTTGATGAAACCATCGCATTCTGGGAGCAGGCCAGAGACTTTCTCCAAACACAACCGGGTTACATTTCTACCAGCCTGCATCAGTCGATTACAGACAATGCGCGTTTTCGATTGATCAATGTAGCCTTGTGGGAGAGCGCTGAGGCTTTTTTGACAGCCTCGAAAAAAATGAGCACAGAGGTAGATTTACCCAAAATACCAGGTCTAATGGCAAATCCGGCACTGTTTACCGTTATACGACAAGACTAAAACCATTACACCGAAAGACAGCCCTGCCCCTGACGGTCGAAGGTAACCAGGGCGGTCGAGGGTAACCAGGGCGTTTAACCACGCGCTAGACGGGTACCTCGATCGATCTTCTAAAGACGGATAATCTTTAACGGGGCTTCCTACCCCTCCGTCTGCATATTTCAAAAGCCAACCGTTCTAGTGTTTCGTCACTTTGAGAGAGATTATGAAAAAAAGAGTATTAGCCGTCTTGACCCTGGCACTACTGGGCACTGCCAAAGCCGCTGATGAAACTGAAATTGTATTTACCGAAGGCACGGTTCTAGTACGATGCGTTGTACCGGACGGGCATCCGCAAATTTCCACCGAATTATTCAACGCAGGCTTCCCTCACTGGATTTCAAACCTTCAAAAACAGGCAAACGAGGGATTGATCAGCCGGGTCCATTACCTGGGTGAGCTGAAAGAGGGTCTGTTCATTGTGGTCGAGGGCAGCACCCGAACTGAAGCCAAAGACAATGCACTGGTCGTGATCAAAGGCATTAACACGGTTATGGAGCAAGCCATTGAAGCATCAGGTGAACAGCCGGGTTTTGATCAGAGTGACGCCTGTCAGTCCATTGAGATCGGGCCGGTCGCCATTTTACCCCGGTAGTACGGGATTTTTTTATACCCCTGCAGATAGATAGTGGCGCCGTTGGCACCGTGGCATTGGCTGGCGATCACTGTTGTTTATCTTATCCCTCACAACCACCCCACAGCGGCTTGGTAAAATCACCGGTGGTGGTTCTGGCCGGGATGTAGTTAACCTGTCGCAACGTTGCCACTAGCACAATCCAGCGAACCAACACCGTTCCGGCGCTTGAATTTCTAGCATGTCGGACGACAATAACGCAGGTTCTCCGACACCGCTATCATCAGGGTTATCCCGGCATTACAGCACCGCCTATTTATTATGCGGCCCTTGCGCCGCGAAACATTAACAAACTTAAAACCTACGGTAGCAGGCCAACTTTACCTGGTCAGTGCGATAACCCCGAACGCCGCTGAGGCCAGTGCAAGAACAACCCGAATAATGTGAAGCCTCAACCACTGGTCTAGTTTGGCTGCCACTGCCTCCACTTCAATATCGCCACCGGCAAACGCGCTGTTAGTCGGTACAAAATAGGCGACAGTAAGCACCAGCACTGCCACAAGCAAAGCACCGCTGACCGCCCAAATCACAAAAGATGGCGTACTTCGTGACATCCAGATAGAGCCCGCCAGACCCACCATCGCAGGCAACACAACTATAGGAACCGAATGGGCAACAAACTGGTTATTCGCTTCAAACCAGCGTAAGAACTCTGCTGGCGGCAGGCTACGCCAATACCCACCCAATGTGACACCAATACTGAGCATCACGCCACAAAAACTCGCAGCGCCACATATTGCCAGTACGTTAAAGACTATTTTCATTTTTTACACTCCCCTGCTCTCTCTACCTGGATGGTCTTAATCGACCTGCGCCCGTCGCATCGCCATCAAACACAGTGTTACTGCAACGCGAATAGATGCAATGTGCGGAAAAAAAACAGGCATTTTGACATTTCAACACCATCATGACAATATGTCACCATAATTATTCAGTTAAACCGAACTCAGCACTCTCAAATCTAAAAGCAAACTGAACAGAGATACCGGCATTTGCGGTGAAGTATAGACTCAGACTACCTTCACACCGGCAAATCGGGTAGTTTACGCGCCCCGGATATCCAACTGTTGGAGGCAGTTATGTTACGTCGTAGTGGTGTCTATATAATCGCCTCAATAATTTTATTGTTCGCTGTCACTCACATTATATTTTCCCCTGCGGAACACAGCCCAAGAACCATCATACCCACCATGATTGGAGGGTCCGCATTTCTTCTGATGACAACTTCTATTGTTCTGTCGACCAGACTTAATTACCTTGAAGACTGGTTTGGTGGCCTTGATAGAATGTATCAGGTCCACCGTGTTGCAGGTGTTTTCGCCGCTATCCTGGTACTGATTCACATGATTAGCGCGCCCAAAACTCTGCCTCTGGACGCTGACCCCGATCTGTACTCTGTATTTCCGTCTGCGGTACTGGGAAAAATAGCATTGGTTTTGCTGGTGATTGGTTTGTTCCTCGCTCTGAACAGAAAGATTGGCTATTCGCGGTGGCGCCCGACACACAAAAGCATGGTGCTGGTGTACCTGCTGGCCACCGGCCATTTCCTCACCGCGCCGGGTCTCTTTTTCCAGCTATCCAGCCCATCCGGCATCGTATTGATAATCGCCGTAGTCATTGGGGTGCCCTGCGCTTTTTACACCGTCCTCGGAATGAACAAACGAACGTCACTTCCCTTCACTATAGAAGCCGTGAATAACCTTGAACGTGCCACTGAACTGGTTCTCAAAGCAACAGACAAAATGCCCGAATTTAAACCGGGGCAATTTGCATTTTTGGAAATCGAGGGCAGCGGATGGGATGAACCACACCCGTTCACCATTTCAAGCTCACCACAGGAAAACCGCTTACGTTTTACGGTGAAAGTTCTCGGAGACTGGACCCGCAAGGTCCGCGAAGAACTGGAGCCCGGAAGACAGGCCCTGATCCGTGGACCCTATGGTCGATTTGATTATGAAAAAGCAGGAGACAGGCAAGTCTGGCTGGCGGGAGGCATTGGCATTACACCATTTCTATCCATGATTCGAGCAATGGACAATAAAAACAACAAGGAGATCTATCTGCTCTATGCCGCCAGAGAGCAAAAGGATGCACTTTATCTGGAAGAACTAACCGGCAAAATTGCAAGCTTGCCGCAGGTTTCTATCGTGCCGATCTACTCAGAGCAAGGGTGCTTCGCCCGCGTTGATATCATGAAGAAAAAACTACCGGATCCACTCAACTCCTATGATTTCTTCTTGTGCGGCCCGAAACCGATGATCGACGGAATACGCGCAGACCTCTACAAAGAGGGCGTTCCACGCCCCCGGATTCACACTGAAGCATTCGAGTTTCGTTAACAGCGTCCAGCTATTTCCGGTTAAGTATTTTTGAGACAAAACATAAATTCAGTTCCAGGCTAATTGCCGGGGAAGGAGGACTGCACCTAGTGAATAAACCGGCACCAACAGACAGGTCATTTTTACACGGACAGTCAGGTGGCGGGTTCCCGGATAAATCGCGCCCACCCACTGGTAAAGATTCATGGAAAGCGGTAGATCTGGGACAGGGTGTGTACACGCTTGAGGTAGACGAAGGCAATCCCGGTGGAACTCTCGGCATGCTGATCGGGGAGGAAGGTACCATTTTGATAGACAGCGGATTGAAGAAGGCTGAGAGCGTCACTTTATCAACAACGGAGAAACTGGCAGGCGGCCCTGTTGACTACCTGATCACTACACATATGCACGGGGATCATGTCGGTTGCCACGCAAGTTATTCAAAAGCAGGCACAACGATAATCGCACAGGAAAACACCCGGCATGCCCTGCTTACTGATGACACATTTGATAAGGCTGGACTACCGGTCATCACCTTCAGTAATAAAGCCACCATCAACCTTAATGGTCAGACCATAAACTTAATACACTTCCCGAGTGCCCATACAGCAAGTGACACAATTGTGCATTTCGTGGAAGCAAATGTCATTCATGCAGGCGACCTGCTGTTCAACAGAATATTCCCTTTTATTGACCTGGACAACGGTGGGAATATTAACGGTTATATTGATGCGCAGCTCAAGGTCGCTGAGATCGCAAATGATGAGACTTCAATAATTGCGGGCCATGGACCACTGGGAAGCAAGGCTGACTTAATAAACGCCGCAGCCCAGCTGCAAGAGATTAAAGAGACGGTAAAAACCTCAGTCGACAAAGGCTTATCAATTGAAGAAGTACTGAAGCAAAATCCATTGACACCATTTGACCAATTTTCA
>CALKXD010000002.1 GCA_938003855.1 uncultured Granulosicoccaceae bacterium | reverse complement strand
AGTGCATGTGGCGGCCGTTTTATGTGTGACACCGGGGGTATGTGACCATGCAAAAAAAACTCTAAATAATTTTAACGTCCGGTTTAGAGCAGGATTCTTGAAGATTGACTGGTGAAGGAATGGCGATGCAAGGCCGGCATTGACCGTCTGCCAATAGCAGGGAGCTTGCATCAGCGGCCGGCCTGCAGGGCCTTTAAAACTGCTCTCAACCAACACTTTTTACCGATGACTCCCCACGATACTGATTCAATCTTCCGGATCTACCGACATGAGGCTTCGATGCGGCTGTTCTCGAAATATGACACTACCCCCAAGCGTAGAGACAATGCAAAAATCAGCCTTTTTAATCTGAGTGCTCTAAGGTTGCCTTGATTCCCACAAACTAACCGGGGCGCCAATCTGAACTTCTGCCAAGAGAATGCGGCCAGTGCCTCGCCGTAGGCTATTATGATGTGAATAGCCATTTGCATTAAACGCACAATTGACAGCCACTGGGCACAGCGACCGTGCGTTTTTGTCTCCCCCTGCTTTTCGGCTTTTGTACAACTCCAATTAAACCTTTTACATTCAATGGTTTAATTGGTAGGCACGAGTGGACTCGAACCACCGACCCCTACCATGTCAAGGTAGTGCTCTAACCAACTGAGCTACGCGCCTGCCGAGCGCACAAGTGTATTCCAATCGTAGCCCAAGAGCAATGCACATTGGCAATGATTTCCGGTGTTGGCGATTCAGCCTCCATTGCAACGAGGAAACCCTGATCCGACTACAACATTCGCCGGGTTGTCGTACAATGTCTGTGCGGTTTGTTGAACTAGTAGGTAAACCAACCGTCACTCTACTTGGGACTTAGGTTCCATCGTCACCACCGTGTGAACTTGCGCGCTTTCCATCCCGGAACTCGCGGATAAGCCACACCAGGGAGCAAGTATGCGTTTACGCTGTTTTTCACTATTCGGTGCAGCACTTCTGCTGGCTCTGGGCGCTGTTACTGCCCAGGCCAAGGAAGTCGTACCTATGCTGGGAGGTGTAATCATCGACGGTTACGATTTCGGGACCGATATCGGACCGAAGGGAAGCGTCGCCTTTGATGAAAGCACGGGTGAGTTTGTCGGTGCCTACAATGGCCTGAAAATGCCAGCGGGTCGGCGGGCAATATTTGCCTGGGTCCACGACACCGTGAATCAAAAGTCCGAGTATATCGGACCGGTTGGCTGGCTGAAGAACGGTACTGCAGGTAAAGACAAAGGGCGATTTCGGATCGCCGTACCTGCGAAGTTCAAGTCGGGTGATTTCGGTAGTCATGAAATCCTTGGGTTTACCTCAGAGTCAACGGCATTTATCAACGCCGATGGTGCTGCGGTAACCGTCCCGGGTGAACCATCGGGCAGTGACATACAGAAAGAGCTGAAGCCGGCTTTCTATCTGTATTCTGCGCTGCCAGGTGCCGACACCGATCTGCACTACTGCGGCCATGGTCAGGATTTTTTCTACGCCAAGGCTCCGGAAAAGCAGGTTTGCTACGACTGACTGTGCGGTCAAAAGTATTCCAGCTGCAAGCAAGCGGGTCTCGCGACTCACTAATTTGCACCGAGTACTTTTTCCATTCGATCCGTGTGATTGAACTGACCTGATTCGCCGTTGTCATTACGACATCTGCGGTCAAGCACTGACAGTACCCCTCTGAGCAACAGCATTCTGCTGTTGCTCAGTGCTTGGCCAACGAAATGCCCCGCACGACCACGGGCAGTTCGGCCGCCAACATAAACCCTAAAGGTTGCCAACATGAACCCTCATTCCCGGCTGTTTCTGTTCGTCATACTCCTGCTGCTCTGCCTGCCGGCAAGAGCACATGATCCGGCACTGCACGGGTTCAAACTCACTACATTCGACCCGCCGTTTCCGGCACCGGAATTCACCCTCAACACACTCGACAGCGGCCAGGTAACACTGTCCGATTACAAAGGTCAGTTTGTGCTGCTGAATTTCTGGGCCACCTGGTGCCCACCCTGCCTCGAAGAAATGCCGTCGATGGATGAAATTCATCAACGCTATCAGGACAAAGGCTTCACGGTTGTCGCCGTCTCAAGCGACGAGGAAGGACAATCCATCGTACAGCCTTTCATTGATAAGCTCGGCACCACCTTCCCTATTCTTCTGGATACCGAAAAATCAGTCTCCGGCACCTATGGCGCGATCAACCTGCCATTATCGTTTCTGCTCAACCGCCAAGGCGAAGTGATTGCCGGCGCGGAAGGCGCGCGTGAGTGGGCCAGTGAAGAGGCTATTTCCGTTCTCGATGAGTTAATAACACCGCCATGAAATTGCACCGTACCGCCTGCTTTGCAATCGCCCTCTTTGCTTTTGCCTTGAACGTACCGGCCGCGATAGCACAAACCGATGATCCGGTGCTGGCAAGCGTCAATGGTCACCCGATCACACAGTCCTACGTCAATGCACAGATCGCCAGAATGCCGCTCGGTGATCAAGTCTCAGTGCGCTCCAATGTAGAAAAATTTGTTGAGTCACTGATTCAGGAAGAAGCGCTGTTCCAGTCAGTGCTGAGCGATGGCTTTGCCACTGAACCGGCCTTGCGTGATGAACTGAAATCAGTGGTGGCCAACCATCTGATAGAAAAATACGTCACCAGTGTGCTCGCGGTCAGTGATGAAGAGGTTGCCACTTTCTACCAGCAAAACCAAAGCGCCATTCGCAATGAAACCGTCGACGCAAGTCATATTCTGACCAACACCCGTGCCGAGTGCGAAGCCTTGCAAGCCCGGGTGCAACAGGGTGAAGATTTTGCCACACTGGCAAAGCTCCACTCTACCCATACAGATTCCGGCGTCAATGGCGGCGCCATCGGGTCATTTATGAATCACGAGGGACCGCTTGGTTTTGAGGTGCCGATGTTTCAAATGGCGCCCGGTGAAACCCGGCTCTTTGACAGTGAAGACGGCTGCCACCTGGTGACCGTCACCAAGCGTACAACACCACCGCTGCCAACCCTTGAAAACGTCGCACCACGCATTAGAGACCTGTTGATGCGCCAGCGCGAACAAAACGCACTGCGCGAGTTGATTGAAGCGGCAAATAAAAAAGTCACTGTCACACGAAGCCAATAGCACCACAGATGTGGGTGATCGGTCGGGCACCACGCTTGCAAAAGCACCGTGCCGCCAGCACCTATAGCGGTGTTTTATAGCGGGCTTAACCGAGGCGGTGCTGTGGCAAATCCGCCACAGACCGCTAGCCGAATGCACCGATAATATAGTCAGGCACCGCCTGGTGCTGTCGGTACAGCGCTTCGATTTGTGCATCATCGCAATCGTCGAGAATACCGGTTCGCACCAGCACAGTCGCAAGCCCTTGACTGCAGCCGCCTTTTATATCGTGCTCTATACTATCGCCGACGCAAACCACTTTTGAGGGGTCGTCGATGTTAAACTGTGCCGTCACGTAGTGGTAAATATCAGCATAGGGCTTGCCCAGCCAGATTACTTCACCCCCCTGCGCTTCATACCACTGTGCAACGGTGCCGGACGAAAACACTTTGCCTCCCCGGGCATAAGCTATTTTATCGGGGTTGGTACAGAAACACGGCAGGTTATTGTCTACCGCCAGTTGCAGCCGACCATACAGTTCAGTCAGGCCCGGCTCATCAAGGTGCTGCCCCGACAGCAGAATCAGCTGAGCATCACTGAGTGAATCCACTACCGATAACCCCAAACCATCCAGCGCTGAATGATCATTATCATTGGACAGCAGATAGCAGCTTGCACCCTGTGGCACACGGCTACCAAGGTACCGGCTTTTCAGTAGATTCCAGGCAACTTCACCAGAACTGACCAGATCGGTATAGCAGTCATCGGTAAAGCCAAGCCCGGTCAAACGTTGCCGGTTACTCTCTGCACGCTTGCCGGAATTAGAGATGATCACGACCGTGGCACCCGACTGCATCAGTCCTCGCAACGCATCCGCTGCTCCGGGGTAGGCATTAAAGCCGTCGTGCAACACACCGAACTGATCAACCAGAAAACAATTGTAGCGGTCAGCCAGGTCGGCAATCTGCTGAATCACCGCAGGCGGGGATAGGCCACTCATACATTCTATACCGGTGAAAATAAGCCAGACAAAAGGATTGTTGTCATACTGACTGCATCGCATCGCGGGCGATCAGTGCCGACCCCAGAGCCGCTTCGGTGGACAAGGGTGCTAAAAACGGCACACCCAGCAGACGCTCGCGAATAGCCGTCCATTGCGGGTTGGTGGCACCTCCGCCAACCGATCGCATCGATGCGGGCTGCGGCCCCCCTAACTCGACCAGTCGCTGATAGCCCAGTGCTTCGATATTGGCGATACCTTCGAGCATGCCATGTAAAAAGGCCACGTCAGTTTTTGGCCGTGGCGTTAACACCGGTTGCCAGTTTGCGTCATTATGTGGGAAGCGCTCACCGGCTTTGACCAACGGGTAATAGTCAAGGCCACTGTCTTTGGCGGGATCTATCGCTGCAGACAACCGGGCAATTTGCCCGGCGTCGAAGTGATCGAGCAATACTTTGCCGCCGGTGTTCGATGCTCCACCAGCCAGCCAGCGATCCCCGATTCGATGACTATAGACACCATAGGAAGCGTCAAACAACGGTTTGTCACAGAGCATTTTCATGGTGACGGTGGTGCCCAGCGCGGTGACGCAGTCGCCGACGTTTCGTGCTCCGGTGGCTAAAAATGAGGCACAGCCATCGGTGACACCAGCGGCTGTTTTTATGCCGGCGGGCAAGCCCAGTGCCTGCGCAACATCACTTTGCACGCTCCCGGTGAAGGTTCCCGCCTGAACAACCTGTGGTAGTTTTACTGCCGGTATCAGGTTTTTGGTCAGCCATTGCGGCCAGCACCGGTTGACTGGATCGTAGCCGGTTTTCAGTGTGTTGCTTTCGTCGCTGATGTCGTAGCGACCGGTCAACTGCCCGACGATCCAGTCCGCCTGGTGCAGTACACGCGCCGGTGAAAACTGACGCTGCAACCACATGGCACGGGCCAGCGCAGACGATGCTCCATGCACCGCGGTATCGGCCGGTGCAAGCCCGGCTATCTGCTGCAGTATGCCGCTGTCGTCAATGGTATCGTTGTACATAAGTGCATCGGAAAGCGGCGTCCCCTCTGCAGCAATCGGCAATACCGTGCCGGAAGTCGCATCCACTGCCAGACATTTTATACCTGATACTTTTTTAAGCTGCCCTATCGCGGCTTGTGTCGCCTGCCACCAGACCCGCGGATCACGCAGGTTGTCTCCGTGATCGGCCATGCTGGCTCTGCCGGAATCGATAACACTCGACGAGTCATCAATGACAAGTGCTCGTACTCCGGAGGTCCCTACATCAATACCTAAATAATGATTTGAAGCTATCATGGTTTGCGTACGCCCTGGCTCGCTGTTAACAACGGTGAAGATTGCGCACTAAGTAAACCGTGTCTAACGGAGGTCCTTGAAATACAGCTCTGGAGTCAGCCAGTGAAGTGAGGTTAAGCGTACAAGCTTGACCCGGCACTGAGCGACTCGCGTTGTGCAATTTTCCATTTGGAGATCTGATTCTACCCTAACTTTAATTCTATACCGTTGCCTTTTTGAGTCTATCGCGCAATTAAATGAGCGAAGCCCGCAAGCTGGCGTTACTGGTTTAACGTTTGTCGATACTGCTCAGCATCCCAGTTGAGTAATTCGTGATTCTGCGCCGGGGTCAGGTAGTTGAGAGGGGTATCCGATGGTATTCGACCACAGACATCGGCCAGGCAACGCGCCATCGCCTCTGCACCATCACTGCAACCTGAACGCATCAACACACCTGCACCCGGAAACAGTATTGACTCCGGCACCGGCTTGCCGTCTCCTACCTGCCGATCGAGGACATCGTTTGCAGACTCACCTGGATTTGCAATCACCGATCCTTCGCCAAGGAAAATCACGTGATCCGGATACAAGCTACCACCGGCAGCAAACGCAAGGCTTACCTCATCACAGGCAGTATTATGTGTTTCAGTCTCCTGCGGTAGTTGGTAGTCACTGTCTGCCGCCAACGCCTGCAGCGCACGGGTATCGGCTCTGGCACAGTCACGTAGCGGCTGGCGCAGAGACCGACATACATCAGCCAGCAACGCCCGCGCCGCAGCAACGGTCTCTGCGGCGACCACCAGTCCATGGTTACCCAGAACAATTACATCAACAGGACCACTTCCATTAACGTCGTTCGCAGCGGACAGTGACTCTACAATGGCCTGTGACAACGGCAAACCCGGTCGAGCATAGGGAACGTGGCACCAGTTAAAATTCTGTAGCAGTGGTGCCAGTGCATCGCGTGCATCAAGGCGCACAGCCAGTGCAATGGTTTCAACGCAATGCACATGCACCACAACACGTTGTGACAACGCGGCATGCACGGTGGTTTCAATTGACGGGCGCAATCCGCCGGGGTTGTTTTCGCTTTGCACAAATGACTGTGCGCGCTCTGCCAGCGGATCGTTGGCCTGCAACGCCTGCAACAGCGGCGTCAGCGATACCGGCACCATAATGTCACGGGTGGTGGCGTGCATCAGCCAGGTGCCGGATGCTTTTATCCAGAGGGTATCGTCAAGCTTAATCGATGTATTGCCACCGGCCGCCTGCACCAGTGCCGGGTCGGCCCCGACCTCTGCAGACATCTGCAACAGTTGCTTGAATTCAGGGTGACTTTGATCAACCACTGAGACTCTCCTTAGCTTTCGCTGGCGACAATGACCGGGAATTTTGCTTTAAACCACTGCGTAAACGCGCGACGCTCAGCCAGTGTCATGTGCACACCGTGCTTGCTGCGCCGAAACAGAATATCGTCTGCCGTCTTCGCCCATTCGGTTTGGACCACATAGATCGCCTCGCGCGCGTAGAACGTGGCGGCAAACCGGACCCCCAGATCATCGATGCATTTTGCCTGATCTAACAGCGCATCAATACGGGTACCATAGGCGTGCGCCAGGTGCATTGCAGTGGCTTGATCAAGCCAGGGGTAGCTTTGCATTACGCGGCGCAGAAACGCATCAAAGTCAGCATCGGGCAGATCCCCGCCGGGCAGTGTTTGTCCAGCGGTCCAACGCTCACCGGCGTTACTGACGTAGGGTTTTAATCGATCAATGGCGTGCTCCGCCAGTTTGCGGAACGTGGTGATTTTGCCACCAAACACTGACAACAACGGTGCCTGGCCGTCAGCGGCATCGACATCAAAAACATAGTCACGGGTAACAGCGCTGGGGTTATCGGACTGGTCGTCATACAAGGGCCTGACTCCGGTATAGGCGTGCTCGACATCATCGACACTCAACGCCTGACGGAAGTATCGGTTAACCGTGCCGATCAGATATTCTATTTCTGCCGGGTCTACTTCAGCCGATTCAGGTGGCCCGCTATGCGGAATATCAGTAGTACCAATAAGTGCATAGTGTTGCTGATACGGGTTAACAAAAATCACCCGTTTATCCGTATTCTGCAGCAGATAGGCATGGTCCCCCTGCCAGAATTTCTTCACGACAATATGACTGCCTTTCACCAGTCGCACGTTGCGGGCAGACGATGATCCGTCGACCGTATCAATGACAGTATTTACCCAGGGACCCGCGGCGTTTACCAATACACGGGCGTAATAATCACGCCGTCCGGCCTGCGCGTCGTTGACTGTAACCTGCCAAAGGCCATCAACGCGCCGTGCCTGCGTGAAGGCGGTACGTGGCAGTATGTCAGCACCGCGCCGGGCGGCATCCAGTGCGTTTAAAATAACCAGTCGCGAGTCATCCACCCAACAGTCAGAATACTCAAAGCCAAGCCTGTATTGATCTAGCAATGGCTCACCCTCGACACCGTCACGTAACTTGACCACACGGGTGCCGGGCAACCGTTTGCGACCACCGAGATGGTCATAGAGAAACAACCCCAGACGTATCAGCCAGGCGGGCCGGTCCTGCGGACTGTGGGGCAATACAAATCGCATCGGCCAGATAATGTGCGGCGCTGACTCCAGCAGCACCTCGCGTTCGATCAACGCTTCACGCACCAGGCGAAACTCGTAGTACTCGAGATAACGCAAACCACCATGCACCAACTTGCCCGAGCGCGAACTGGTGCCCTGCGCCAGATCATCTTTTTCGCACAATGCCACAGACAAGCCACGCCCTGCCGCGTCTCTGGCGATCCCCACCCCGTTGATACCACCACCGATCACAAACAGATCGAGTGGTGCATCGCTCGCGTTAGTGCCGGCAGAACCCGTCATATCAACAGGGATTGAGTGCGGGTTGATTCTCCAGGTAGCGCTTCAGTTCTGTGGCAGCCATGCTTGCCGCTCTGGTGATCGTATGAACACTGGCACCAGCGATATGCGGCGTCAGCGTGACGTTAGGCAGGGTTAAAAATTCTGATTCGTGCGGTACCGGTTCAACATCAAAGGTCTCTAACATGGCACCGGCTATAACACCGTCCTGAAGGGCAGTCAGCAGTGCCGGGTAGTCAACCAGCGGCCCACGTGCGGTGTTGATCAACACCGCATCGGGGCGCATTTTTGACAGCGTTTCGGCGTTGATCATGTGAGTGGTTTCTTCACTGACCCGCGGGTGCAGAGTCACGACATCTGACTGCTTGAGCAGTTCATCAAGACTGACTTTTTCAACACCGGCATCGATGTCTTCCTGCGATAGCTGCACATACGGATCAGCAACAATTAGCCTGGACCCGAACGCTTTCATCAGCTTGACCAACCGCGTACCGATTTGCCCGTAACCAATAATCCCTACCGTCATTTCGCAAAGCTCACGACCGGTGAGATCAGCGCGGTAGAGGTCACCGCGCCACTGACCGGCACGCATGCTGTCGTGCCCTGCAGTAATGCGCCGGGTTTGCGCCAGAATAGCACCGACGGTAAATTCGGCCACGGCACTGGCATTGCGGCCCGGCGCGTTGACGACCAGCACGCCGTGGTCTTTTGCTGCCTGCATATCTATATTGACCGGACCACCGCGAGAAACCGCCACCATCTTAAGCGCTGGCAGACGCTGGAACATTTGTCGGGATAACGGCGCAAGATGGGTCACCAGTATTTCAGCATCGGCAATGAACTCGCAAGTGTCATCGGCGTCACCCAGATACTCTTTCAAACCATCCATGCCCGCCACGGCGTAACCATGCTCCATGGCAACATCCGGCCAGCCATTGCTCATGCTGCGGATCTCGAACACATCACCGCAGGCGGCGATAATCTCGTCCTCGAATATACGCGGCAGCATGAATTCATCGCCGATGATGACAAGCTTTTTTCTCACATTACTGTCCATATGTCATTTATAGCCGGGCGCCATCATCTCGATGACTGGCAAAATTTTTCCAGACCGGGCGCAAGGCCCGATGGCTTTGCGCATAAACGGGATACACTGACCGATAGCGCTCACTGAGCGCGGCATCCGGCGTCAGCACCTCACCCATCAGCGGGTCAACCCACTGCCCGACACAGTCTCCCATGTTGTTATATTGTCCAATGGCCACCGCTGCCATCATTGCCGCGCCGGCCGCACCGGCTTCGTCACGACGACTGGTTTGCACATTGGTCTCGAGGCAGGCACCTAGAATTGTCAGCAACTGCCGACTGCGTGATGCCCCGCCTGATACCACCAGCTCACCGGGCAGTGCCCCCATAGACAAATAGCAATCGCGGGCCGCCAGCGATAATCCCTCGAAGATGGATCGCGCCAGATCGGCAAAACCATGTTGCGAGTTCAGGCCAATAAAACCGGCGCGAGCGTTGCTGTCGGTAAACGGTCCGCGCTCGCCTGCAGTAGAGATATAAGGCTGATACAGCAGCGTGGCGGGGCTGGCGCTCGCGACCCGGTCATCGAGTGTTGCCAGCAGATCGGCCCGTGATTTTTGCACACCCAGGCTACTTAATAATTCTTCAACGGTATCCAGCAGCCAGTCTATGTTAAGCGTTGCCGCCATGTTTGACTGCATCTGCGCGGTGACTCCCGGTATTGGCATGCACATGGTGTAGCCGGCACCTTCCGCATTAAGCTCAACAGCGTCGACGCTGCGTGACAGACGCATATGCATACCGGTAGAGCCCACTATAGAACAGCCCCGGTCGCCTGACTTCGCATACAGACCGCTCCCCAGTGCCGTACAGACTACATCAACATACCCCAGCACCACCGGTGTGCCTTCAGACAACCCGCACAACGCTGAAGCCGCCGCACTGAGCTTGCCCGGCTGCTCGGTGCCCTCGACAATGTCGGGCAATAAGCGGCGATACTCGCTAAGACCAAGCACATCGAGTACTTCATCGGAATACTGTCGGGTGCGAAAATCGCCAAAAGTAAACACGCCCTCTGAGGGGTCAGCCGCCAACACGCCGGTCAGGTTATAGTACAACCAGTCCTTGCAGTGCATAGCAGTGGCTGCACGCTCCAGTGCTTCTGGCTCGTGCTGCTTCAGCCACAGCAACTGCGTACTCTGCTGGCACCCGTTAAGCCCGGTGCCGGTCAGCTGAAAGCGGCGTTGATTTTCAGTACTGCGGGTGATCTCGTCGGCGATATCAGCGGCTCTGGAGTCCAGCCACAGCATCGCGTCTCTGACTGACTCACCGTGCTTATCGACAAGCCAGGTGCCGTCGCCCTGCCCGGTCACCGCAATCGCCGCTACCCGTCGCTTCAGGTCAGGTATTTTATGGCCAAGATCCACCAATGTCGCAACCGTACTGTGCCAGGTTCGGGGCAGTTGCTGTTCAGCCCCGCCGCCGTCTAACAACTGATAGTCGTTCGGCACGGATGCACTGTCGAGCTGCGTGCCGTCGAGACTGAATGCGACCGACTTAATCACCGATGTTCCAGCATCAATACCAATAAGGATATCTTTCATTGTGCCACCTCCCGGCCATGTGCAATGGCAACACTGGTTTGGGCATCAAACAGGTGAAGGTCGTCTGCAGCTATCGTGACAAACAACTGATCGCCCTTGTTCAGGCGAACCCGGTCATGCTCTACCAGCACCATCGTGCCACCGGCAAAGCTGGTCGATATATGGGTCTGATCGCCGAGCCATTGATTCGCCACCACAGTAGCCGCCGACCCGGTTTCGCCACGCTTGATGGCGTAGGGGCGCACACCAAGCAACAGCTCCCCGCTTTGCTGAATTCTGTCCAGCACCTGCGGGTTGAAGTCACTGCATTGATAGTCGAGCGATACGCCATCGCCCAGTTGCAGGGCGAGTTTGGGTCCGTCCAGCTGCACCTGTGCGCGGAATACATTCATCGGTGGCTCACCGATAAATGTCCCGGTAAATAAATTAGCGGGGCTGTTCTTAAGCTGTGCAGCGGTATCGAATTGCTGCAGCAGACCGGCCTCCATCACGGCAATGCGATCTGCCAGGGCATTGGCTTCGGTTTGATCGTGGGTTACCAGTATGGCTGTCAGGCCGCGCTCTTTTATAAAGTGCTTGATACGGCCACGTAATACGGCCCGCAGTTGCGGCTCCAACTGCCCCATCGGCTCGTCAAGCAAGTGCAGATCGGCATCCCGGATAAGCGCCCGACCCAGACTCGCACGTTGTTGCTGACCACCGGAGATCGACGCCGGATAGCGGTCGAGGATATTTTCTATATCGAGCAATTGCGCGATATGCGCTACACGGGTGTTTATTTCGGTCTTCGGCAGTCTGGCGGACTTCAACGCAAACGCAATGTTGTCACGCACGGTCAGTGGTGGATAGAGAGAATAGCCCTCAAACGCCATCGCCACATTGCGTCGTACCGGTGCCAGCTGATGAACCGGCTTGCCATTAATCGCAATTGCACCGGCGGTCACTTCCTCAAAGCCCGCCACCATACGCAGGGTAGAAGTTTTACCGCAACCAGAAGACCCAAGCAGTGCGACGATCTCGCCGGCGTCTACCTGCATAGAAAGGTCCTCGACCGCATGCACACCGGCATCGCCGGACCCGTAGATTTTATCAACGTTGCTGATCGTCAGACGCGGACCGGTCATGCCACCGCCTCCTGCTGATGTGCGTCGAGACGACTGCCGGTGCGTTTATCAAACAGCATTACCGACTCATTGCTGACCTCGATAAATACCTGGCCACTGAGATCCTCATCGGTACCGGCCGGGCGCGACACCAGCAACTCACGACCACCCGCCGTTCTGAGCAGCGTCACGGTTTTTTCATTCAATGGCGTGACCGCCTCTACTGACGCTGGAATAGATGCCGCAGAGGCAACCGTCGACAAGCGTAAGGTTTCGGGCCGTATGCCGAGTACACACGGCGTGTTGCACCAGGGACCGAACGCACTATCAATATAGAGTTTTTTATCAGACAGACTCACATAGACGCCGTGGTCATCCTGCTGCGGGGTAACATCGAGCAGATTAATGGCCGGATCACCAAACTGCTGTGCGATCTCGGTGTTGGCGGGTGTCAGATAGACATCTGCCGGTGTACCCGACTGCTGAATGCGCCCGGTATTCAGCACTACAATCTGATCCGCCAGCGCCATTGCTTCTTTGTAGTCCTGCGTCACGTAGACCACCGTGGTGCCCTGCCGTGCAAGTAACGCTGGCAGTTCGATACGCATTTCGAAGCGCAACTTTGCATCGACGTTGCGCAGTGGATCGTCGAGCAGCAGTAACGACGGCGACCCGACCAGTGCACGCGCCAGTGCGGTGCGCTGCTTTTGACCGTTGGATAATGCTCTGGGGGCGTGATCAAGCACCTGATCTATTTTCAACAGACGCGCCACCCCCTGCACCGCATCATCAAGCTTTTGCTTTGACTTTTCGGTCACCTCTATAGAGCTTGCAATATTCCGGTAGGCAGTCATGTGCGGGTACAAGGCAAAGTTCTGAAACGCCATGCCGACGCCGCGGTCTTCCGGATCAACCCCCTGCATGTCACGCCCATGAACGATGATCTGCCCTTCATCGGGGTCGATCACGCCTGCGATCATACGCAGCAGAACCGTCTTGCCCGCACCCGACGGCCCGAACAATACCAGTGTCTCACCGGTTTGCACGGAGATGTTTACATCATCAAGGACGGTATCGCCCTTATAGCGCTTCACGATACCGCGCAGATCAAGACCGCTCATCCTTTAACGGCTCCCAGTGACAGACCTTCGACCAGATATTTCTGCGCATACAGCGCCAGCAACAAAGTGGGAGTAATAGACAACACGATCGCCGCTGCGATCTGCCCGTACTGAATGCCTGACGCGGTGACAAAGGCCAGCGCGCCGACAGTGACCGGCTGCTTATCGGCCGACGCCAGTACCAGTGCAAAAATAAAGTTATTCCATGCAAATATAAAAGCCAGCAACCCCGCCGCGGCGATACCGGGGCCGGCCAGCGGCACCGCAATTTTGCGAAAGGTAGAAAACCACGAATGCCCGCCGATACGGTAGGCGTACTCAACATCTTCGGAGATGTCTTCAAAGTAGCCCCGCACAATCCACAGGATCAATGGCAGGCAGATCAACTGGTACACCCAGATCAAACCGAAATAGGTGTCTGACAACCCAAGTTTTTGAAAGTAGATCGTCAGTGGCAATAGCACCAAAAGCGGCGGCGCAAAGCGAAACGACAGCAGCGTAAAGGCAATATCTTCAGAAAAGCGCGTTTTATGACGTGCAAACGAATACGCCGCCGGAACACCGAGGATCAGCGCCAGTGCGACAGCACCGACTGATAACAGCACCGAATTGCCAAGATTGCGCATAAAGGCAATATCCAGCGAGGCGGCGTTGGTTTCGAGCTTGCCGGTTATCAGCGCCCGGTAGTTATCCAGTGTGGGCTCAAACACCACCGAGGGCGGGATTCGTAAAATCGTTTCATTGGTCTGGAACGACATTAAAATGATCCAGACGATTGGAAACATAAAAAATAATATCACCACCGCAATAGCAATGCCGCGTAGCCAGGACTCTATAAGACTGTTTTCACGCATCGTCTATCTCCTAGCGGGCGCGTTCGCGCAGTTTGAGCCAATTTTTAATAAAGATGTTCGACAGTACAAATGTGATCGCCCATAGAATCATCATCAGTGCGGCAGAGCGACCGATGTTGGTTGACTGGAAAAAATTCAGATACGCTTCGACCTGGAAGACGGTGAGCTTGTCACCCGGCCCTCCCTGCGTCATGGCATAGATGATGTCAAACTGCTGAATAGAGTCGAGCAGCCGGAACAGCGTCGCCGTGAGGATATACGGCATCAGCATCGGCAGGGTTATCTTCCAGAAGACAAAGGTGCGCGGCACACCATCGAGTGCGGCGGCTTCAAACGGCTGCGACGGCAGACTGCGCAACCCCGCCAGCAGTAAAATCATGATAAACGGCGTGTACACCCAGATGTCCACCAACACCACCGTCAACAGCGCGGTATCCGGAGATGACGCCCAGCGAAAATCCTGTATGCCCAGCAGAGACACCATATAACTCAGAATGCCAAACCCCGAGTTGGTCATCAGTTTCCACATCAGTGCCGCCAGCACCGGTGCGGTCATCAACGGCATCAGCAGCATAATGGAGACAAAATTATTAAAGCGCGTGCGCTTTTGCAGCAGTAGCGCAATCCCCAGTCCTAGAAATAACTCAAGCGTGACGGTGGTGCCGGCATACACCAGTGATATTTTTAACGTGTTCCAGAAGCTGGGGTCGGACAGAAAGTTAAGATAATTTTCACCCCAGTTGTACTTTCGCGCCCAGGGCTGACTTAAGCGATAGCGTTGCAGAGAATACAAAGCCGCCGTCACAAACGGCACCAGAATACCGATGCACACCAGCAACGCGGGCATACTGAGCAGATAAGGCAGCACGCGTCGCCCTATTCTAAAGCGGCGTTTCGGCGGTGGACTCGCGAGTGAGTGATCAGACATTGAGCACAGTTCTGTTTATTGTTGTCGGCATTTAACGGCGCTGGGTAACGTGGATACGGGACGGCCGGAATCAAAGGTGATTCCGGCACGTTGTTAAACCCCGTTAGCCGAGATCGGCTTCTTTTAACTGACGATTGACACTGTCTGCCAATTGATCAAGTCCTTCGTCAACCGGCACCTCGTTCGCCACCATTTTCTGCAGCGTTGCCGCCCACTCTGTGGTGAGATCAAAGAACAACGGCTGTGCGGTGAACTGTATCTTCGCACCAGGCGCTGATACATCGTGCATATCGACATAGCCCGGATAGCTTTTATCAAGGCGATCACGGAAGCCCATATCGTCCCAGACACTCTGTCGAACCGGATTAACAAAATCCATCTGCGTGGCACCAAACAGACCATGCTCCGGACCCGAAGCCCACTGCATGAAGTACCAGGCAGCGTCTTTTTTCTTCGAGAACTCGGACATCGCCAGAGACCAGATCCAGATGTTCGGTGTTGGCGCACTGGCTTCAGGGTTGGCAGCAAACGGTGCATAAGCCAGATTACCGGCCTCTTTGTTGTCACCGCCATTCATGAAATAACCGAGGATGTCTGCATCGTAGATCATCGCAGAGGCACCGGCCCCCAGATCAGTACCGACCTGATACCAGGTATGAGTTGACCAGTCCGGCGCGCCACTGTCCTGGATCATCTTCACCCACTTGGCGTGCATCTCTTTAGAGACGTCGGTGTTCATCGCCGCAGACAGCTTGCCGTCAGCACCAACGTTCAGGTCTTTCTGGCCGTAGTTTGCGTAGGCCGACAAAAAGCCCGGATGAATGCTTGCCCATGAGCGCGAGCCTCGTACACCAATGCCGTAGACCCCGTCCAGAGACGCCTTAGCCTTGGCGGCGGTATCGACCATTTCATCGAGGTTGGTCGGCACAGATAAGCCCGCTGTCTCAAACATGTTGCGGTTATAGGCCAGGTTGTTTTGCTCGTAACCCCATGGAATACACCATTGCTTGGCGTCAGCAGAACCTAACGCTCCACCGGGCTGTCCGTTCCATGCACAGGACTGGCGCACACCGGGGAGAATGTCTTCCCAGTTGTAGGAAGCCGCCGTTTTTTCCGAGTCACCGATCCACTCATTCAGGTCAGTGATCCAGCCCGCCGGACCATAGGTCCAGGTCATGTAGGCACCCGTCATGAATGCATCGTACTCGGTAGAACCGGACGACAGCGCCGCCGTGACTTTATCGAAGTAGACGTCTTCCGGGAATACGTCATACTGCACGTCCATTCCGGTCAGGGCTTTAAAGTTATCCAGATTCGCGATCATCGCATCGGTGTAGGGGTGTTTATTAAGCAGTAACTTAACACCGGTACCCGAGTGCTTTTTCCAGTCGAAGTCTGCAGCCATCGCGTTGGTTGACATCATATTAACCAACGTACCGGCAGTCGTAGCACCGACACCAAGTGCTGCAAAGCGCTTGATCAGACTACGTCGACTGAGCCTGCCGTCGAGGAACGACTGGACCAGGTCTTTCTCTTTCTCGTACATAAAAACTCCTCCAATGATCTGTCATCCAGATCGACCATGTTTTGCCCGACCAGTCAGGACTGACCGGACGCTAGCGTGAGCGCACGCGCGGTACGCTCGTCCGTTACCAAACCGCTTAACAAGCGGCTTTCCAATATTGCGTTAATTGCTTCTGTTTTATTCCGGCCACCAGCCACCGCAACGATACGGCTGCCACGCAGATCATCGAGCGACAGCGTCGTGGTACGACCAGACAATTCCGTAGCGATAGCACTACCGGACTGATCAAAAAAGTGCCCGAGTATCTCGCCTACGCCACCGGCTGCCTGCACCAGTGCGAGTTCATCTTCTTCAACCATACCTGTCGACACCAGTGAAGCTTCGGTATTTATACTGCCGATACCCACCAGTTTAAGCTCGGTCTTGCGGGCAAGTTCGAACACCTCGGTGATACCGCGCTGACCCAGCAGCACTTCACGATCCTCGGGCGAATTGGCAATGAACGGTACTGGCATCACATAAGCCTCGGCCGCCGTGCGATCAGCCAGACGGTGGATAACATCGTGCGGACTGGCCAGAAATTTTCGCGTCAAACCACCCAGCAGCGACACAAAGTGCGTATTGGGAGTAGGTTTATGGGGAAGATTATCGACGCAGGCGGCGAGCGTCCGACCGTGGCCGATACCGATAGATCGGCATTTGTTTTCGAGCTCGATTTTGATCGCCTGTGCACCGGCAATCCCGAGTGACCGCAGCGGCAGATCAGTGTCGTCGATGTCCGGCACCACCTGACAGGTTTGCAGATTGTGGCGGGCACACAACTCGGTTTCCAGCGCGATGCACTCACCGATGTTGCCATCGATATACACCTTCACCAGACCGTCCTTATTGGCCTTGCTGATCAACCGGTGCGCCTTTAGATTATTTAAACCCAAACGCCGCGCCACCTCAGCCTGGCTGAAACCGCCAGCGTAATGCAACCAGGCAGCACGCGCCGCCATGCTGGACTCGCCGTCAATTTCGCCAACGCTCACCAGCTATGCCCACTCTGCACAACAGACCGATAAGTAATTTTTCCTCCTCTACCGAACCCTTCGTTGATCCGGTGTGAAATTATTATCGCTTAGTGATATTAATTGCAAGTGATTTCTATAATTGATTTGATCGCACGAAAAAAAACACAGCCTCAAGCCCAGCCGGAAACAACATCCGCTAAGTGTTATTCGAGAGAAAGTGTTAATCGTAGTCTTGTGATACTAGTGACATGGCTAAAAGGCCGTTAAGCCGGTATTTACCGTAGCGGTTTATCAACTACTGCTTAGCACAGTAGGTCCTGATTTTACTCTTCCGCACCCAAACGG
>CALKXD010000001.1 GCA_938003855.1 uncultured Granulosicoccaceae bacterium | reverse complement strand
ATCCTGTTGTGACCTGGTTCACAGCGATTGGGTGAGTCGGTGCCGATAGCGCTAGTTCTGTGTAAACGATGAAGTAGATTTATGATTGCTGTAGCCGCCTGCCTGTTCATTACTGTTGTAACCCTGACCATAATCTGGCGTCGGGGGAAGTAAAATAAACCATCAGTTTCGTGAAGAGTATAGTGCCAATCGGGACTGACAGTCTTCGTTGTTGAAACCATTGTCCCGGGTTAAAATAGCCGCGTAATCGCCTGATTTTCCCATAATTCCCAGAAGTGTCAGGATGCTGCATACTATGTTCATTGGTTGATTTGTCAGGTTTATGGCGATAACCTGTCCAGGTGATATGTTTATCTTCTGCTGGCGTAGTCAAGGTGTATTGTGCAGATGCCATAACCTTGGGTTTCCATGAGCCAGGCCAGCAATATACCCGAGCTTGACCCTTGAAAAAAAACAGTGTGACGTCAGGAGATGTGGCCAGGGAGGCTAACGTGTCGCAGTCGGCTGTCAGTCGCGCGTTTACTGACGGTGCCAGTGTTGCGCCACAGACCCGGGAAAGAATTTTAAAGGCTGCTTCCGAGCTCGGCTATCGCCCGAATGCGCTAGCGCGCGCCATGATCAGTGGTCGCTCGCGCTTGATCGCACTGATGGCAGCTTACCTGGATAATCAATTTTATCCCTGGGTCATCGAGCATTTGTCCCGTCGCCTGCAAGACGAGGGCTACACCATCATGCTGTTTATCTCAGACACCGGCCGGCAGGATAAGGTGGTTCAGCAAATGATGCAGTATCAGGTCGAAGGCATTGTTATGGCATCGGCAACATTGTCATCGACACTGGCACGAACCTGCGAAAAATCCGGCATCCCGGTGGTGCTGTTTAATCGCTTTGTGCCGTCTTCGCCAGCGAGCAGTGTCACATCCGATAATGTCGAAGGCGGTCGCCTTGTCGCTGATTTTCTGATTGCCGGTGGTCACCGGAAAATTGCCTTTATCGCCGGTGACGAAGATGCCTCTACCAATCGAGATCGGGAGACCGGCTTTTATCAGGTGATGGCAGAACACAATATGGCCGTGTACAACCGGGCTGTTGGTGGCTACACCTTTGAGGGGGCGTCTGCGGCCGCGCGATTGTTGTTTGCCGGGCAGGAGCGACCGGATGCCGTGTTTGTGGCCAACGATCACATGGCATTTGCGGTGATGGATGTCCTGCGCGACGAACTCAGTTTGCGGGTACCGGAAGACGTCTCAGTGGTCGGATACGATGACGTACCCGAATCTGCCTGGAAAGGCTACAACCTGACGACAGTCTCTCAGTCGGTGGATCGCATGGTCGATGCGACCGTTGGCATATTGATCGATCAAATCCATCAGGAGTCTGTCTCCGGGCAGACGGTAGTCATGCCGGCCGAGATGGTGGTACGTGGGTCGGCTCGCTTGCCGGGCCCCCGGTAGTCACCGTTGTAATGTGGCCGTTGTCAGTGAGCTAGCGTCGAGTCAGATAGAATATCAGCGCAAACAGCGCGACGAAACAGAGTAATTTCGCAATGAAAATCGTCGCATCAAGCGTGAAAATAAACCCCGGATAGCGCTGTTGATGCTGCCGTTTGAAACGGCGGAATTTGTATCTGATAGCTTTCATAGCCGACTTGCCTCCCTGGCGAGTAGACATAAACCTTATCACGGCTTGCGGCTGGACAAAGATCAGCGTCGACTTAATCAGACAACTAAAGTCAAAATGTCATCAACCACGACAGATTAATTCTCTCCTGATTCTGTCATCGGGCAAGCCGACAGGTGCTCTGCATGCGGCAAAAGGCAGATACAGAGCGGTAGAAGTTGTCGATTGTGCTAGTGAACAGAATAAAATATGGCAAAAAATACCACACCCATGGCGAGCATTTTACTGCTGCTCAGCGCCATCTCCAGGGTGAAGAACAAACCTGGAAAATATGGTTGGTTGTTAAATTTGAACCGGCGGTAGCGATTTCTTATTTTTTTTACCATGGTGATGCTCCTTTTTTCTTATGCTGTAAATTTATAGCAGTTTTTTTACAACTGTCAGAAAATTGTGCCGGCAAACGGTATGGGTTCACTTCTCACCTGATTTGGCGGCGGCTGCCAGATCGGGATTCCGGACTGCGCCCCCTCTGGCGCGATGGATAACGAAATGACGGCGCGATCTGATTTCATTTATTATAGGCCGCTGGAAGTTGTTCCCTGTTAGTGCTTATTGTCCGTGGAGACCTTTGCTCTGATCCTTCACATTTTGTTATCCGATCCGTGTAAAACAGCCATTAACGGTGCGTCTGTTTATCGCCGAACCAACACAGATACTGCTGACATCCGGTATCGCTGATGCGTTTGTATATCGCTGAGAAACCGAGTCTGGGCAGAGCCATTGCCGATGTCCTGCCAACCCCGCTGCGTCGTGGCGATGGATTTATTACCGCCGCCAATGGTGATTGCGTCAGCTGGTGCATTGGTCATTTGCTGGAGCAGGCCGAGCCGCACATCTACGACCCTGAATTTAAATCGTGGCGGATGCAGCACCTGCCAATTATTCCCGAGCAATGGAAACTGCAGCCGAAGCGCGATACAAAATCGCAGCTGGCAGTGCTTAGGAAACTGGTTGCCGACGCCGAAATCATCGTCCACGCCGGTGATCCGGACCGCGAGGGGCAATTGCTTGTCGATCAGGTCATCGCCTATTTTAAGGTCAGTGCAAAAAGACGCGCCGCCGTCCAGCGTTTGCTGATCAGTGACTTGAACCCAAGTGCCGTGCAACGCGCGTTGAGCCGCCTGGAAAACAACAGCGACTATGCGCCGCTGTCCTCGTCTGCGCTTGCGCGCTCGCGGGCTGACTGGTTGTACGGAATAAACATGACCCGGGCCTACACGATTCAAGGGCGCAAGGTGGGCTACGATGGTGTGCTTTCCGTTGGCCGTGTACAAACGCCAGTGTTGGGTCTGGTGGTGCGGCGTTGTGAAGAAATAGAGAAGTTTGTCTCCAAGCCTTTTTATGAAGTGCTGGCGCATTTGAAAACAGAGGCTGGAGAAGACTTTACTGCCACCTGGCAACCGAGCGACGCTTGTCAGCCCTATATGGACGATGCAGGTCGGGTGCTGGTAAAAAAGCTCGCCGAAAACGTCGTAGAGCGTATCAATAACAAACCCGCGTCGGTGCAAAAGTGCGAGAAAAAGAACAAAAAGCAATCGCCGCCGTTGCCATACAGTCTGTCAATTCTGCAGATCGATGCGGCGCGACGCTATGGCATGAATGCTCAGCTGGTGTTGTCGGTGTGTCAGTCATTGTATGAAAAACATAAACTTATTACCTACCCCCGGTCAGATTGCCGCCATTTACCGGTCGAGCATCACGTGCAGGCAACAGAGGTACTGGACGCGGTTGTGCACAACGATGCGCGCTACCAGCAATTTGTTGCCAAGGCTAACACCGCGTTAAAAACAGCGGCATGGAACGACAGCAAGGTCACCGCGCACCACGCTATTATTCCCACCACCCGCCGCATCAATACGGCCAGCCTGACCCCCCAGGAAAAACAAGTCTATGCGCTGGTGGCACGGCAGTATCTGGCGCAGTTTTATCCGCCCCACGAGTACGCCGATACACGGGCCGAAATTTTAATCGAGGGCGGGTTGTTTATTGCCAATGCAAAAACGGTGTTGAAAGCGGGTTGGAAAGTGTTGTTTCAATCGGATAAAAAAAATGCTGCAGATAAAACCCCGACGGCAGAAAAGTATCTGCCGCCACTGACAAAAGGGCAGCGCCTGTTGTGCGAGCGTGGCGAGTTACTGGAAAAAAGCACCACCCCTCCGGCGTACTTTACCGATGCGACTCTACTGGCAGCGATGACCGGGATCTCCCGCTTCGTCAGCTCTGCTGATGTTCGCAAAATACTTAAAGAGACTGACGGACTGGGTACTGAAGCAACACGCGCCGGTATTATAGAGTTATTGTTTAGACGCGGCTTTCTGGTGCGACAGGGAAAGCAGATTCATGCGACCGATGCTGGCCGGGGGTTAATACACTCGCTGCCTGAAGTGGCCACGCAGCCGGATATGACAGCACACTGGGAGTCGACGCTTAACGCCATCAGTTTACGCGAGACCAGCTATGACCATTTCATGCAGCCGTTAAACGCTCAGCTCCATCAACTGATACAGCAAAGCGGTAATGGGTCAGTCACGGCGTTGCGTGGTGTCGCCGCTCCGCCGAAAAGCGGTACCGTAAAGGGCGATAGATTCAAGAAAAAATCGGCGTTCAAGAAGAAGGCTCGATCAAAGAAAAAAGCCAGTGGCAGCAGCTCAAAGAAAAAACGCGGCAGCTAAGCTGCGATAGTGTGCCGGAAGGTGATGACCATTGTGGCCGGAACCTCATTGTGCATTGTGGCATTGCTGTGCTGTCCGGGCTGATAATAGTGTTTGTCGTGGGTCGGGAAACCGGTAGTGTCAATGCTTGCGTTGGCGGTAAGTCGATTTGCGCTCACGTTAATTCGTATTGGTGTTATGTTATCAGGCACCTGCGTCAAGCAAGAGAGGAAACATGACTAGTGGTGGTGAACTGATCATCGAGGCACTGAAGGTTTTTGGTGTCGAACGGGTATTCTGTGTGCCCGGTGAAAGCTACTTACCGGTGCTGGACGCGTTGTATGACAGTGGCATAGCGACTACCGTCTGCCGACAGGAAGGTGGTGCTGCGATGATGGCGGAGGCCTGGGGAAAGGACTCTGGTCTACCGGGAATTTGCCTTGTAACGCGGGGGCCCGGTGCCACTAACGCATCGGCAGGCGTGCACATTGCCGCGCAGGATTCTACCCCGATGATTCTATTTGTCGGACAGATTGCATCAACCCGTCGGCATCGCGAAGCCTTTCAGGAACTTGACTATCAGCAGTTTTTTGGTGGCATGGCCAAGTGGGTGGCCGAAATCGACAGTGCGGATCGCGTTCTGGAAATGGTCTCCCGTGCCTGGCACGTAGCCACCAGCGGACGTCCCGGCCCGGTAGTGCTGGTGCTGCCGGAAGACACACTAACCGATACCGCTGAACAACGGTTATTGTCTCCCTGGCAACAGACTGAATCTTATCCCGGTGAGGTGGTCGTTGAGTCATTTGCAGCGATGTTGGCGGCCGCCAGACAACCGCTTGCAATTCTAGGCGGGAGTCGTTGGAGTGCAGAGGCGGTCGGGCAGTTCACACGCTTTGCTGAACGCTATCAATTGCCCGTCGCATGTTCTTTTCGTCGTCAGAATCTGTTTGATCACTCACACCCGAACTACGCGGGTGATATAGGCCTGGGTTGTAATCCGGCGCTTCTGCAGCGCGTGCGCGATACCGATGTCCTGTTATTGCTGGGAGGGCGGTTGCCTGAGGTGCCATCGCAGGATTATACCTTGATCGATATACCCGAACCCGGGCAGCAGTTCGTGCATGTGTACCCGGAAGCAGAAGAACTTGGCAAAACCTATAAACCGACGCTCGCTATACAGGCCAGTCCGGTCGCCTTTTGCGCCGCGCTTGAATCATTGAGTCCGGCTAGCGAACCCGGCTGGAGTGGTACTGTTGTGACTGCGCATGAGCAATATCTTGACTGGTCGTCGCTGCGACACACATTACCGGCGGCGCACACCATGCGTGAGATCATGCAGCATCTTATGGACTCGGTGCCGCGGGATACTATTATCTGCAATGGTGCGGGTAACTATACCGGCTGGATTCATCGTTACTGGCCATTCCGCAGCTATGGCTCGCAGCTGGCTGCCACCAGTGGGTCAATGGGCTACGGATTACCCGCCGCGATCGCAGGCAAGCTGGCACACCCGCAGCGAATGGTACTGGCGTTTGCCGGTGACGGTTGTTTTCAAATGACGCAGCAGGAGTTTGGAACAGCGGTGCAGGCCGGTGCGGCGGTGATTGTTCTGGTCGTCGACAATAGTATGTACGGCACTATCCGCATGCATCAGGAAATGCACTTCCCGGGCAGGGTTTCAGCGACCGATCTGGTTAACCCGGACTTCGCTGCACTGGCTAGATCGTACGGAGCCTTTGCCGCCACGGTGAATGATGCCAGTGAGTTTCCAGCGGCTCTGGCTGATGCGGTGAGCGCAACCGGTAACGGGCAGGGGCTTCCAGCTCTGATCCATATAAAAACAAATGCAGACGCGCTGACGCCAACATTGTCTATGGCGTCGTTGGCGAGTGGCTCTGACTGAATTCCGCCGCCGTAAGCACCTTACCGGGAAATCCGATACCCATGTCAATCATAAAAAAAATTGTTGCTCGTTTATATAAAATTCCACTGGCAGAAGTGCTGCACGATGCCAGGCATGGTGCGCACTCTCACTTCGAACTCATTACCGTAACAGTGACCACCGATGATGGTATCGAGGGCACCGGATACACCTATACCGGTGGCCGGGGCGGGGCGTCTATTCTGGCGATGATTCAGCACGACCTCCAGCCACTGATCATGCAGCGTGACGCCGGCGACATTGAATCGCTGTACCAGGAAATGCTCTGGCATATACATTATGTCGGCCGTGGTGGCGTGGCAGGTTTTGCTGTCTCGGCGGTCGACATAGCGTTGTGGGATATCCGCGGAAAGCAGCGTGCTGAGCCACTTTGGAAAATGGCTGGTGGCGCATCGGATCGCTGCAAAGCCTACTGTGGAGGTATCGACCTGAATTTTTCCAATGAGAAACTACTGGACAGTGTTCAGGGGTATCTGAATCGCGGCTTTAATGCGGTAAAAATAAAAGTGGGACAGCCGTCGCTTGCAGACGACGTTGCACGTGTCGCGGCTGTGCGGGATCTGATCGGTCCCGATGTGAGTTTTATGGTCGACGCGAATTACTCAATGACCGTTGCTGGCGCCATTGAGGCTGCAAATGCGTTTAAGCCATACGATATTGTCTGGTTCGAGGAGCCAATTATTCCCGACGACTATGCTGGTTATGCGCACATTGGCGATGCCACCGGTATGCCATTGGCTATGGGAGAGAACCTGCATACTTTGCACGAGTTCGAGTATGCCTTTAAGCAGTCAAAGCTGTCTTTTATTCAGCCGGATTCATCGAACTGTGGTGGTATTACCGGGTGGTTGCAGGTGGCTGCACTGTCGCGTGAGTACAACGTCCCGGTGTGCAGTCACGGTATGCAGGAGTTGCACGTGAGTCTGTTGTCAGGACAGACAAATGCCGGCTGGCTTGAAGTCCATTCTTTCCCGATAGACAGCTATACCAAAAGACCGCTGGTGGTGGACAATTGCCTGGCCATCGCGCCGGATGTTGCCGGCACCGGTGTTGAGTTTGACTGGCCGTTACTCGATTCGGTACATGACGCCCCGGTATAGCGGGATAGCGAAAGCCGCTGTTGCGCCGTTGCCTGGATCGGGTAATCGAGCTGGCTTTGTAGAGTTATCCGGCAACACATCCTGAATGCAAAGCCGGAGGTCAGGCCTCCGGCTGCTTTGCCTCTAGAAGTGATTCCGGTACTGAATGCCGATAGTGGAGCTGGGAACACTTTCTATGGCGTCTTCGACGGCACTGACACTGCGATCGTGGCTCAGTTGGAGGCTCAGTTCGTCATTGCCTAGTACCCGGAATCCTGCACCGGCATGCACTTGAAATGCGGTGGAGTCTGCCTGCAGGTTGTGTCCCACGGTAGCGGTTAAATGATACCGGGGTGACGCCGCATGCAGGTAGTCAGAATGAATACCACCGCGAAACAACGACGCGCTGACAGCGAGTTCCTGTTTTTCCTTTGCCAGTATTCTAGAGAAAGTTGAGCGACTGGACAAACTCCTGATACTGTCCGGCAGGGTGTCTTCGAGTTTGTTCTTTTCGCCACTTGCGACAACTCCCATGCTCCAGTTGTTACTGCCAAATGACCCTCTGGTGCCCAGCTCGAGGCTGGCACCAACGCCCTGTGACATCGGGGTGCCGTCATTGCGAGTGCTAATCTCGTTGTAGTTACCACTGAGTTTTATAAATTCACGCTTACCGATGGCTGACTCAAGGCTGAATTCGGCCCGATCCTGCTTGGCACCGAGGCGCAGTTCTGCACCGCTGTCGGTAACTTCGCCCAGGCCTACTTTTGTACGCAGAACATGACGCCCGTCCAGATCGCCGGTGTGGTAGCTGCCAGTTGCGTAGGTGAGGACGTTTTCCCCCTGGTTATTGACGCCGGCGGTGATACTGCCTCCGGTGACCCTGCCGCCGAAGTACGCGGAAACGGCAATATCATCTTCCTCCGTCTGATCGACGCGGTAGATGTCAGACGCCAGTGTCGAATGGCGGTAGTCCACCGCAAATCCGAGGTCGCTCTCTGACAGTGTGTGTCGCAGCGAAAGACCGGTTTCGGTAATATCAAGCTGGTCAATTTCACGCCGCTGCACGCGTCCGGCATAGTAGCCGGGGTAGTAGGGGCGCAGTGAAATTACATGTGCCTGTGCTGCGCTTCGTGCCGCATTACTGCGTTCATTGACCATGTTTGCGGAGGCCAGTTCATAGGCCTTGCGGTCATCACCAATCTTGCGCAGTGCGAGGATACGATCACCGTTTGACAGCGCTTTGCCGCTGGCCAGAATTTCTTTAACCGCACCGACATTGTTTTCGGCCAGTGCCAGCGCCAGGGTTTGCCATGCGGGCGCTTGGATGCGCTTTTCGTGCGATCGGGTCATTAACAGTCTGGCGTAATCACTGCGCTGGGTTGCCAGATACCAGGACGCTGCCAACTCGCTTCTCCATGCAGTTTCTGCGTCTGTGTCTCCGGGGATACCCTCGAGTAATCGATTTGTCCAGGCTTCGTTTTCGCTTGCGCTGCCGTAGATCTGCAGCAGACTTATGTAGTCGCGCGCCAGTGCATTAGTGTTCTGTATAGTGCTGGCGACGATCATCGGTCTGAGCATCCCCAGCGCGTAACTGCGCACCTTAAATGCGTGAACTGAGTTGCCGGTTTGCTCCAGTGCATCCGCAAACGATAGTAGAATGTTGTAGTCGTGATCGTCTTTGACCATCAGCTTGCTGAACCACCGTAAACTGATCTCGGGCTTCCCCAGTTTCAGATAGCTCATCGCGTACTGGCTCCAGAAATCGGGGGTTTCTACGGCCAGGTCCTCGTATTGATCGAGTGCTGCCTGTAGTTGGCTATTGGTGTCGTCACTGTCATCACTGCCGAGCAGCGTCCACAGTAAACCGGTGATCGCAAAAGAGCTGTCCGGCTGTGTTGCGAGTATATTCCGGTAAGTTTCCAACGCCGCTACGGTATCGCGGTTTCTGGTGTGGAATTCCGCGACGGTCAACCAGTATTCGGGTATTTCTCGCAGCATCAGCAACTCATCTGTGGCATCAAGGAAACGCTCCAGGTGAGGATAGACGTTATGGTCCAGCGCAATGTGCATAGCGGTTAGAAGGAACTCGAGCTGATTGGTGTCGTGCCAGGTTTTTTCCGAGAGCTCAACGGCGGCTTTGTAATCAGTCTTGTCGGTGAGTGACTGAACAGTCTGTCGGGTGTACGTCAGACGGGTCTCGTCATCGAGATCAAGCTGATCGATGAACGGAGCGGCAGCCAGAACCAATGCCGGCTTACGGTATCGCCAGCCAATTTCACTGATCACCTTTAATTGAGTCTCAGTGGCGTTGGTGAGGTTATGTTTACCGAGGTCGTCGGCTATGTCGACGGCAGCCATTCTTTGTTTTAAGCGCCACAGCAATTCCATACGGTTGAGGGATTCTTCACTGGACCGCCCAAACTGTGCGGTAAATTTTTCCCAGGTCTGCAATGATTTGTCGAAGTTCCGGTGGCGTTTGTGCAGGGCGGCCAGTTCACGCAGCAGCATCGGCTGCAGCCGGCGATTGGTCATCATTTCTTCAAGGGCTTCAGCGGCGGTGTCAGGCCTGCCATCCTGCTCGTAGAGCTTGACCAGCTTCAGGATATTTTCGGTGCTGAGTGGCTCTCTGCGTGACAGGCGGCGCAACGTTTCGGCTGCAGTAGCGGAATCCCAGTTTAGCTGTGCAAGGCGGATTAGCTCGCGGTCGTTGTGTGCGCTGATGAAGTTCTCTGCCAGCCATTCGCGTTGGCTTTGAGCGTTTTGTATGTTGCCATTCCACTCTTCCAGCTGAGCCAGCTTCACACGGCTGTCTTCGTTGGAGGGATCGACTTCAACGATCCGTTGCGCCCAGATTAACGCGCTATCGAGTTCTCTGTTGCGCAGAGCGAAATTGATCTGGCGCTTCATGGCGGTGAGTTCATAAGGGCGCAGTGCAAGCAGGTCTTCGTTCCAGTCCAGCGCTTGTGTGGTCAGGCCCATATTACTGGCGATTTCAATACCTTCAATCAGCAGATCCGCGTTATCAGGTTGCTTGGTAATACGCTCATAGACGGTTTGCAGTGCGTCTTCGTTGCGCCCTGATGCCAGCAGCAGGCGCTGTCGACGCTTCGCCAGTGGTTCCTGGTTGGCGTCGCCACTGAGGTTGGCCATATTTAAAACGTACTCGGCGGCCAGCCCCGGTAAACTGGACGCCTCGGCCCACCTGGCTGCCTGCTCAAGCCACATGACGGCATTCGGCTCGTCCAGCAAAGACAATCGTGCATAGAGCGGATAGGCCAGATCAGGCCGTTCTGTCGCCAGCGCAAGGTCAGCCAGTCTTTCCATTTGACGGGGGTGCAGGGGCGTCATTCGGGCCATTTTTTCGAGTTCTGCGTTTGCAGCAAATGAATCGCCGGTGGCGGTATATAGATTTGTCAGCAGAAAGGTCAGCTGAAAGGTTTTATCAGCGTCTGTACTCTTTGCGATAGCGCGTTTGTAGCACTGTACCGATTGCCCGTGCATCTGATAGCTAGACAGAATGCGCGCGCATTGTTCCAGCCAGTGGACCGCATTTGGCTGATCAGCGTTTGCCAGTAACATGTGATAGGCCGCAGACAGCTCTGGCTGTCTGAGTTCGGTGCTGATCTGTGATGCACGTGTGAGCGTGTCGACATCGTGCAGCGTCGGCGTATCGAGCAGTTGGGTCATCATGCTGATGAGGCTCGCCTCATAGGCAACGTTGCGGGCCTCGTTGTCAGCATCGAAATACCCGGCTGTTGCCGTTTCCAGCCGCAGTAGAAACTGGTCGGCGGGTGTCAGGACTATCTCGGGGCGTTGCTCAAGCAGCGCGCGCGCTTGCTGCCACTTTTTACCACGGATCATTGTGTGAATGACATTTCGCATCTCGGCGACGCTTAAATCACCAGCTGCATCCCGCGCTTTTAGATAGGCCAGATCGAGCTCGTCTATAGCAGCTGAGTCAGCATTAGTCGTTGCTGCCGGTGTATAGACAAATGTCTCGCGAGAAGGCAGCAGTATGATAAATGAGACAATCAGAAGCAGTGCGATGCTAACCAGATAAACCGGCGGTATCAGGCTTTCACGTTTTACAGTCGATAACTGCATCGCCAGTGTCCTTTGTTGAAAATTGGTAAGTGGTGTTGCCTTCGGCGTTCTTTTGACCGGGTATGATCTCGCTACCCTGGCGCATCTGGCAGTAGCGCTGATCACCGCTCAGTGTCATATTTACAGGTGCATGACCCGATAAACGCACGTTAATCTGACCGTTACGCTGAGGCCGCCAGTGGTGCACTTTAGCGTTGGATGCCATCAGGTGAGGCTGCTTTGGCTTTGATGTCTGCATTTTGAAGCTGAAGCTGTCTGCACCGTCGGTGTGTATATAGATTCCATCATGCAGCGCACGTGCACCGGTGAGCGACCGGCTTGATCGCAGATCGGGCCAGGCATTGTTTTTCAGTGTACGCAGCGACCTGATTGGTCCCAGTCCGGTGATTTTCCAGCGCCCGTCCAGATATCTCGCCACACCTGCGCTCCGGAAGAACGGCACTTTGACAATATACTCGCTGGCGAAGACCGGAAACATATCCTGCTGCAGAGACCAATCGTAGATTTCCTGCAGTGACCGAAGTGATGATTTTTTTGTGCCGATATAGAAGTGGTAGTAGACGTTCATCGGTTTGATGCGTCGGGGTATGTCAGTCATCTCCAGAGTTTCGATAACACGGCGAAACCCGTCAAACGGCCCTGTCCATTCGTTGGTAAAGACGTTTTCGTTCATGATCGGTGCATACACCTGAAGTTGCTTTCCGGTAGACAACGAGTGGGGGGAAATAGTAGAGACCGTTGGCATCGCGCGTGAGATAACGGTGTTGCCGCCATTTATATTGACCACCCCGGCTTGCCCTGCAATTTCCAGCGCACGTTCTGTCGCAACAGCCAGTCCGGACCACAACATTACCCGGGTTCGCTTTCCCGCTGGCGCCAGGTTTTCGTCAATGTATTTTATTGAGCCGGCTATTTCTTTTTCCAGCTGGTATTTGTATCCGGGGATTGGCAGGTTGTATCTGCCGCTGTTATCGTTTTCTTTTATCGCCTCCCAGTCAAACGGGTGGCTGTACGAATGCGATGCAATTTCAACGTTGTCCAGAGCAAACAACTCTCTGGCGGTTCGAACCATCAACGGGCGCCGGTCCATGTAGGCGTCCAGTGCTGTGAGCTCACCTTCAACAATCGATATAGTGTGTGGCAGATCGTACGGTACGATTACCTCGTCCTGGAGTACCTGGGCGCCGAGACGTCTGCCGGGGAGCTCCGCCCAGGAGGGCATCGCGTCACCGTCAATGTGCGCAAACCAGAGCCGATTGCCGTTTTCAGTGGTGATATCAGGCATCGGGGCGTCGAGCAGCTGCAGCGACTTGCGTAGAAATTTAAAAGGATCGACTACCCAATTAGGGATGCGATCAATATCGTAGTCCATCATAGTGGGGTGTAGTGCCAGGCCTCCCCACGGGCCGGTCAGGACGGTATCAACCTCAACACCGTTATCGTCCTTATAGCGCATATGGCTGGTATTCAGGGGACTGTTGTTCCGCAACTGAGAACTCAGCGCATTGATTCGCCGAACCAGTGGCGCTTCGAAGCCTGTCAACTGGTCACCATAAGACGGCGCCAGAGAGCCGCCGGCGACGTCATCGGCCTGCTCTATACCGAGCAATTCCGACAGGGGTTCGGTGAGCTCAGTGCCAATTGCGCCGAACAGAGCCAGTGGTAGCTGGTCTTCAAGCTGCTTGTGCAGCCAATCGCCATAGCCGGGTGTATTCACTGTGCCGCGATGCCATGACACAACACCGGCGTGGCTGCCCTTGAGTATACCCTGCGGCAAACCGAGCTTGGCGATGTCATGATACACGGGGACATACCCCATGTATTCGAGTGGCATAGCCAGCAGGTTATGAACCTCTGATTGTTCTGCTGTATCGGTGTCGCGGCTATCGAAAAGCATGATCACATCCCGCGGTACTACCTCCAGTGTGCTGATACCGACATAGTCCAGCGCCGGGTTGGCGACCCACGGAATAAATCCCTGTTTTGCAATTTGTGCGGCAACATCTCTGGCATCGCTTCGTCGTGACGGGGGTAGGTAGTCAATCACGATGACGTCCAGTCCATAACGATTACTGGCGGCATCCAGCTGATTTCGCAGCCAGCCGCGATTTGCTTCGGAGACTTCCTGGTAGGTTTGCTCTGCGTTGTTCCAGCCAGCGTATAGAGATTCCGCTGCAACAGCTTCGATGTATGGACTGATTTTATTCATTACCTCGAACCCGCGATTTACAATCATGCGAATGTTCGGGTGTTTTTGCTTGATCCGCTGCAACAGGGTGGTGAGTCCGGCCTGTTGGGCCTTGCGTTGTTCGTCTGTGCTGGCTGCCAGTTGGTAACTGTCCATCGTATCGAGAAATAATCCGTCATAGCCTGACTGGATCAGCAGATCGGTACGCTGCAGCAGAAAATTCTGCCACTGCGCGCTGGTGAGATCCATGACTAAACTGTTCCAGTCTGGGTTATCAGCGAGAACGGCTTGCTGCGGGATCTGGTCAAACCATTTCCGGTGCGGACCCACTTCACCCACACTCAGGTAGGCGAAAGCCGTGCTGTTATTGCGTTTCAGTTGTTTCAGTTCGTCAGCGGTGACGTTCTCGGATTCGAGTACCAACCGGTCAAATTGGGACAGTGCGTTGACCGGCGGATTTGGTCCATAGAAAAATGCCACGCTTTTCCCGGAGCTTGCGTGTGCGCTGAATGCAAGCTGCATCAGGACGACAGCCACCGACATCAGCACTTTGGTGATACCTGAGCGCATTGAAGCCTCGATCATTAGTTGTACTCGCATTTCGGTGTCACTAGGCACCGGCACTACGTGGACGCATGAAGGTTCTGAACTCGATGTTTTCAAGCTCACTGGATAACAGGTAGATACCGACAAACGCGGTGAGAGTCATCGATAGACCAAAGCCGTAGCCGTAGTACATCGGACCGAGTTGCAGGCTGATCCAGGTGAAGCTTGCGTTAGTTACCAGCAGTGTCAGCGTGAGCCAGAAGGCATCGCGTAAGCGATCCAGATAGAACAACACGTTGAGCACGGCCAGCATAAGCACCTGTGCGGCAACACCCACAAGATCAATGTAATACAGGTGGATGAATTTTTGCGAAATGCCCAGCCATGAAACGATCTTGGGCCCCAGCATGTAGAGTATTAGGACGGTGATGCCCTGTACTTTAATTATCTGAAAAATACCTTCACGCACAGCCAGAATCATTTCGTTGCCGAGCGTTTCGATTTCCTGCAGACTGGCGTTGCCGCGTACTGCGTTGAAAAAACCGTCATAGGCTTCGGCGAAGTCTGTCTCGATTCGAAGCAGAAAAACCGCCATACCCGGAATGATAGACAGGTACGCCAGAAAGATCGGTAAGTCATATATCAACGACGCCCGCAGGGGACCGATAATCGCCTCAGAGGTACCAGGGTTGGTCCAGAATATTAGCTTGTCAATCCAGATACCCAGGTTATAGAAAACACCGACAAAGATCAGTACCGGGAAAATCTCCTTGCGCTTGAGGAAATCAACCCGCACAGTTTGCTGAACGGGGTACTCTGGTATGACTACGGCCAGCATCAGAAACAGCAGCAGGGCATGGCCGACCAGCATGCCAGTCAGCAACCCTGCAATGCCAAAAGGCATCAATAGGATAGACAGCAGAACGGTGGTGGCATAGCCAAAGAAGAAAGAGTACAGAATTACCTTGAATTTTTTCAGCCCGGCGACAAAAATGACCAGTATCCAGACGTTCGAAAGCGTCACGAAGTTGGCCACCATCAATGCTTCGTAGCTAAACGCCTCGTCAAACCACTGATACATGGCGGCGGCAGCCAGAATGCCACTGATGGCTGTTGTGAGCAGCAGCGCACCGAACAGATTAGGGTTAATCAAATGATCGCGGCCCTCGAACAGCCGATCGGCAATGTAGCGGGTAAAGACCAGTTGTAGAAAGCCCGAGAGAATCAGCGATGTTCCCATAATCCAGGTAACCGAGGTGGTAAATTGCTCAACCTCCTGGCCGCCGACCTTTTGAGATATCGCGACTATACCGATTAACATCACACCGAGGATCGACAGTACCCACGGACCAGCGCTGATCAGACCGGCAAACCCGTAGGCCTTTAGTGTGCCGCTGAAGGAATCTTCGTTCAGGTACTTTCGTAACTCAAAGCCAATACCCGCCATGCCTAGAATCCTCCTGCGTGCTTGAATTGCTGTTGGCTGTCTATTGATCGATGTATCTGGTCGATATAGATCTCGCGATAGCGGTTTAACATGTCGGTTTCGTCGTAGTATTTTTCCACCCGGGCAATTCCGGCTTTGCTTGCTTTTCGCCAGAGTTGCGGGTCGGTCAGCAGCGGTAATGCAGCTTCAGCGAGCAGGCGCGGGTTGGCAATCGGAACAATAGTGCCAGCCCGGCCCAGGGCGCGGTCCTCATCGGTATTGCCGTAGAGTAATTCACTGCAACTTCCGACATCTGTTGTTACAGCGGGGATCCCTGCGGCCAGACCCTCGAGAGTGGTTAGCGGTTGACCTTCCGACACTGACGACAAAACTGTCAGTCCGATGTGGGGGAGGATATCATCCAGCTTTTGAAAGCCCATGAACTTCACTGAGTTTTCCAGGCCAAAGCTTTTCAGCAGCGCCTTGCATTCTGCCGCATAGGCGGGATCTTCGTCTTCCGGCCCCACCAGCCAGCCTTGCGCTTCGGGCACAGCGGCGCAGATAATACGCATCGCTCTGATAAACGTTTTAATGTCCTTAATAGGGACAATTCTGCCGATCAGTGCCAGCACCGGAGGAACTGCTGCGGTGTCCGGTCGGCGTATCGTGCGGAGATGCGCAACGGCTACGCCATTCGGGATGATGGTCAGTCGGTCGTCCGCCGCGCCGTCTTCGAGTTGTCTTTCGCGATTGCCGTTGAACAGGGTATAGACATGATCGGCTGAGCTGTAGGACATCCGTCCGAGTGATCGGAAAAAACGAATCCATGTCTGTCTGAGGTAACTCATGTTGTCATCGATGCCGATTCTAAACGGGTCGATCTCTTCGGGAATCCAGTCTACATGTGCCAGGTCGATTTCCCGTTCTTTGGTGTAGATGCCATGCTCGCTGATCAGGTAGGGGGAACCGGTTTTACTTTTGATCATTGCACCGAGGTATCCGGCGTAACCGGTAGAGACAGAATGATAGAGGTCAGCTGGAGGGGCATTTTTTGCGATGTTGGCAAGGGTAAACAACGGGCTGTGCATGGTCCGCACCGTCCAGAAGAAATGGTTGAAATCCAAACCAGGTGGTGCTTCCAGATACTTCTCGCGGATCGCCTCCCACGCCTCATCACTGTGAAATAAATCAGTGCGGCAAATGGCTTCTTCTGCGGTCAGCAACGAGGTGAAATCTGGTACCAACTGCGGGTTTGCAACAGTATCGGTGTCTGACAGCATAGAGTGGAGTTCTTTACTGCGCTCAAACAGTGCGGCTTTGTCTGCCTTGCGCTTCCAGAATTTTTTTCTGGCTGCCGGTTCTTTATCCGAGCCAATAAGAAAATGGTTTTCTATATGCACCACATTGGGAGGAATTTCGTATGCCGGTTGATCGTATTCATCAGCGTTGCCGCCGAGAAACACAATTGAAAACGTCAACTCGGGCATGCCTTCGATCAGCTGCTTCACCCAACTCGATACACCTCCCCTGACATAGGGATAAGTCCCCTCCAGTAACAGACAAATGTTTGCGTGGGCTCCAGGACTGAATTTTGGTGATTTACTCATGCCCAGTACTCAGTCACATTCGACAGTGGAGGGTAGGCCCGGTAAGCCGGACTCACCGACGCCAGTGTTGCTCTTAGTTTGACGAAATCGCGCATCTTATAGGCGGCTTCGGCGATGTATGGCAGAACTTTGTCTTCGGAGATTCCCAGTGATATGGCCTGCTCGAAAGCACTGACCGCGTGGTTGGAGTCGTCTTGCTTTAAGGCAATCTGCCCGAGAATGAAGTGCGCATTAACGTTGCGTGGATCCAGCTCGATTGCAGTGCTGGCGTGATGATGCGCTTTGCGAAGCAACTCTGCTCGCGCGACGGGTTCATCATCTTCCAGCGTCAGTAGCTCCCAGTAGTTATTTGCGATTTGCAAATGAATGTTTGATTTACCTGATCCCACGGCTGCTTGAGCATCGGCCTCGAGACGTTGTATCTCGCTGTTGATGTTGCTCACCTTCTTGTCTAGCATCTGATACGCCACAAGCCTTATGCGTTCATTGTCATGACCGACAGCGCTCTTTAGAATCGGCCCTGACTGTGAATCGCGTATATGCTTGGAAGCGGCAACTTTGTTGTAAAGTTTGTCTGTTTCGGCATCGAATGACAGTTGCTCGATGAACCCGCGGCTATCGAGTTTAGGCAGAGGGCGATCAATAGGTGCGGCGAAGGGGAGGTCAGCGTTGCTGGTGAACTGCCAGAACACTTCTTCCTGGTGGCGACCGCGTGCGATGATGGCGCCGAACGTGACTGAAAGCCACAAGCCCAGTGCGCCCACAAACGGTAGAAAGAACCCGGTAACAAAGAACAGTGCTATTAACGGAGTACGTCGGCCCGGTACCAGTGTCGATAGCATCGCCACGGTGCAAAACGCTGCCAGCAGGCTGGCCAGCGTATGGGCAAACAGCCATACCTCCAGACTGATCCACAAGCCCAGATCAACAAGTAGTTGGGCGCTGAGCAGTAACTCTACAGCCAGCGCCATGCACAGTACCGGAATGCCAAGCAGACTACGCAGCACGTTTGGACTTCCTTTTGGATTTAGTGGTTTTTGCTTCCCCGAAACCTGCCACTCCACCGACAAAAGTCAGGCAGGTATCGCGGGTATCACGTTTCTCGATTTGCTTCATTCGCACTTCGGCGGCGACGTGAGTCAGATCGATTCGTGCTTCATCAAACAACTTTTTAGAGATACGCTTCAGATAGGCTTCGCACTGATTTTTGTTCATCAGTGGCAGCAGGATCACAACGGTGTTACTGCCTGAGGCCGAATGCGGCTGCCATGAGCTATCCAGACTGCGGATATTAGTGCACAGGTAGTCAGCGACATACTGGGTTTGATCCGTTGTTTTTAATTTGATGGCAAGCAACGCGGACTGTACGCGGTTGGTGCTGGCAAAGCGGATCGCGTTGTCGAGTTCGGCGAGAAACCAGCCACTACGTGATTCACCAACGCTGCGGGAACGTGTCAGCATGTCACCGATGTAGCTGCCAAGCAGAGCCAGCACATTGAGGTTTTCCTGCTGAAAAGCCATAAAGTGCATGTCTTTAATAGCCAGCACACCATGGAGATGGTCGTGTGAATCTATAATGGGCACAACAGCCAGTAACTGGCTGTTGACGGTTTCGTTTGCTCTGGCTTCAAGCTTGACGCTCACCAGTTGACGGTTTTGAATTGCCAGTTTAATCAATGGGTCAAACAGATTAAGTGTTGGCATATCACCGTGTATGGCAATAGGGTCGGGATTTATCCGACCTTCTTCTTTGGTGCCATAGAGCCCGGCTACCTGTACCGCACCGAACTGGGCAAATACTGCCATTAGCTCGTTGCCCGCCTTGCGAGCGTTGGAGTTGCTGGTAGTGAGCAGTGGTTTGAGTTGCTGCAACGCCTGCCGAACGCTCATGCGTTGTCCAGCCATGAATTCCTCAAGCTGACCATGCGAGACTTTAAGGATGTGATAGTCTTTGGAAAACTCTTTCAGGCGGTGACGCAGATACTGGTTTTCTGCATATTCTTGTGCGCTTTGCTTTTTACCGGCGGTGGCGTAGTCGCCGACAACAATACTGAGAATGGTCGTGCCCACTGCCAGCGCGATCAAATGCGTATATTGCGCGGAGTAAGCCAGCCATGGCAGCGCCAGTGCTGCGGCACATGTGATCGCACACACGAAGCCCCACAAGGCACCATAGCGCGCGGCGAAGACAACCGGTGGAATGATAAACCACGGAAACCCTGCATTCATTCCAACAGGGTCGTGACGAAAGAACAGAAATCCGATGCCGGGTACAGCAATCGCGAAAACAATAAGCTCGAACACCTTGTGGTGCCAGCGCTTGCTCGGGCCGGTGTTGCTCCAGGAGAAACCGGCTTTGTGTTTCTGAACCGCCGAAGCAGGCAGATTAAAACTGATCATCGGTTAATTGTTCCCTTCGTTGTTTTCATAAGGGGATGGCAGCAGCAACGGTCTGCTGAACACCTGTGGCACTGCATTCTCAGGTGGCGCTTCTTGCGCGGCTCCCATTTCGGGCTCAGCGTCCAGCGCTGTTGGCAACGGTTCGATGCGTGGTTCACCGGTCATTGGAGGAGCAGGGGGCAGCGCTGACAGCAGCGAAGGTACCACCGATGCGGGCGGGTTTACCCGAGCCACTGGAATTTTACCGGCGGGAATTGATTGCTGATGTTTGAAGCGCACCTCGGAGAGTAACTCTCTGATAGTTTTACTGGCGACGCTGGACAGGTTGGTGTAGCCCCAGCCAGTACGGGAACCCGACGCCAGCCATAGAACTTCGTCTCTATACAGGTCGATGACTTTCAGCGACAGGCCCACTGAGGGTTCGTTATCGAGCCCGTCTTTGTATTCCCACTCCTGCACGTTGCCGGTGACGGCGAAGCGATAACCGTTGTCTTTGGCCCATTGCATAGCAGTATTCATCTGTCCGGCTTCGTCAAGAAGCGCCAGTAGTGACTGCTCACTGGTGGGTTGATAGAGATCCAGGTTGTTAATGCCGCGAGCGCGAAGATGTGTCTCGACAAGTGCCTGTGCCCGATCACCGGCCAGCGGCGTCTTTGACAAATTCTCAATCGGCAAAAGGGCCCACTTGTCGGCAGTCGCCACCGCCACCCGTTTTGACGATGTCATGGTTTCGCATGCCGTCAGCAATGTACTGGTGACAATAAGCAGGCAGACGAGAAATTTTAAGCGCATGTTGAAGTTCCGATTCGATCCAAGATAAAAGTTAAGACCTGCAGATGTGAATTTGGGCTCTGCTTCGCGAAGCAAATCACCGGTGCGTCGATAAAGTGATTTGCGACCGATTCAGGTCCACGCCGTGTTACAGAAACCGGCCGTATGGCGAGCAGGAAACGTTCCATCACTGTCAGGCATCGGTTGCTGCGTTGTATTCGCGACAATGCAGAGCCGTAAGTGACGTAATTCGATATGCTGTCGAGCGGCGTTGAGCACAGTCCGCGTAGGCTGCGGGTTACCCTGGGTTCTATTCACGGGCGCCGATAATGGCCAGTCCCTGATTCAGCGCTGTAAGGTCGTTACGGATAACGCAGCCTGGGTTGTGTGGGCAGACAATTAACTTTCCGGAACACCCGGGTCGGCTTGCAAATCCATGGTAGTCACAAATTTATGATTAAAAAGAAGCACTTTGAGCCAGCGGCTCACAGTTCTACGTTACCCGTAACCGCTCGGCAGGTGCGATGCTTGATTGGCTAAAACAGCTCACCTCGTTGCTAGCGCAAGAGAACAGCATCAGCCTGGTCACCGTAATTCGGGTGGGCGGTTCAGTGCCCCGCGAGGTTGGGGCCAGAATGTTGGTGGGGCGGCACCTTGAGGCGGGAACAATCGGTGGTGGCAACCTCGAATACCAGTCAATAGCGATTGCTCGTGACATATTGTTGTCGGGTCAGACAGCGACAGTGAGCCGAACGTTTGCGCTTGGGCCCGCCCTGGGGCAATGCTGTGGCGGTCAGGTCGAGCTTTTATTTGAGCCGGTCTTTCGTGATCAGTCGTGGCTGGCGTCGCTGCAGGGTGAGTCCGGTCGCAGCGGATGGTGGTGCCGGCCGCTGGAATCTGCAGGTGGCCGGCTACCCGGTATCTATTGTGCGGATCAGTGTGGCAGCAACCCCTTGCGGAAAAGGGATCCGGCCATTGCCGGGGCCCAGTTGCTCGAGATCGACAACACGCGTTGGTTCTGTGAGCCTCTCTACGCAGATAATCCGGAGGTTTGGTTGTTTGGTGCCGGTCATGTCGGGCAGGCAGTTGTAGCGCAGCTTGCTTTGCTGCGATGTGACGTGGTCTGGATCGATCAACGTGCCGGGCTGCTGCAGGCACCGCTTGCTGCTGCGCCGCGCTTTTCATTAACAATGCGCGAATGCCTGGTGCCGGCCGAGGAGGTCGCTGACGCACCGGCGCAGGTGCATTACGTGGTTATGACTCACAGCCATGCCATAGACTATGACGTTTGCCGCGCGGTGCTGGAACGGCGCGATTTCCGCTATCTGGGATTGATCGGATCAGTCACCAAGGGCAATCAGTTTAGTCGACGTCTTCGGCATCGAGGTGTACCGGACAGCGTAATTAAGCGCATGCATTGCCCGCTCGGCTTCGGTAGTATTCGCTCGCGCCGTCCGGAGTCTATCGCGCTGAGCCTTGCGGCGCAGCTTGCGGTGCTCTGGGAGCACACCGGGATAGACTGACCGGCAGGCGCTATTTTTCGTTCCCGGCTCGACTTTGGCCGGGTGCCTGACTATTCGGTACACCAGTGACTAAAGAAAAACTGATACGTGGCAACATTGTTCATCTGACCGGCGATCCCTCAGTGCTGGGCGCACAGGCGTTGCAGACCTATGAAGACGGTGGGTTGCTGATACGCGACGGGCATGTGGTGGCGGCGGGTGAGGCAAAAACGCTGATGGCATCGCCTGAGGCACAGGCGGCTGATCTGATCGACCATCGCGGCTGCTATATAGTCCCCGGCTTTATTGATACTCATGTGCATTATCCGCAGGTTGATATCATTGCAAGCTATGGCGCGCAGTTACTGCAGTGGCTGGAGCGCTACACGTTTCCGGCTGAAATAAAGTTTGCCGACCCGCAGCACGCGACACGCGTTGCCGAATTTGTACTGGACCAGATGTTTCGCAACGGCACTACAACCGCAATGATGTTTGCCACTGTGCATCCTGCCTCTGTCGATGCGGTATTCGAAGCTGCATCACGCTGCAACATGAGATTGATTACCGGCAAGGTGATGATGGATCGCAATTGTCCACCCGAGCTGATGGACACCGCGGAGCAGAGCTATGAGGACAGCCAGGCGTTACTTGATAAGTGGCATGGCAAGCAACGGTTGCACTATGCGGTAACCCCCAGGTTTGCGCCTACCTCCAGCGAGCAGCAGCTGGCCCTGGCGGGGCGTTTGTACGCCGAGAACAAGGGCGTGTATGTGCAGAGCCATGTGGCAGAGAATCATGCTGAAGTAAGCTGGGTGGCAGAGTTGTTTCCATGGTCGCGCAGTTATCTCGATGTTTATGATCACTATGGCCTGCTCGGTGATCGCTCGGTGTATGCTCACTGCATTCATCTGGACAGCACCGACCTCGAGCGCATGCATGAAACACAGACAGTCGCAGCATTCTGCCCGACTTCCAATCTGTTTCTCGGCAGTGGGTTGTTTGATCTATCAGCCGCCCGCGAGTATGGCGTGCGCACCGGTATGGCGACTGATGTCGGTGGTGGTACCAGCTTCAATATGCTGCAAACCGCATCGGAAGCTTACAAGGTAACTCAACTGGGTGGCAACACCGTCACAGCGCTGCAGTTGCTGTATGAGATCACCCTTGGCGGTGCTCACGCCTTATCGCTGCAGGATCACATCGGCAACTTTGAGCCGGGCAAAGAGGCTGATTTTGTCGTGCTTGATCCGCACGCCACCGGGTTGCTTGGTCGTCGCATTGACCACGCTGATACCATCGAAGAAAAACTGTTTGCGCTGATTATGCTGGCCGATGACCGGGTAACCCGTGCCACCTATGTGATGGGTAATAGCGTGTACTCCAGCGATACATAAAAAAAACCCGGCTTGTGCCGGGTTTTAGAGGTGACGCTGTATCGCTCCGGCCTAGCTCGGCTGATTGTCGGTTGACGGCTTGGTCTCAACCTTCTGCAGTTTTGGCCCGTCTGCCGGTTTTGGTGGAGTGGGGGCGGCTGTCGCGTTGTTGTTCTCGGAGCCGGAGGCCAGTGATCGGACCGAGCTTTTCAACTGGCTTGGCTGGATCGCCGACACATTGGTTTTAGACTCTGTTCGTGCCTGTCTGCTGGCGGCAGTTTCAACTTGCTTCAGTACCGCACCCTGGCTTCTTGAGGGCCCTGACGTTGATGCCTGTCGTGTTGCAGAAGACGACGATTCAGCAGGGCCGGTTACCGGTACATGGGTCGGCGCGGCTGGCGATCGGTCGGATACGCCCGAGGCCTGTTCGGCAGGTTGTGCCGGTTTGCGATTGGTCGGCGCGGCGTCCCGGCCGGTTGCTTTGCCGGACTCACTGGCGGCTGACTCACCGGAGCTCTGCTGAGGGCTGCTGGTGTCTGGTTTTGTTACCTGCTCAGACCCGCTGCTAACTGCGTCGCTGGATTTGGCTGATTTCTCAGTAGTGTCTGAGCGCTGTCGGCGCGGTCGCTGAGGCTTGTCGGCTTTGGTTTGCGTTGTCTGCGCCGAGCTGCTTTTGTCCGCAACCACTGAACTGGCCGACTGAGCGCCTTCTGCCGGTTTGCCGGACTCTATCGGCTTTGCTGGCTCGGCACTGCGATCCGTGGAGTCGGGTTTTGCGTTGGCTGCGGCTTCAGGTTGTGTCTGATCGGCGCTGCCGCCATCGTCGGTGGCAGGTTTGCGACGACGCCTGTTGTTGCGTCCGCGCGGTCCGCGATTACCGTTACTGTTGCGATTGCCGCTGCGGTTGTTCTCGCGGGCGGGTGTGGCGTCAGCGTCCTTCGCAGGCTCCTGAGTGTCGACTGACGCCGGTTCAGTTGAAGCTTCGGGGGCTGTGGCACTTTGCCGGGCTGCAGTTGAATCTGCTGCCGGTGCAGGTGCTTTGGACTGGGGCTCAGTATTTTTGCGATTTTGGGTTGCCGCCGCCTGACTCGGTGGTTGCTGATCCTTAAGGTCCGTGTCCTTGCTTTGCGTTTTGACGGCAGCGGTGGCTTTGTCGTCTGATGGCGCGCTGCGGTCGGCTTTTGCGTCTGTGCTGGAATGATTGTTGTCGGCTGACCGGGGATTGGTCGGAGGCAAGCTTTCAGTGACTTGAGATTCAGTCCCCGCTGATGTCACGTTGTCGGCTGGTGCCGGTGCATCGTTGTTGCCTGCTGCTGATTTCGCTGGTTCTTCAGACCGGGGCTGAGGCGTTGCTGCCTGCTCGCGGTTTTGCGGCTGCTTGTCGGGCTGGTTGCGAGATTGCTGTCTGCCCTCGCCGTTGTTGCGGTTGCCGCGTCGTGAGTTGTTATTGCGGCTGTTGCCGGTCTGGGCGTTTTCGCTGGCCTGACTGTTGTCGCCGGTAGCCGCGTCGGCAGGTATTGCCTGATCGTCGTTCTTCTGCTGCTGGCCGGACTGCTGCACTGCGCGTGCGTCTTTCTCGCCGTTCTGCTGGTCGGTGTTATTCCGGCCCCGGTTGCGGTTGCGACCGCCTCGGCTGGATTGCTGTCTGCGACGTCCGTCGCTGTTGCCGGCGGTTTGGTTATTTTCCTGGTTTTCGGTGCCCTTGGCCGCCGCATTGTTCTGCTGGCGAGGTGCCTCGTCATTGGACGCCTGCTTGTTGCGGCGGTTGTCGTTGTTGCGTGAGTTGCTGCCGTCCGGCTTGCCATCCTGTTTGCTTTGCTGGGTGTTCCGCGATGGCTGGCTGTTGCGGCGGGACTGAGTCTGGCCGTCTCTCTGGCCATCTCTCTGGCCGTCTCTCTGGCCACGGCCGTTGCGACGCTGCTGACCGCCTTTCTGGTTGCGATTGCGGTTGTTGCCGGTGCTGCGCTCGCGGGCAGGGCGGGCAGGTTTGGCCTCTGTTTCGGTCTCTGCGTCGTCTTTGCTGTCGCCGGTAAAAAATCCGACAATACGGCCTAGCAGGCCCTGCCGGTTGCTGTCACCACTGGTGACTTCGCTGGTCTGTGCGACTGCCTGCGGAGGGATCGGGGTCAATGGTACGACGGTCTGCACAGCCGCCGTTTCGCTGTGAACAATTTCGGCTTTATCCGCTGCAGGCACGTAGTTAGTGGCAGTGCGCTTGGCGAGTTCGTGAGTGCCGACATGTACTGCTTCGTGCTCCGTCTCTGAATGACGGATGCGCTCGATTTCATAGTGCGGCGTGTCCAGATTCATGTCTGGCACCAACAGCGCGCGAGCGCCGTTGCGCTCTTCGATCTCTCGTACAGCGTCGCGCTTTTCGTTCAGTAGATAGGTGGCGACCGGCACCGGCATTTTGATCAGAACACGTCCGGTGTTTTCTTTGAGTGTTTCTTCTTCAAGCAAACGCAGCAATTGCAGTGCAAGTGATTCTACGGTGCGAATGGTGCCTTGACCGACGCAGCGCGGGCAGACTATTTCACTGGTCTCACCCAGTGACGGGCGCAGGCGCTGCCGCGACATTTCCATCAGGCCGAAGCGCGAGATACGTCCGATCTGCACGCGGGCCCGGTCCAGCTTTGCCACATCGCGCAGGCTGTTTTCTACCGCACGTTGATTTTTTGTCGCCATCATATCGATGAAATCAATAACCACCAGGCCGCCCAGGTCGCGCAGTCTCAGCTGGCGACCGATTTCGTCGCACGCTTCCAGATTGGTGTTGGTTGCAGTTTCTTCGATATCTGCGCCTTTGGTTGCGCGAGCCGAGTTGATGTCGATCGAGATCAGTGCTTCGGTGTGGTCGATCACCAATGCCCCGCCAGAGGGCAATCGCACCTCACGCTGATAGGCTGATTCGATCTGACCTTCAATCTGGTAGCGGTTGAACAACGGCACATCGTCCGTGTACATCTTCAGTTTGCGCAAGTTGTGCGGCATGTACTGCGACATGAAGGTTTTGGCCTGCTCGTAGACTTCCGGAACATCGATCAGAATTTCACCGATGTCGCTGCGGAAGTAGTCGCGCAGGGCGCGGACAATGACGTTGCTCTCCTGGTAGATCAGGGCAGGGGCTTTTTCGTTCGCTGCAGCCGTCTGGATTGCTTCCCAGATTTTCACCTGGTAATCGAGATCCCATTGCAGTTCTTCAGCCGTTCTGCCGACACCGGCGGTGCGCACAATAATGCCCATGCCGTCCTGCAGTTCCAGCTCGTTCATTGCAGCTTTGAGCTCAGATCGCTCGTCGCCTTCGATGCGACGGGAGACTCCGCCTGCGCGGGGATTGTTTGGCATTAACACCAGGAAACGTCCGGCCAGACTGACAAATGTGGTCAGCGCCGCACCTTTGTTACCACGTTCTTCTTTTTCGATTTGAACCAGGATTTCCTGGCCTTCACGGATTCCGGCTTTGACGTTGGGCCGGCCACCTTCCTTCATGGCAGCGTCGGACAGAAACTCTTTGGCAACTTCTTTAAATGGCAGAAATCCGTGTCGCTCCGCACCATAATCGACAAACATTGCCTCCAGGCTGGGCTCGATCCGGGTGATTTTGGCCTTGTATATGTTAGATTTTTTCTGTTCTCTGGTTTTGTTTTCTATATCCAGGTTGTCTAGTTTCTGTCCATCCACTATTGCTACCCGAAGTTCCTCGGGTTGAGTGGCGTTGACAAGCATTCGTTTCATTGAGGTTCTGTCCTGTTGTGGGACGGCACCTGCGGCCAAAGTGACCTGCTGAATTATTTTGTATGTGTAATCTATTTACGCTACGTGAAGCATTTGTCCTTTACCGGGTTATGTGCTCCTGCATATCAGCAGAATTGTCCGTCTTACTAAGGGTGCCGAACTAAAGTAATGTCGTGCCCTGCCCAGGAACCCGGTGTACCTTTTTCATTTTCCGCGGCGCCTGTTGTACAGGCGATGGCCGCGCGAAGCTGACAGGCTTGCCCGTCTGGCTAACCGTTTCTTGGGTCGGGAGAGTAGTGTTACGCGAGGTCCCTGAATGGGTTCGGGTAGCTTGAATCAGTGTCTCCGGGTTGCTTTGGTATTAAAAAGTTTTTTTACAACCCGACGTGTAATATAGCAGTCATCTGAACTCCCTACAAACCCAGACCTCTGACTTTCTGTCCATGCCCGCTCCGGATAAGCAATTCCACCAAGTACAACATGTCGTTGTTGCCGCTGAGCAATCGGGACAACGCATCGACAACTTTCTGTTGGGGCTGCTGAAGACAGCGCCGCGTGGACTTGTTTACCGGTTGCTGCGCACCGGTCAGGTCAGGGTTAACAAGGGTCGAATCAAGCCTGCTTACAAATTGTCCGTCGGGGACGATGTTCGTATACCGCCGGTAACACTCACGACCGGGTCGGCGGTTCACGTGCCGGCAGCCGTTATTCAGCAGGTGGAAGCGTCGGTGATTGCCGAAAGCGATCACTGGATTGTGCTTAACAAACCTGCAGGACTAGCGGTGCATGGCGGCACTGGTGTTAAATTCGGTGTGGTTGATGCCATCCAGAAGGCGTTTGATGATACTGCCATCAGTCTGGTACACCGTCTTGATCGTGAGACCAGTGGTGTTTTGATTCTCGCAAAGAATAGGCCCGCTGCCGTGCATTTTCAGTCGGTATTACGGGACGGCAGCGTGGATAAACGTTATTCTGCCTTACTAAATGGCAAATTTGAGAACCAGATCACAGTTGATGCCCCGCTGCTGAAGGGCGAACCGGAGACCGGGGATCGCATGGTGACGGTGGATATGGTGCACGGCAAGTCTGCGCTCACTATCTTTAAACCCGTCGAAATCGGTGCCGCCTGCTCGTTGGTCGACGTAAAGATTGAAAGCGGCCGCACGCATCAGATACGGGTGCATGCGGTGCATAGCGGACACCCGGTGCTCGGCGATCCCCGCTACGGTGATCGCGTCGCAAACCGCTGTGCGGCCGGTCTGTCGGACCGCACGCTGACCAAGCAGGAGCGCGGCCGCATGTTTTTACATGCCCGCGAGATTGCCTTCCCGGATTTGGCTGACAGGCCAGTACAGAAAAGCCCGGAGTCCAATCATAAGACGAAGCTTGATTGTGTAGGCGCCACCCTTATATTTGCGGCACCGGTGGAATCCTCGTGGCAAAGCGTTCGGGAAATGCTGAATACCGGCGCTGCTGCCTGACCTCTCGAAATATCGGGGTATGGCAGTTGCATTGCATCCGGAGTCGTTTTAGATCAAGCGGCAGGCAAAGTAAAAGACCGTGTCGGCTGGCTCAACGCCGATTCTTTCCCGTCTTCGTAACAACAGGCAATAGTGATAGATGAATAATGATCAGCGATGGGCACGCGGTGAACGTGTCAGATCCGAGCGACCGCCAAACTGGGAGCGAAGTGTAATTGAGAAGCTGGCAACTGAATCTATCAAAGAGCAACGGCGCTCACGCCGTTGGGGTATTTTTTTCAAGCTGCTCGGTTTTGGCTATTTTGCCGTGGTATTGCTGCTGGCGTTTGGCAAGGGCTTGCTCAACATGCCGTTTGGCGAAACAGAAAAGCACACGGCTATTGTCGATATCAGCGGACCGATTGCGATAGGTGAAGCAGCCAATGCCGACACCATTGTGGCCGGTGTTAAAGCGGCGTTCAACGATGAAAACACAGCCGGCGTAATCCTGCGTATCAACAGCCCCGGTGGCAGCCCGGTGCAGTCAGGGCGCGTGTTTGATGAAGTCCGGCGGTTGCGTGCCGAGCATCCGGAAACTCCGCTTTATGCCGTCATTGAAGATCTTTGTGCGTCGGGCGGTTACTACATTGCAGCCGCCGCTGACAAGATCTATGCGGACAAGGCCAGCCTGGTCGGGTCTATCGGGGTGCGCAGCGGTGGTTTTGGCTTTGTCGGTACCATGGATAAGCTCGGGGTTGAGCGCCGCGTAATCACCTCTGGTAACAACAAGGCTTTCCTCGATCCGTTCTCGCCACTGAAGGAGGACGAAGTCGCCCATATGGAAACGTTGTTGGCCGATATCCATGAACAATTCAGAAATGTCGTTCGCGAAGGGCGGGGTGATGCGCTAAGCGGTGACACAGATGTGTTTAATGGTCTGATCTGGACAGGTGAACAGGCGCTTGAAAATGGTCTTGTCGATGAGATCGGCAGTGAGATGACGGTTGCGCGCGAAGTATTCAACGCTGAGAAGTTGGTCAACTTCACTCCGCAGGATGGCTTGCTCAGCCAAATTACCGACGGTGTGGGCGTGAGCTTTGCAAGTGGCCTGTTTGATCGATTATCCAATCTCAACATCGGCCACTAGCGTCGGCGTGTCTGCTGATGGCGTGTCAGCAGGTGACTCTGCTCTGATGTGACCCGCGCGTTTGGCGCGGCAGGCTTGGCAATTGTAGCGTGAGCCTTTATCGTGCGCAGCCTGCAGGCGGCGATTTCAACCGGCCTGCATTGGACCCACTTTTCCAGTCCGGAATATTGCTGAGCAGACTGTCGCATGCACTACGATCCCAACATCCTTCGAACCGACCAGCCGGTTTACGGTGAAGCCGCGATGATGGCCGCTGGTGCCGAATTAGCCGTTGCCCTTGAGAAGGGCGGGGTGCTGAGCGGCACCATCATCGCACTGAGTGGTGAGTTGGGTGCGGGTAAAACGACGTTTTGTCGCGGCTTCATCCAGGCTTGTGGTTTTTCCGGCCGAATTAAAAGTCCCACCTATACTCTACTGGAAGAATACCCGACACAGAGCGCGACTATTTGCCATCTGGACCTTTACCGGTTGGCCGATCCGTCAGAGCTTGAGTTCATCGGCTTTCGTGACCTGCTTGAGGCTGAAGCAGTCGTGTTGGTGGAATGGTCAGAGCGGGTACCTGACCTGCAGGCTGTGATCTCACTGTTTGTGGCAATCGCACATCGGGATGAAGAATCCCGTCTGCTTAGCATTGCGGTTGCAGACTGATTTGCAGTGAACTGTAACGTGTCAGAAAAAAAGCGTTACGCGACGGATACTGGAGGTGCTTTGAAGTGAATTGTCACTTTAGGTTTGTGTAGTATATGATTAACTTTGTTAGAAGAAAGGTGCGATCCAGGAAGACGCAAGCTTGTAACAAAAACGGATCACTTATCAGGCTTTCAACGGGTTTCAGTGTGGCTTCACATCTCAACAACGATCGACGGCAGTTTTTAACTGTTGCCGGCCGCGCGGCTTGTGCATCCGGTGGAGTGCTGCTGGCACTCCCAGCCACAGCGAAGGCTGCCACTACTAAGGTAACCGGCGTGTATTTTCACGAAGATCGCGGGCGCATGAAACTGCACCTCGATCTCGACACCATCCCGACCGGATACAAAGTTTTTACACTGGAAAATCCCAATCGCATTGTTATCGATCTGGCGTCCAGCCGGGTGTCGACTTTGCTGTCGCGCGATTTGAAAGCCCGCGGCACTGTCCGTCGGATTCGCTACGGCAAGCGCAACTTCGATGATTTGCGTATTGTGCTGGATGTCAACGGCATGCCGGCTGATGTGTCCAGCCGTGTCTATCAGTTTAAGGGTACCAATCGCAAGCGTCTGGTGGTTGATCTGGGCATGGCGCCACTGACCGCTATCGAGGCGGACAAACCTGTCGACGCGGCAGACCTGCGTGACATCGTCATTGCGATTGACGCCGGCCACGGCGGCAAAGATCCCGGGGCAATCGGTCACCGGAAAACCCAGGAAAAAGACGTCACCCTCAGTGTTGCGCATGCGCTGCAGAAAAAACTCCGGCGACGCAAAGGTTTCAAGCCAATTCTGATTCGCAGCGATGATCGCTACCTGGCGTTGCCAGAGCGGGTCAGGCGGGCACGGTCGATCAGAGCGGATCTGCTTATTTCGATTCACGCAGACGCCTTCCCTGACAAATCAGCAAATGGTTCGTCTGTGTTTGCGCTGTCGACCAAGGGCGCGAGTTCCAGAGCGGCCGAAGTACTGGCGCGGACGGAGAATCAGGCCGACAAGCTATTTGGTGAAATAGAAGTCGACGACGCCAGTGGCGCGTTGTCACGTACCCTGATCGATCTGGCGCAAAATGCGGTTCTGGAATCCAGCATCGAATGCGGCAGCGTGATCCTGAACCATCTGGCCAAAGTTAATACGCTGCACAAGCCTCAGGTGGAGCAGGCAGGCTTTGCTGTGCTGCGCGCCCCGGATGTGCCTTCCATACTGGTTGAAACGGCTTTTATTTCGAACCCCCGCGAAGAACGTAAATTGAGGTCCGGTCGCCACCAGCGCAAATTGGCCGATGCTCTCGCTGACGGGGTGGTGGACTATTTCATGGCGAACGCCCCGCCGGATTCAGTGATCGCCAGCCTGGTTGACCGGCAGCGAGGTTGAAGGCTGGTAGTATCGGCACCTCCCCGATGCGTCACAGTGCGGCTAACGAGGCAATCACGTGTTGAATAGTTAGCAATCGACCGGCAATCCTGAGTTACCATACCGGCTTGCCAAGCGGACCGTGGCGTATGCCGATTCTACAACTCCCGGATCACCTGATTAACCAGATTGCTGCTGGTGAGGTGATTGACCGACCGTCTTCTATTGTTAAAGAACTTCTCGAGAATTGCATTGATGCGGGCTCTACTCGCATTGAAATAGAGCTGGAAGCCGGTGGTGTGCGAATGATCAAAATTCGCGATAACGGCTGTGGCATAGGCGTGGATGAACTACCGTTGGCGATGCAGCGACACGCCACCAGCAAGATCGCCTCGCTGGATGATCTAACCTCGGTACGGACAATGGGCTTTCGTGGCGAGGCGCTGTCGAGTATTTCGGCGGTGTCGCGGATGTCGATCTGCACCCGTCCCGACGGGCAGGATCACGCAATCGAAATGAGCTTCGACAGCACCACCGGTGAGACTCAGACAAAACCGGCGTCGCACCCGGTCGGTACCACTATTACGGTGAACGATCTATTTTTTAATGTGCCCGCGAGACGAAAGTTTCTGCGCACCGATAAAACCGAGTTTAATCACATCGAAGCGGCGGTACGGAAAATTGCGCTGTCGGCCTGGCACGTCGGATTTACGCTCAGTCACAATGGCAAGCAGGTGCTGAACTGGCCGGCGGTTAGCGCCAGCGACAATGGCGAGCGACGCGTGCTGGGTGTGCTGGGTAAAGAATTTCTAGAAAATGCGTTGCATTTTAATCGGCAGGCTGACGACCTGTCCTTGAGCGGGTGGGTAGCACAAGCCACTTTTTCGCGCAGTCAGGCCGATATGCAGTACTTTTATGTTAACGCTCGAATGGTGCGTGATAAAACAGTAGCCCACGCAATTAAGCACGCCTACTCTGACCTCTTGTATCACGCCCGGCAGCCGGCCTATGTACTTTATCTGGAGATGGAGCCGCGTGATGTCGACGTCAACGTGCATCCGGGTAAGTTGGAAGTACGCTTTCGCGACAGTCGAAAAATCCATGGCTTTGTCTCTAACACGGTATCGCAAGCGCTGGCGACGGTGGTTAATGAGGTCAGCACCGAAGGCGTGGCCAGTGATCGTGTGGTAGCAGGCGGCGGTGACAAGGCTGCGTCCGATTATCAGGCGACGCAGACGGCGATGCCCCTCGGTGTGCGTGATCATATCCAGCCGCAGACTACCTGGCCCGCTGGCAGTGGTGCTGCGGTATCATCGAATCAGCATTTTCAACCACAAGGGGGACAACGACAGCAAAACCAGTTATACCGCGATCTGGTTGGCGCTAAAAACGATGCTGTCGGTGCACCGCCAGCAGAGGCGCTGTCCGCTGGCGATGAAGAATTTCCACCGATGGGGTTTGCATTGGCGCACTTGCACGGGGCGTTCATTCTGGCGCAAAGCAGTCACGGACTGGTGATGGTTGATGCTCATGCTGCGCATGAGCGCATCTCCTATGAACGCCTGAAAAACGAGTATGAAAACGGCTCTGTCAGGGCGCAGCCATTGTTGTTGCCGCTGACGGTGCATGTCAGTGATGACGAGGCAGAACTGGCCGAGCAGCACAGCGAAATGTTCCAGAAAGTTGGTATGCAGATCGACCGGCGCGGTGTAGGCCAATTGGTGATCCGCTCGATACCGGTTGAGTTGCAATCGGCCAATGCCGAGCAACTGATCCGTGATGTACTGTCTGATATCGCAGAGAGCGGCTTTAGCTACCGGATTCGTGAAGAGATCAACAAGCTGCTATCAACCATGGCGTGCCATGGCTCCGTCCGTGCCAATAGAAAACTCACCGTGACTGAAATGAACTCACTGCTGCGTGATATGGAGCGTACGCCCAACAGTGGTCAGTGCAATCATGGACGTCCGACCTGGGTTGAGCTCAGCATGAAGCAGCTCGACGGACTGTTTCTGCGCGGTCGCTAGATCGCACTGGTATTTCTATGCAGACTCCGGGTGCCGAAAGAAACGATGTGGTATGCCTGTTGGGGCCCACGGCGGCTGGCAAAACCGGATTGGCGGTTGAGCTGTGTCAACGTTATCCCTTCGAGATAATAAGCGTTGATTCCGCACTGGTGTATCGACGGATGGATATAGGCACGGCGAAACCCGATGCCGCGACACTGCAGGTTGCTCCGCATGCACTCATTGATATGGTTGAGCCCTGGGAGTCGTATTCAGTATCGCGTTTTTTGCAAGACGTAGACACCGAAATAAATCGCATACGACAACGGGGCCGGATACCGCTGATGGCTGGTGGCACCATGATGTATTACCACGCACTGTGGTTTGGCTTGTCGTCGCTGCCGCAAACGGACCCTGTGATACGGGACAGGCTGGCGCAGCAGGCAAGTGAGTCCGGGTGGCAGAAAATGCATGAGCAGCTGGCCCGCGTCGATCCCGTCGCGGCCAGCCGGATTCACCCCAATGACCCACAGCGCCTGATGCGGGCACTCGAAGTCCATGAGCTCAGTGGCCGTCCGATTTCCGAGTTGCAGCAGCGCGTCGCCAGTGACCGCTATACATTCTATAACATTGCAATCATGCCGCTTGACCGGGCTGTGCTGCATACAAGAATAGCGCTTCGTTTCGAACAGATGCTCGATGATGGCTTCGAGGCCGAGGTAGCAGCGCTGACAAAACTGCCCGGGATGCATGCCGGGTTAGCCTCGATGCGCTGCGTTGGCTATCGACAGATGTGGGCGTATCTGGCCGGGCAGGGGTCAAGGCAGCAGATGATTGATCGCGGCACTGCAGCCACCCGGCAACTCGCCAAGCGACAGATCACATGGATGCGGCGCATGGAAAACCTGCACCTGCTCGACGTCAGTCCCACCATTGATGATCTGCATCGGCAAACGGATTTTGATCAGCACCTGAGGCGTATTTCGGGCTGAGTCCATGCTCGGGCAACGTGACTTTGCGGTTGTCAAACATCGGCAAGCGGTTACACTGACCACAGTAGATTATGCACGGACTCAGAGATGCTAAAAACACTCGCCCAACAAATTGGTCATACGCGCTTATGCGAGCTACAACGGCTTGGTGATAATGATCGCGGCAACACCATTGTAGTAAAGCTCGAGGGCGATAACCCTGCGGGCTCGGTGAAGGATCGGCCGGCTGCCAACATGATTGCAGCGGCGGAGCACCGTGGTGATATTGTCCCCGGTGACACCCTGATAGAGGCGACCAGCGGAAATACCGGCATTGCACTGGCGATGGCAGCGGCGATTCGCGGCTATAAGATGAAGCTGATCATGCCGGAGAACCTCAGTGAAGAGCGCAAGCTCACCATGAGTGTCTACGGTGCCGAGTTAATTTCGGTCACCAAACAACAGGGTATGGAATACGCACGTGATCTTGCCCTGAAAATGCAGAGTGACGGTGAGGGTATAGTGCTCGATCAATTCGCTAACCCTGACAATCCTGCAGCGCATTATGTCAGCACCGGCCCCGAGATCTGGCACGGTACCGATTACCAGGTTACTCATTTTGTGTCGTCGATGGGGACTACCGGTACAATTATGGGGGTGTCGCGCTACCTGAAAGAGCAAAACCCTGACATCCAGGTTGTCGGGGTGCAGCCGTCACCCGATTCTGATATTCCGGGTATCCGGCGCTGGCCGGAAGCCTATCTGCCAAAGATCTATGAGCCGGAGCGAGTCGACACCATCTTCGATGTGTCGCAGCAGGATGCAGAGCATTACTCGCGCGAGTTAGCCCGTCAGGAAGGTATTTTTTGTGGTGTCTCTTCCGGCGGCGCGATGGCCGCGGCGTTGCGATTGTCCGGGCAGGTTACCGACAGCATGATTGTCTCGATTGTCTGTGATCGAGGAGATCGCTATTTATCCACGGGTGTTTTCAACACGTAATTGTTCAGTGGCTGCAGAAAGCGGCCGGTTTCGCGGCAATGGTGTGCTCTGGTGCCGCTACCTTCCTGAATAGAAATATAGCTGAACTGCTCTTACTGCGAGCTTATGCTATTTTCGGAAAATCTGATAAAAAAGCATAAGCTCACCATGCCCCAACTTACAGTTACAGCCGAAACCGGTGAGTCGCGCTCACTGAGTTTGTCAGCGAACCTGGTTTCCATTGGCCGTCGTCGGGATAACTCGTTGTGTCTGCCGCATTTGTCGGTCAGCGGTTACCATGCCCGTATAATCGACGACAAAGGTTGTCTGATTCTTGAAGACCTCGGCAGCACCAATGGCACCTCGGTTAATGGTCGCAAGATAGAGAAGCATGTACTGTTGCATAGTGATGAAGTCACTATCGGCAACTACCAGCTGCGCTATTCGGAAACTTATGTCAGTACGCCCGAGCCCGCGCCGGAACTTGAAAACGTCACGCCAATGCGCTCGGTCGAGCCGATCATCGACCCGCACCTTGAGCAGATCATCTCCGAAGTAGCTGCGTTAAAGATTGCCTCGGGTGATAAGGCCGGATCCGTTATGCCACTGGAGAAAGCGGTAACGACGGTGGGCAAGTCCGGTGGCGATGTCGGTGCGATTGCAAAAAAATCGACTGGCTACTATTTTCTGCCAATGAACAATGCCAACAATGCGATAAAACACAACGGTACCGATCTGCAACCGCAGGTCGAGATTAAACTGGCCGGTGGTGATTTTATTCAGATTAGCGGCGAGCATCTTGAATTTATCTATCCATTCTATGGCTAGATCTAGCCAATAGTATCGTGAGGTGTCACAGCCGGTTTTTTCGCCAGTCTGATTGCCAGCGCCTGCCCGATGTGCCCGCTACGTCGGAAGCGTCATTACTTAGCCAATTCTAATAGATGGGTATGCGCAGCGTCTGCCCGGCGCGTACCGAGTTTTTCTGCCAAAGCGCCGGGTTCCATTTTTTCAGTTCGTGAATGCGCAGGCTGAATTTATCGCCAATAGAAATTAGCGTTTCGCCGTAGGTAACCCGGTATTTCATCGTTTTTATCTGCCCGGCATCCGGGTCGGGTGGTGCCAGGTAAGCCACTCGAAGCTTGCTGCCAACCTGTAGATTGGTGATGTCATCAGGCAGGTGGTTCCACTCCATTAACGTCTTTACATCAGCCCCCATAGAGTTGGCCAGATCCCAAAGTGTATCGCCTTTTTTTACCGTGTGTGTTCTGTAGTGGTAGGTCACCGGCGCTTTGAAATTCTGCGCGGTAACATTGTTGCTGTGCCGCATGTCAGGGGATGTAGGTCCGGTGTCCAATGGCAGGGGCAGCAACGCTGCCTGTGACTGAAAGGGCGCGTGATTGAGAAGTCGGAAGTTGTGTTTTCGAAGACCGGTTAGCAGTGCCTGGGCGTGCGCAACCGGGACGGTGAGTCGGTGCGGCCCGCCTGGCGGTGTTTTGTCCGAGGCATAGGCGGTGTTCAGATCACGTAAATGCTGTGCCGGCAGCTTAGCCAACACCGCCGCCTGGGTGATCGAGATCTGTTGTCCGATTGATACGGTTGTTACGTGCGGCTGGTTGAGAATCTCAGGTAGCGACAACTGATAGAGTTCGGGGTTGGCTACGATCCGTGTCGCCGCGATCAGTCGTGGTACATAGTTGGTGGTTTCGGCAGGCAGCTTCAAATTCCAGAAGTTGATCGGCCGCCCCCGCGCTTTTGCTTTTCGGATCGCCGCACGCACATTGCCGGGGCCCGCGTTGTAGGCGGCCAGTGCTAACAGCCAGTCTTCATCAAACGTTTTGTGTAACTGCTTTAAATACCGGATTGCAGCGTGCGTGGAGGCAAACGGGTCGAGTCTGCCATCGTACCAGCGGTTTTTCGTCAAGCCGACGGTCTCGGCGGTGGCTGGCATAAATTGCCAAAGGCCTCTGGCATTCTGAGAGCTGCGCGCGATCGGATCGAAGGCGCTTTCAATCAGTGGCAGTAAGGCGATATCAGCGGGTACGTCAGCATCGCTCAGGGCTTCCATGACGAAGAACAGATAGGGGCGCGATGCCGAAAGGTTCTTTTGCAGTGTTCTTATGCCCGAGCGCAGGAAATCGATTTGCTTGTCAATGGCCGGATGGCTGATGTGGGTGAACTCAAATTCCTCCTGCAACCGATGCCAGGCATCGCGATACATCAGCGCAGAGAGATCCATTGCGTTCTGGTAGGCCGACGGCGGCCCGCTGCGTGAGCTGATTTCAGTAATCTGGCGCAGCAACTCCGCCTGTTGCTGATCAACTATGCTAGTGCCATTGGTTGAGTTACCGGCGATGGCGAGCTGACTGATGGTTAGGTTGCCAATAATCAGCAGAATCAGCATTATCGTGTTGATGAGTCGGGGTCTGCGGGTGTTCAACAAGTGCGGGGCGCTCAGAATTTAAGAATTTTCGAACAGACTTTCACGGTATATGTTCTGACGCTGCGGAAAGAATCACAGGAATAGAGTATATTTGGTTTATGCGAAATTTCAGAAAAAAGACACCAACCTGGCTTGAGGCGCAACCGGCGTTGCGAGAATGGTATGGCTCATCACTGGGTGAGGCGGTGCTCGACACCGTCGCTGCCAAGTTTGATGAAACGCTGCCCGGAATTTTCGGTTATCAAGGGGTGCAGGTAGGGCAAATCGCGCCGCAGCGCGAATTGCTCGCCAGTGCCGGGCTGCATCGCCGTATTGTGGTTGATAGCGCAGCAGAGTCTTCCGGGTCTCATATCTCCGGCGAACTCGAGCAATTGCCGATCAGCAGCAATTGCGTCAATCTGGTGTTTTACCCGCACTCGCTGGAATTTTGCGAGAGCCCGCACGTCGCTCTGCGGGAAGCCGATCGTGTACTGACGGCAGATGGCCACCTATTGCTGATGGGCTTTAATCCCTACAGTCAGTTTGGCATTCGCCGGGCGGTTGGCAGGACCGTGCCGTGGAATGGTAATACCTACAGTCGTGGGCGCTTGGTCGAATGGCTGTCGGTGCTGGGGTTTCGGGTGCTCTCTGCTGAAACTGTTTTTTTGCGGCCACCGGTGAATCGCCAGCGAATGCTGGGTGCCACCCGACATCTGGAAAAAACACAGCGACTGTTTGGCTTTGTTGGTGGTGTCTACCTGATTCATGCTCGCAAACAGTCTGTGCCAATGACATTGGCCCGACAGCAGTGGTTGCGCCCGCGTGGTCGATTAGTCACCGGGGCGTTTGCACAAACGGCCAGCCGTACCGCACGTGATGTGGCACGTACCAATATAAACAGCGACGACGATTAGCCCGGGTTTCGGGCCCGGCAGTCGGCAAGCTATACAACCAAGGGTTCCCCTGCATTGGAAAAAGATCAATATCATCGACAGATTGTGCTCGATACAGAAACCACCGGTCTTGAAGTCGCGCTTCAGCATCGCATCATCGAGATCGGGGCTGTCGAGATTATTGATCGCAAACTCACCGGGCGGCACTACCACCAATATATAAAACCGGACCGTGCGATTGATGTCGGGGCGCTGGAGGTCCACGGCATTACTGAGGAGTTTCTGGCTGACAAGCCGCGCTTTGAAGAAATCACCGATGAATTTCTGGCCTACATCGAGGGTGCTGAAGTGGTGATCCACAACGCTGCGTTTGATGTGACCTTTCTCGATCACGAGTTCAAATTGTGTCGGGCTAACACGCGAATGGAGCTGGCCTGTGAAAAAGTCACCGACTCTCTGGCGCTTGCCCGCAAAATGTACCCCGGTCAACGCAACAGTCTTGATGCCTTATGTCGACGCCTGGATATAGACAACTCGCGGCGTCAGTTACACGGTGCCTTGCTCGACTCCGAGATACTGGCGGAAGTCTACCTGATGATGACCGGCGGGCAGTCTGCTTTGAGCTTTGATCTGGACTCAGCGCGCGATGCAAAAGACGAAAACGGGGCGGTCAGAATTGATCCCGCGCTGTACCCGCCGATGCATGTGATCAGTGCAAGTAACGAAGAATTGACCGCGCATCAGGAGTGGATCGACCGCCTAGAGAAGGAAAACGGCGGTAGCTGTGTCTGGTCCGGTCTTCAGTAGACACGCGGCAGCGGTGCTGCAGCATTGGCGCGTATACTTCTGATCTTTGCGGTTAATGCGGTGGCAGACCGTTATCCGTGCTTCATGACTCTGGCTTTTTCACGGTTCCAGTCGCGCTCTTTCTCGCTGGCGCGTTTGTCGTGATTCTTTTTACCTTTGGCGACGCCTATTTCAAGCTTTACCTTGGCGCGTTTCCAGTACAGATTCAGCGGCACCAAGGTGTAGCCTTTGCGATCGACCTGGCCGACCAGCTTGCTGAGTTCAGAGCGATGCAGCAGAATTTTGCGGTCGCGTACCGGTTTTGCCACCACGTGTGTCGATGCCGACAACAATGGCGTAATATGGCAGCCGTAAAGCCACGCTTCACCGGCGCGAATCATCACATAGCTTTCAGTCAGCTGCACGCGTCCGGCACGTAAGCTTTTGACTTCCCAGCCTTCCAGCACCAGGCCGCCTTCGAAGGTGTCTTCGATCAGGTAGTCGTGGCGCGCACGTTTGTTGGAGGCTATCCGTGAGGAATTGTCGCCCTTCTTTTTCTTTGGTTTAGCCATAGACTTACAAGTATACCCCTTGCAGCGAGAAAAAATTCACTATGCCGTCGATTGAGCGATCTGCGCTGGTGCCACACAGTGCGCAAAAAATGTTTGATCTGGTCAATGATGTTGACGCCTACCCGGAATTTCTACCGTGGTGCAGCGGAGCATCGACGCTCGAGCTTGGTGAAAAACACAGGGTGGCGCGGGTTGACCTCAAAAAAGGTCCGCTGTCTCAGCATTTTACAACCCGCAATGACATCATCGACGGGCAGGAAATAAAAATGTCGCTGGTTGATGGGCCGTTCCGGCAGCTCAACGGACAGTGGAGTTTTAAAACTATCGGTGATCAGGGTTGCCGCGTCAGTTTTCACATAGAGTTTACCTTTGCCGGTTTTCTACTGCAGAAAACCCTAAGCCCGATCTTTAACGAAATCTGCGCGCGCATGGTCGATGCCTTTGTTGAGCGCGCCAATCAGCTTTACCCGAGCTGAGCCTGCATCGATGGCCGAGCCGACATCACCACCGGCAATGCTGCAGATTGAAGTTGTGTATGCATTGATCGACGAGCAGCCGGTAGTCGGGCTTGAGCTTAGTGCCGGGGCTTGTGTGCGTGACGCTGTCAGCGCGTCAGGGTTGCTCGAGCGCTATCCGGAACTGGCACTCGAGGAAACCCCCGTCGGTATTTACGGCGAGCGGGTCGATGTCGACACACCGCTGCACGATGGCGACCGTGTCGAATTGTATCGGCCGCTGGTCATTGATCCAATGGAGGCGCGTCGGGCGCGTGCACGCAATCAGGCAAAAAATACGCGCTGACCTGTCGGCTAAACAGAGCTAAGCATGCGGGGTTATTAACCGGCTTCCGGTATGCCTTCTTTTTCCAGGCTGCTGACGCGATCATTTTCAAAAAATACGGTGACGCGCTGAGGCTTTGGTTTTTCGCCAGAGCGATTGATGCTGTACACGTAGTCCCATCGGTTGCCATTGAACAGACTGGTGATGATCGGTTCTCCCAGAATAGCAACCACTTCGCGGCGTGACATGCCTTCTGCTATCTCGGCGACCGCCGCCGGTGGCAGCAAGTTGCCCTGCTGAATGTCTATTTTGTGCGGGCGTGGCAGCCACCACGAGCCACAGCCTGTCAAAACCACCGTTGTTGTAAGCAGGCACAGCAGGACTGAGCGATGGAGTATACGTGCAGGATGGGATAAGAGAGCCAAGGTGATTCCGTCTAATGGGCTTTAGCCCCTGATTCTATATCCGGTCGCCGGTGCTGCGCGTGCTTTTGCTGTTCCGTAATCAGATCTCGCGGGGTGGCAGAAAACAGGCCTGGCAGACGGGTGCCGGTGCTTATCGGTGGCTTGCGGCAGAGGCTCGAGGTCCGCGATGGAGGCTGGCCATTAGGCGCGATTAAATAGCCGGATAAAGATCGGCAAATGACCGGATTTCAAACGTTGCAGGCCATTGCTCGCGCGCCCTAAGCGCCGGAATCTGCCTGCGGCTCAGCATTGGCGGCGGCCAGCATTTCCCGTGCATGCTCGCGTGTGCGTTTGGTGATTTTTACACCGCCCAGCATCCGGGCGATTTCTTCCAGTGACTGTTCCCGGGTCAGTATATGGGACTCGGCCAGTGTTTTTTTATCGCTGGATTTTTTCGATACCTTAATATGGTGATGCCCTTGTGCGGCCACCTGCGGCAGGTGCGTTACGCACAACACCTGGCAGCGACCGCCCAGTTGGCGCAGTTGCTGGCCAACCGTTTCTGCCACACCACCACCGACCCCGGTATCGACCTCGTCGAAAATCAGTGTGGGTACCCGGTTACGCTCTGAGGTGATCAGCTGTACCGCCAGACTCAGGCGTGACAGCTCACCCCCCGATGCGACATCGCTCATGGCGCGTAATGCGGCCCCCGGGTTGGCGCTGACTTTAAACACCACCTGATCTACGCCACCGGGGTGCGGATGGTCGAGCTTGCGGCCGGTAATCTCAATGTCGAACTTGCCGCCCTTCATGCCCAGGGTTTGCATTGCCCGCGTCAGGTGCTTTGATAATTGCAGCGCGGCGCTCTTGCGTTTGGCGCTGAGCTTTTTTGCCACGGCGTTGTAGGTCTTTACCGCTTGCTGGACTTCCTGATTGAGTGACTCGACGGACTCATCAATGGACTCCAGTTCTTCGAATTCCAGTTGCAGTGTCTGCGCAAAGCCGGCTAGTTCCGGTAGTGAAATGCGATGCTTTTTGGCCAGTTGATGTGCTGTCGACAGTGTTTCATCGAGGGCTTGCAGGCGTTGCGGGTCTGGTTCGATAGCGCGATTGTAGTGACGCAGGGAGTCGGTTGCCTCTTCGACCTGAATGCGAGCCGAATTTAAAAGCTCGGCAACATCGGCGATTGAGCCGTCCTGATTACGCAGTGTGGTGAGTATTTTTTCAGCTTCGGTAAGTTGGCTGAGCGTAGAGTTGTTGTTGTCTTGCAGCAGATCCATGGCACCGATACAGAGTTCTTTCAGCTCGGTGGCGTTGGCCAGTCGTCGGTGTTCCTGATCTACCTCGTCGAAGTCGATGCCCTCTAGAGACAGCTTGGTGAATTCCTGCAGTTGATAGCGCAGGGTGTCGAGTCGATCGCCTCGGGCTTTCAGTCGCTCGGTGATCGAGTCGAGCTCGCGATGCTTTTCAGCCCAGGCGTTACAGGCTTTCTGTACTTTATCAAGCAGCGGTGTGTTTTTGCCGAAATCATCAAGGATCTCGCGCTGGGTGTCGGGCAGGGTGATCAGCTGGTGATCGTGCTGGCCGTGAATATTTACCAGTAGCTGGCCCAGCTCGCGGAGATTTCTGACCGTAACCGGCGTACCGTTGATATAGGCGCGTGACTTGCCGTCGCGGGTAACGACACGGCGCAATATACACTCGCCGTCGTGGTCCATTGAGTGGTCACTCAGCCAGCTGGTCACCGACGCAATGTTGTCGATGTCAAACAGTGCGCTTATGTCGGCGCGCTCAGCGCTGTCTCGCACCGCACTTGGCGAAGCTCTGTCTCCAAGTACCAGGCCCAACGCGCCGAGCAAGATCGACTTGCCCGCGCCGGTTTCGCCGGTGAGCGTGGTCATCCCTGCATCAAGCTCCAGTGAGCTGCGGGTGATAATGGCAAAGTCTTTAACCTGGAGGGCGGTCAGCATGGCGGCGGGCTCGCGCTAAAAATGCGGTCTTTGATCAAGTTGGGAGATAGCAGTTACAGATAGTGTATTTTAAAACAGTAGTCGGGGGCAGGGGTCGCGACGTCTGTGTCGCAAGTATTATCCCCAGTTTAGTTTTTCGCGCAAGATGGCGTGGTAGTCGTAGTTGGCCGGGTGCAGTAAGCGAATGCTTCGATCATGCTTGCGCACTTCTATGACATCGTCATTTTGCAGGTCTTTATAGACCTGCCCATCGCAAACCATTTGCGCGTGCACGGGTTTTTTCTCGGTGACCAGCAAGCTGACTTCTGACTCGGCGGTAACCACCAGTGGTCGGCTGCTAAGGGTATGCGGGCAGATCGGCTGCACCACCAGCGCATTAAGGTTGGGGTTGACGATTGGCCCGCCGCTGGAAAGGGAATACGCCGTCGATCCTGACGGGGTAGCGACTATTATTCCGTCAGCGCGCTGGCTCAGTACAAAGCTGCCATTGATAGAGATTTCAAACTCGATAATCTGCAGCACGTTTTTTGTGCGCATGACCATATCGTTGAATGCCAGTGAATGCTGAATGACTTCGCCGTTGCGCAACAGCTCGCAGCTCAGCATCAGGCGATGCTCTTCGATGTACTCGCCGTTGATAATCTCTGTGAGTTCGTGCAGCTTGCCGTCGGGGGATACATCGACCAGAAAACCGAGTCTGCCGCGGTTTACACCCACCAGCGGTACGTTGTCGTTGACCAGTTCACGCGCAGCACGCAGCAACGTGCCGTCGCCGCCGATCACAATGGCCAGATCGCATTCGCGGCCGATCACATCCATATCGACCGTAACCGGCCCGCCCAGAAGTCCGCGGGTGCTGGAATCAAGCAGAACTTCGAGCCCCATTTTCTGTACCAGCAGGTAGACGTCGTTGAGTGTTTCGGAAACGCTCAGGTCACTGGTTTTTGCGATCAGACCTACTTTGTTAAAATTTGCCATCCCCTACGGTATCACGATGGTGCTTTTTTCTCATCATTCCGGGCAGTATAACAGTGTGCGCAAAGGCTGGGAAAAGGTCAGGCGCAACACCGGCTTGGGGGATTTTATTCAATCAAGTCAGAGAGTTTGTAAAGATGTTCCAGTGCTTCCCGCGGACTGATATTGTCGATATCAAGATCCTGTAAGTAGTCGGCAAGAGGTTGATCCGCTGACCCGAACAACCCAAGTTGCTCGCTGACCACCGGCGCGACCGGCGTGCTGACAGGGGTTGCTTCCAGTGAGGCCAGTCGTTCCCGCGCGTGGCCCAGTACCGATTTTGGTAGCCCCGCCAGTTTTGCCACCTGCAAGCCATAGCTTTTGCTGGCCGCACCCGATTTGACGTTGTGCATGAAGACTATTTCGTCATTGTGTTCAACCGCATCAAGATGCACATTACCGACCGACGGTTGTTCTTGTTCGAGTCGCGTCAGCTCAAAATAGTGCGTTGAAAAAAGTGTAAACGCCCGGTTGTTGCTGACCAGTGCCTCGGCACAGGCCCACGCCAGTGACAAGCCGTCGTAGGTGCTGGTGCCACGGCCGATTTCATCCATCAGTACCAGGCTTTGGGCGGTGGCGTTGTGTAGAATGTCAGCGGCTTCGGTCATTTCGACCATAAAAGTCGAGCGACCACTGGCCAAGTCGTCGGAAGCGCCGATACGGGTGAAAATACGGTCGATAGGGCCGATCTCACAGGCACTTGCCGGCACATGGCTGCCAATGTGTGCAAGCAGCACTATGAGTGCGGTTTGTCTCATGTAGGTCGACTTACCGCCCATGTTCGGGCCGGTGATCAGCAGCATGCGTTGCTTCATGTCGAGATGCAGGTCGTTGGGCACAAACTGGGTATCGAGCGCCGCTTCGATGACCGGATGCCGACCCCCGTCGTAGCGGATAATTCGTTTTTCCGTGAAGCCGGGGCGGGTCCAGTTCAGTGCGACAGAGCGTTCTGCCATGTTCTGTAATACGTCCAGTTCGGCGATTGCCTGCGCACACTGTTTCAGCGCCGGCAGATTTGCAGCAAGGTCCGTCAGTAGTTTTTCGTAGAGGCTTTTTTCCCGCTGCAGCGACCGCTCGCGAGCCGACAGCACTTTATCTTCAAACTGCTTAAGCTCTTCAGTGATGTAGCGCTCTGCGCCTTTCAGGGTCTGGCGTCTGGTGTACTCAGGCGGGACTGACCCTTTGCTGGCTTTGGATACCTCGATGTAATAGCCGTGGACGCGGTTGTAACCCACTTTAAGGTTGCCGTTGCCGGTGCGCTCCCGCTCGCGGGATTCAAGGTCGGTCAGATAGCCGTCGGCGTTTTCACTGAGTCCCCGTAGTTCATCGAGTGCTTCGTCAAAGCCGGTTCGAATAGCTCCGCCATCCTTGATCAGCGCGGGTGGGTTGTCGGCCAGTGCCGAGTTAAGCAGGTCGCGCTCGGTGTCGAAGCCGTGAAGATTGTCGGCGATGTTGCTCAGAAGAATGTCACTCTGCACGGCAATGAGTGTGTGTATCTCTGGCAGCACCCTGAGAGTGTCGCGAAGACTGATCAGATCCCTTGGGCGAGCTGACCCTATAGAGACACGAGCCAGAATTCGTTCGATGTCTGAAATACCGCGCAAGTGAGTGGTTAAACTCTCGGTCAGGGTGTTGTCCGTAATCAGTACATCGATTGAATCGAGGCGGGTATTTAGCAGTTTATGATCGCGCAGCGGTCGGTTAAGCCATCGAGTCAGCAAGCGTCCGCCCATGCTGGTGAGCGTTTTGTCGATCAGCGCGCGCAAGGTGGCTGCAGGCTGTCCGCTCAAGCTGGTATCGATCTCGAGATTGCGTCGGGTGGCGGCATCCAGCGTCAGCGCATCGCGTGGTGATTCCGTTGAAATACCCACCAGATGCGGCGGTGCGCCGCGATGTGTTTCTCTGACATATTGCAGTACGCATCCGGCCGCACCGGTCGCGTGTGGTAATTCTTCGCAGCCAAAGCCGCGCAAATCTTTGGTGCCGAACACTTTGCACAACTGCTCTGCCGCACTGGTGGAATCAAAGTGCCAGACCGGCCGCGTCCGCACCGTGTACTGGCTGAATTCTGACGGGGACGCCAGCGTCTCCGGGATCAACAGTTCAGCGGGCCGCAATCTGGTTAGTTCGCCATGCAGTACCTGTTGGGATTCGAACTGCGACACCGTAATGATGCCGACTGCCAGATCAATACTGGCCAGACCGTAGTGATGACCATCGAATGAAAGAGCCGTTAGCAGACAGGGTTGCCGGTCGTCGAGCAGTGCCTCATCGGTAACTGTGCCCGGCGTTAGTACACGGACAATCTTGCGCTCCACCGGGCCCTTGCTGGTGGCCGGGTCGCCTATCTGTTCGCACAGGGCGACAGACTCTCCCTGCGAGACCAGCTTGGCCAGGTAGCCTTCTACCGAATGTTGTGGCACCCCTGCCATCGGGATGGGTTCACCACCGGCATGGCCGCGCGCGGTCAGGGTGATCGACAGTAGCTCAGAGGCGCGTCTGGCATCATCGAAGAATAGTTCATAGAAGTCCCCCATGCGGTAGAACACCAGCGTGTCAGGGTACTCAGCCTTGATGCCCAGGTACTGGCGCATCATGGGGGTTTGCTTTGCGGTTGCTGTCATGGGCGGCATTGTATCCAACCCGTGTGATGGCGTCTTGTGTGTCTTCAATCGGATCACGGCTTATAGTGACAGCGGTGGGTTGAGGCGGCGAATGTGTCGTCAGACGTTTGCGGGGGCGGGCGCGTTATAACCATACTCAGTGGCCATCGTCGTCGCGGGTCGCTCCGGAAACACCGAGCCGGCATTGCTCGACAAACCGGCCTTGCGCTTACGCTGTCACACGCTGCAGATTTCTGCCGTGCAGGCACCTGGGTTAAAATGCAGGTGGATACCGCCTTCACAGGATGACAGATGAGAACAACACAGCAGGCAATGGTGCAGCAACTGGCCAAAGTTGCCTTGCGGGAACAAGTCGTGATCGCAACGGCGGAGTCTTGTACCGGCGGTCTGATCGCAGCGGCGCTGACTGACCGGGCAGGCAGTTCGGCTTTTTTCGACCGCGCCTTCATCACCTACAGCAATGAAGCGAAAATGGAAATGCTTGGGGTCACCAGTGAAACATTGACAGAGCAGGGCGCGGTCAGTGCGGCGACGGTCGCGCAAATGGCTCAGGGTGCGCTGGCTCGCAGCTCGGCGACATTAACCGTGTCGGTCAGTGGGGTCGCCGGGCCCGATGGTGGCAGCGATGCCAAACCAGTGGGTACGGTCTGGATTGCCTGGGCCAGTGCCAGCAATGCTTACACCCGTCATCATGTGTTCGAAGGTGACCGCGCATCTGTACGCGAGCAAACCGTTATTGAAGCCCTGCGCGGTCTGATCCGATGTATCGAAACTGAATCGATCTAGCACCACAGGTATACAGTGTTCTGCAGGCTCATTTATTCAGTCCGAAGGCTGTGAAGCACTGCGCCAGTATGCGATAATCCGGGGGATAAGCTACGGCCCGAACAGATGTTCCTTCAGGAGTCAGATACCAGTGAATGACAACAAAAAGAAAGCCCTAAGCGCAGCGCTTGGCCAGATCGAAAAGCAGTTTGGCAAAGGTGCGGTGATGCGGATGGGAGATTCCCAGATAAACCGCGATATCGAAGTGGTATCAACCGGCTCTCTGACGCTGGATATCGCGTTGGGTATAGGCGGCTTGCCAAAAGGCCGCATTATTGAAATCTACGGCCCGGAGTCATCCGGTAAAACCACACTCACGTTGCAGGCTATCGCAGAATGCCAAAAGGCCGGTGGCACCGCCGCGTTCATTGATGCAGAGCACGCGCTCGACCCGACCTATGCCGAGAAACTGGGGGTCAACGTAGACGACCTGCTGGTGTCGCAGCCCGACACCGGAGACCAGGCGCTGGAAATCACCGACATGCTGGTGCGCTCAAGCTCCGTTGATATCATCGTCGTTGACTCGGTTGCTGCACTGACGCCGAAAGCGGAAATCGAAGGTGACATGGGCGATACTCACGTCGGCCTGCACGCGCGACTCATGTCGCAGGCATTGCGCAAGCTCACCGCCAACATTAAACGGTCCAATACACTGGTGATATTCATCAACCAGATCCGTATGAAGATCGGTGTGATGTTTGGTAGCCCTGAAACCACCACCGGCGGTAACGCACTGAAATTCTATTCGTCTGTCCGGCTTGATATCCGTCGTATCGGTGCGATCAAAAAGGGTGATGAGATCATCGGTAACGACACCCGTGTGAAGGTGGTGAAAAACAAAATGGCACCTCCATTCAAGCAGGCGGAATTTGAAATCCTGTACGGGGAGGGTACCTCCTACGAAGGTGAACTGATCGACCTTGGCGTCAAGCACGATCTCATCGAAAAAGCCGGTGCCTGGTACAGCTACAACGGCGATCGCATTGGCCAGGGCAAAGACAACGTGCGAAACCACATGAAAGAAAACCCGGCAATGTCCGAGGAACTGGGTTCCAAGTTACGCGAAAAATTACTGCCGCAAACCGGAACCAAGGAACAAGCACCAGATGTGGCGGAAGCGCAGCAAGCAGACTAGCAGCGATGATGACGGTGGTTCCGCAGAGGCAGAAGATGCGCCTGCGGTTACCGCCTCGATCGTCCGCGACAAAGCGATGTTCCTGCTTGCAGGGCGTGAGCACGGCAAACTCGAACTCAAGCAAAAGCTGATACTCAGAGAGTATCCGTTGGCATTGATCGATTCCGTACTCGAAGAACTTCAGGAGCGGGGCCTGCAGTGTGATGCCCGCTTTGCCGAGTCCTACACGCGCATGCGGGTCAATCGGGGTTACGGTGCCAATAAGATCCGTGCTGATTTACTAGCCAAAAAACTCACCCGCGACATCATCGAAAATGCCATTGCTGAAAACGATGCCGATTGGGACGAAAACGCTCATGCCGCATTGCTGAAGAAATTCGCAATTGCAGATGAGGTTGCAATGCCGGATGATTACAAAAAAAAGGCGGCGTACACAGCCAAAATGATGCGCTATCTGCAAACCCGGGGCTATGCCTCGCAGCAGATTTCTGAAGCCTTGAAGAGGGTACGCTGCCAGACGGACTGATAGTTCGGTTGGTATGGGCCCCCGACCCTAAGGACGAATCTTTCACAGCTACCAGAGAGTTAGATAGAATACCGAAGCGGTCGGATGTGTGCGCAGTAACCAGGCACCCTCATACCCCGGATTGTGTTCAGAAACCAAAGAGCTACACTCTTTAATGTTTCCGGGCCCTCCGGGTTCTCAACAACATTCATTTTCCACCAGATTAAAAAATCATGTTGTCTACTTCTGATATCAGGCATTTGTTCCTCTCGTACTTCGAGAACAAGGGGCACGAGATCGTCAAGTCCAGCCCGCTTGTACCGGGTAATGACGCCACGCTGTTGTTTACCAACGCGGGGATGGTGCAGTTTAAAGACGTATTCCTGGGTTCTGACAAACGCAGCTACTCCCGGGCAACGACCTCGCAACGATGTGTGCGGGCCGGCGGCAAGCACAACGATCTCGAGAATGTGGGCTACACGGCCCGGCACCATACATTTTTTGAGATGCTCGGTAATTTCAGCTTCGGTGATTACTTTAAAGAAGAGGCGATCAATTACGCCTGGGAGTTCCTCACGCAGACACTGGAGCTGCCGGCAGATAAATTATGGGTCACCGTCTTCGAAGAAGACGATGAAGCCTACGATTTGTGGGCAAAGAATATTGGCGTGCCGGAAGAGCGCATTGCCCGTATAGGGGCAAAAGATAATTTCTGGCAGATGGGAGACACCGGTCCCTGTGGCCCCTGTTCAGAAATATTCTTTGATCACGGCCCCGATGTTTTCGGCGGCCCTCCGGGTACCCCTGATGAAGACGGTGATCGCTATATAGAAATCTGGAACCTCGTATTTATGCAATACGATCGTTCGGCAGACGGCACGCTTACCCCGTTGCCCAAACCAAGTGTCGACACCGGTATGGGGCTGGAGCGCATTGCAGCCGTTCTGCAGAGTGTCCATAACAACTACGATATCGATCTGTTTGCGCGGTTGCTGACGCATGTGCGCGAGGTAACCCGTGCCACCGAAACAGACAGTCCATCACTCAATGTTATTGCGGACCATATCCGCTCCTGCGCGTTTATGATTGTCGATGGCGTGCTGCCTTCCAATGAAGGGCGCGGCTACGTGCTGCGGCGGATTATCCGCCGTGCAGCGCGGCACGGTCATAACCTGGGTGCGACCGATCCGTTTTTTCATAAGCTGGTTGAGCCGCTTGCTGCGTTGATGGGGGATGCATTTCCCGAGCTGGTCAAGGTCAAAAACCGGGTGGCTGAGACGCTGTTGGATGAAGAGCGTCGCTTCGCAGAAACCCTGAGTCAGGGGATGAAAATTCTCGAGGCAGACTTTGCCGCATTGCAGGGTGATACAGTGCCCGGTGATGTCTTATTTAAGCTCTACGACACCTATGGGTTCCCGCTCGATCTCACCGCTGATATCGCACGAGAGCGTGACTTACGCATCGACGAGAACGGGTTTGAAGTACAGATGGAAGCGCAGCGCGAGCGCGCACGTGCCGCTAGCCAGTTTGCTGCCGGTGCGGCAAATTCAGTCTCTTCAACCAGTACCAGTCAATTCAGCGGCTATGAGCGCGTTGAAGACACAGGAGTAGTGGCCGAGCTCTACGTTGATGGTGAGTCCGTCAGTCGTATCGATGCCGACTCGCTGGCAACTGATGACGACGATGGCCAGTCGGTGGCTATTGTTCTCGAGAAAACACCGTTCTATGCAGAGTCAGGCGGGCAGCTAGGTGATAGCGGATTTTTAAGGGGGCCTGCGACTGAGTTCAGTGTATTGGATACGCGGAAAAGCGCTAACGCCATTGTGCACTATGGAAAACTGTTGAGTGGCAACCTGGCTGTCGGTGACGAATTGGTCGCAAGCGTCGATGCAGTCCGCCGTGCAGCGACAGCCGGAAATCATTCGGCAACACATCTTTTGCATGCTGGTCTGCGTCGCTTTCTGGGTGAGCATGTGCAGCAAAAGGGATCTCTGGTATCCGCCGGGCATCTGCGCTTCGACTTTTCGCACGGTGCACCGATACCTGACACCCAGCTGATGGAAATAGAAAGCTGGGTCAACGAGCAGGTCCGTGTCAACAGCGCCGCGACGACCTCCGAAATGCCGATGGATGATGCCATTGCCAAAGGGGCTATGGCTCTGTTTGATGAAAAATATGGCGATATCGTCCGGGTTGTTGAAATTGGTGATCATTCCACCGAGTTGTGTGGCGGTACCCACGTTAACCGAGCAGGAGATATCGGGTTGTTTCGCATCACCGGTGAGACCGGAACCGCCGCTGGTGTGCGCCGTGTAGAAGCGCTCACTGGTGCTGCGGCGATGCAGCACACCGCCCAACAACAAAAGCTGTTGCAGAGTATTGCGGCCACCTTGAAGGCCCCGGTGGAAAAAGTCGATCAACGTGTTACCCAGCTGTCAGAGCAAAACAGAGCGCTCAGTAAAGAAGTTGACCGGCTCAATTCAAAGCTGGCCTCTCACGCTGGCGATGGCATGATCGACAGCGCGGTTGAGATAGGGGGGGTGAAAGTTCTGGCAATGGAAATGGAAGGGGCTGATGCAAAAACACTGCGTGAGTCCATCGATAAACTGAAAGACAAATTGGGTAATTGCGCTATTGTGCTGGGCGCTAAAGACGGCGACAAAGTCCGTTTGATAGCAGGGGTAGCCAAAGACCTGACAACAACGGTCAAGGCGGGTGAGCTGGTAAATCACGTTGCCCTGCAAGTGGGCGGTAAGGGTGGCGGACGCCCTGACCTGGCGCAGGCAGGCGGTACGCAGCCCGAAGGATTACAGGCGGCACTGAAAAGTGTGCCTGAGTGGATAGCAGAGCAACTGAAGAAATCATGAGTTTACTGGTTCATAAATATGGTGGTACCTCCGTCGGGTCTCCAGAGCGTATAAAAGCGGTCGCAGACAGGGTCAAGGCCTCGGTTGACGAAGGTAATCAGGTGGTGGTGGTGGTCTCGGCGATGTCAGGCGAGACAAACCGGCTTCTGGGCCTGGCCAAAGAAATGAGCGCCCGACCTGAACCCCGTGAGCTCGATGTGCTGGTTTCAACCGGTGAGCAGGTCTCGATGGCGTTGCTGTGTATGGCGCTGTCGGAGCTTGGTCAGGAGTCACGCTCCTATACTGGTGCGCAAGCCGGTATCCGCACTGACAAAAGCTACAACAAGGCACGCATAACCGATATCAACACCGAAAGAGTTATGTCCGACCTCAACAAGGGGCGGGTCGTTGTGGTGGCGGGTTTTCAGGGCATCAATGACGACGGCGAGGTCACCACGCTGGGACGCGGTGGGTCGGATACCTCAGCGGTCGCTATGGCAGCGGCGCTGAAAGCGGACGAATGTCGAATCTATACTGATGTGGATGGTGTGTACACCACTGACCCGAGAGTGGTGCCGAACGCCAGAAAAATGGCGAAAATTACCTTTGAAGAAATGCTCGAAATGGCAAGTCTGGGCTCAAAGGTGCTGCAAATTAGAGCAGTCGAGTTTGCAGGAAAATACGGTGTGACGTTGCGTGTGTTGTCTTCATTCACAGACGGCGACGGTACACTCATTACGATAGACGAGGAAAATCCATTGGAACAAGCACTGATCTCCGGGATCGCATTCAACCGTGACGAGGCTCAAATTACCGTATTAGGCGTGCCGGACACCCCCGGCGTTGCCTATCAGATCGTCGGACCGGTTGCTGAAGCCAATATCGAAGTCGACATGATTGTGCAAAATATATCCGGTGACAACGTGACTGACTTTACTTTTACAGTGAATCGCATCGATTACGACAAAACTTTTGAGATTGTCTCCAGTAAAGCAAAGGAGCTTGGCGCGGTTGATGTATCAGGAAGGACGGATATCGCCAAAGTTTCCGTTGTCGGTGTCGGAATGCGGTCACATGCGGGCATAGCCAGTAAAATGTTCGAGGCGCTTGCTAAAGAGGCGATAAATATCGTGTTGATTTCGACGTCAGAGATAAAAATCTCAGTGGTGATCGACGAAAAATACCTGGAGCTA